>NZ_JBMDIY010000016.1:0-121326 GCF_057808895.1 Flavobacterium sp. FG68
TCTAAAGTTAAGATTTAGTTCTTAACTAGAACTCCATGCTAAGTTAGCACATCCACAGTTTCCATTGCGCTAATTAGGATAGGCGTTGGAGAATGTTTTTGAAATAGTGAAGGCATTCCGCCAAAACCGTTTAACACCCATTCATTAGTTTCAGGAGAAAATGTGAATTTATCTGCAGTATTAGTTTCTGTCCAGATTTTTTTTATACGAATAAAATTATTTTCATCAACCCATTTTTTAATCCAATCTGGATCTGTACCCTTGCCTTTAGAAGCTAATGCTAATTCGTCGTCATCATCGTCATTTTCATCTTTTAAAAATACGCCCTCTATTTCAATAGGAATATTAACGTCATAATTATAAAAATCCGATGTGTTTGCCTTTTGAGCAGAGTTAATAAAAAATTCATACGCACGCAAAAAGGAAGATTTACCAACATTGTTTAGCCCTATTAGGAAAATAATATTTGAGGATGAAAAATCAATTATATTATTTTCTCCCTTTAATCCTCGGAAATTTTTAATGATAAGTTTTTGTAGTTTCATAAATGGTCAGTTAGTTTTAATTCCGAAATTATAACTTTACAGCTCTACAATGTAGAGTAAAACTACCTGATTTGCTTAAATTGGGATTATAATCTGACTATTTAAGGTTAATTTATCAACAGTAAAAATGTCTACTAAATTGTCAACTAGAAAGAAAAAAGCCTGTAAACAAAGAGTTTACAGGCTTTTTTGTGGAGTCGCCGGGAATCGAACCCGGGTCCAAACAAGCAACTAAAGAGCTTTCTACACGCTTATTTCCTGATTAGATTTTCGATGTTAAGCTAGGCCAGAAACAGCCACCGAACACTTATCTTCTTAAGTTTCGAAACCCACCCGAAGCTCATGGATTTCTAGGTTTATTTTTACGGTTCCCCTTGACGGAACGCCACAAACCAAGGCTTTCCAGGAGAATCCAGCTTCTCTACCTTGTAGAGACGTGGCGCAATCTTACTATGATTCGGATTATGCAGCTAAAGCGTAATTATTTTCGCCGTGTAAAAGTTTGAGATCTTATATTTACGAGCAAGGTCTCAATGCTCGACGTGCTTACTGTTCAATTCGACTTGCTGTCAAAACCAGTCGACCCCAAAAATGAGTCTGCAAATTTAGAGTATTTGAAATTACTTTCTACTAAAATTTTCAGAAAAATTCGAAAGTCAAAAGTCGAAAGACGTAAAGTTTTTAAAGTATTTGACTTTAAGACTTTTGACTTTCGAATTTATGACTATTTTATTCTTCGTCTTTAAAATTAAAAGGATAATCCCCAAAAATTGGAGCTAATTTACGAACGGCATAAGTGTTTCTTGTCATTTTGTTAGACAACGCAATAATAGTCACATTCTCTTTCATTAAAGTAATGTAAGATGAGGTATTGCCATGCCACCAGCCATTATGGAAATAATAGTTTTGACCCGTTTCCCAATTAATCATTCTAATTCCCAAACCGTAATTTTTAGTTCCTTTACGCTCGTTGCTGTAACCCGTGTAAACTTGTTTTAATAATTCAGGTTTCAAGAAATCAGGAGATTGTCTGGCGCGGTCAAATTTTAAAAGATCTCTGACTGTCGAAAAAACATTTTTATCTCCGTAAACATTGTCCAGATAATCAAAACCAATTTCTACACCATTTCCTTTATATGATGGAACAATCGTTTTTCTGTCTTTGTCATCGTCAAAAACATACGTATGCGTCATCCCTAAAGGTTTAAAAATCATTTGAGACATTGCTTCTTTATATTTCAAGCCGGTAATTTTTTCAATGATGAGTGCCAGCATTGCATAATTAGTATTGCAATAGCTGAAACGAGTTCCGGTTTTAGATTCTAAACCAATATCTTTAGTTGCCAAAAGATTTAAAATGTCCTTATTGGTCAACTGATTATGTCTGTCCCAAACCGATTTATCGTGATCTGTAAAATAAGCATAATTACGCATTCCGGTGCGATGGCTTAAAAGCATTCTAATTGTGCAGTCTTCGTATGGAAACGTTTTTAAAATTGTATTTACTTTTTGGTCTAAATCTATTTTACCCGCATTCACCAATTTTAAAATGGCTGTTGCCGTTAATACTTTACTTACAGAGGCAATTTGCACAGGAGTTTCGGCAGTTATTTTAGTTCCTTCATTTTTATTGGCAAAACCATTGTATTTTTCATAAATAATCTGACCATTTCGGGCAACTAAAAAGCTTCCGTTCATGCTGTTGTTGGGCCAGTTTTTATAATAAAAATGATTTATTCTGCCAATTACTGAATTTTTATAAGCCTGAGAAATTTTCTTTTCAGGACCTAACGGCTTCATTTTAGGTAATGTATCTTCGACTGTAGGAGTAGTAGCTGTTTTTGTTTTATTGTCATTACCACAAGAGCTTAAAACTAATACTGAGAAAAGTATTTGTGGTATCTTTGTTTTTTTAAGGAAAATCATTTGCATCGTTCTTTAAAAACAAATATATCGAATTCAATTTTGTTGTATTCTCAGTTTTTGATGGTTTAAAAACGTCTTTTTAACATAATTTTAAGAACTGTTTTTTTTATTTCTTTGTTTTTCAGCTACTAACGGTTTTTAAACATTCTAAATAGTAAATTAGAAACAAAAATTTAACTATATTTGTTATATTTGAAACAAATACGATGTAAAAAGTTATATTATTAAATGCTTTAAATTTATTTAAATGAAATTTGGAATCATAAAAGAAAGAAAAAACCCACCAGACAGAAGAGTTGTTTTTTCTCCAAATGAGCTGACAAAACTAAAACAAGTTTATCATGATGCTTCTGTTGAAGTAGAAAGTTCAGATATTAGAGTTTTTTCTGATGCAGAATATAAAAATATGGGAATAACCGTTACAGAAGATGTTTCTGATTGTGATGTTCTTTTTGGTGTAAAAGAAGTTCCTGTTGACAATTTAATTCCAAACAAAGCATATTTCTTTTTTTCTCATACGATAAAAAAGCAGCCACATAACAGGAAATTACTTCAGGCGATTTTAGAAAAAAAAATTGATTTATACGATCATGAAACTATTGTAGATTCGCTGGATCGTCGATTAATTGGTTTTGGCAAATATGCCGGAATGGTTGGCGTATATAACGGAATCCGTGCTTTCGGAATTAAATTCGAATTATTTAAACTTCCAAAAGCAGAAACCCTTTCAGGAAAAGAAGCTTTGATTATGCATTTAAAACGCATTACAATGCCGGCTTTAAAATTTGTCATTACCGGAACAGGAAAGGTTGGGAGCGGGGCAAAAGAAATTTTGGATGCTATTAAAATAAAAGAAATCACGGTAGACAATTATCTGACTAAAAAATATGCGCAGGCAGTTTATGTTCAGTTAGATGTTTTAGAATATAACAAACGTATTGATGGTCAGGTTTTAGATTTTAATGATTTTGTCGAAAATCCTGAAGCTTATACTTCTGATTTTGAAAAATTCACGAAAGTTTCAGATATCTATTTTGCAGGTCATTTTTATGCAAGTAATGCTCCAATGATTTTGACCAGAGAAATGTTAAACGCAAGCGACTGTAAATTAAAAGTGGTAGCAGATATTTCCTGCGATGTAAACGGGCCAATTGCAAGTACGCTTCGTTCTTCGACAATTGCTGAACCTATTTATGGTTATTTTCCTTTAGAAGATAAAGAAGTAGATGTTTTTCATCCGGCGGCAGTTGTGGTTATGGCGGTTGATAATCTTCCATGTGAAATCCCAAAAGATGCCAGCGAAGGTTTTGGAGAACAATTTATGGAACATGTAATCCCGGCTTTTTTCAATGGAGATAAAGATGGAATTTTAAAACGCGCAAAAATCACCGAAAAAGGAAAACTTACAGAAAGATTCAGCTATTTACAAGATTATGTAGACGGTAAATAATTGTGAATTGTTAATTATAAATTGTTAATTAATTAAAAGAGCTTTCTAAATTTAGAAAGCTCTTTTTTTATTATAGTCGGTCAAATAATTTATAATTCACCATTAACAATTCACCATTAAATTAAACCATTTCTTCGGGTTTTACCCAAGCGTCAAAATCTTCAGCAGAAACGTAGCCTAAACGAACTGCTTCTTCTTTTAGCGTCGTCCCGTTTTTGTGAGCGGTTTGAGCAATTTCGGCAGCTTTGTAATAACCAATTTTTGTGTTTAAAGCGGTTACAAGCATCAGAGAATTATCTACCAATTCTTTAATACGTTTATGATTTGGTTCGATTCCTTGTGCGCAATGTTCGTCAAAAGAAACACAAGCATCTCCAAGCAAACGTGCCGATTGAAGAAAGTTTGCAGCCATAACAGGCTTAAAAACATTCAATTCATAATGTCCCTGCATTCCGCCAACTGCGATTGCCATATCGTTTCCAATAACCTGAGCGCAAACCATTGTTAAAGCTTCACATTGTGTCGGATTTACTTTTCCGGGCATAATAGAAGATCCCGGTTCATTTTCCGGAATATGAATTTCTCCAATTCCTGAACGTGGGCCAGAAGCTAACATTCTAACATCATTGGCAATTTTATTTAAGGAAACAGCCAATTGTTTTAAAGCACCGTGAGTTTCAACAATGGCGTCGTGCGCAGCCAAAGCTTCAAATTTGTTTTCGGCAGTAATAAAAGGATGTTTGGTAAATTGAGCGATATATTCGGCAACTTTTACGTCGTAACCTTTTGGAGTATTTAATCCTGTTCCAACTGCAGTTCCTCCCAAAGCAATTTCAGATAAATGAGCTAAGGTGTTTTTAAGCGCTTTTAATCCAAAAGCTAATTGCGCTGCGTAACCTGAAATTTCTTGTCCAAGAGTTAAAGGCGTTGCGTCCATTAAATGCGTACGGCCAATTTTTACAACATCCTTAAATTCATTTGCTTTTTTTACCAAAGTTGCGTGCAGTTTTTCAACTCCCGGAATTGTGGTTTCAACCACCATTTTGTAAGCTGCAATATGCATTCCGGTTGGGAAAGTATCATTTGATGATTGAGATTTATTTACATCATCATTTGCTTTTATAAATTGTTCGCCTTCGCCAATTTCAAAACCTTTTAAAACTTGGGCGCGGTTAGCAATTACTTCATTTACGTTCATGTTACTTTGTGTTCCTGAACCTGTCTGCCAAATTACAAGTGGAAATTGATCATCTAATTTTCCTTCCAGAATTTCGTCACAAACGGCAGCGATTGCGTCTCTTTTTTCTATTGGTAAAACTCCCAGATCAAAGTTGGCGTAAGCAGCCGCTTTTTTTAGATAAGCAAATCCTTCGATGATTTCCTGCGGCATCGAAGCGGAGTTTCCAATTTTGAAATTATTTCTTGAACGTTCTGTTTGAGCACCCCAATATTTATCGGCTGGGACCTGAACTTCGCCCATGGTGTCTTTTTCTATTCTGTATTTCATTTTGTGTAAATATGTTGTTTGTAATATTGTATTTTGTTTGGGTAAATGGAACGCTGATAACGCTGATTTACTTCGTAAAGACGCGGATTGAAACGGATTTTTTATTTTGGTGTTTAAGATTTCTTTTGAATACGGATTCTAGCCCCGATAGTAGCGGAAATCCTTTTATGTTTTTTCTTTAAAAACATAAAAGATTGCAGCGGATAGCGGGAAATAGCTCCTGAAAATACTCATGTTCTTCTAGTTTAGATAGTTGAATAATTTATCGAAAAGAAAGCTTATTTAAAATGAGTATAAATATACGGATAAATGTTATTTCACGAAAATTGATTTAGATTTTATTGCTGAGGAAAAATATATAGCCTACATTTGTGGTAACATTCAAAAATTCCGGAAAACATGTTTGAATTTTCACAGTACTTAGGCTTTTTACTTTTCTTAACCATACTAACTATAGGGTTTTGGTTAATGTTTTTCTTGGTTGGTTTCGTATCTTATTGGGTTACGGGAGCTAGCTGGGAAATGTTCAAAGAAAAGAGAGCTAAAAAAAGACAAGAAGAACAATCAATTTAATTTGAATTGATTTCATAAAAGGATTCGTGAAAACGAGTCCTTTTTTATGCTAAAAACTAAAATAAAATTTCAATAAAAAAATCCCAAATTCCAATGAGAATCAATCAATTAGAATTTGGGATTTTTAGTATTTGGAATTTATCCAGTGAAGTTGGAATTTGGGATTTTTTAATATTGGAATTTAACTTATGTTATCCAGGGAAATCTCCACCGCCATCACCGCCGCCATCATTTTTAGGCTGTGCGTTTCTGTCTCTATCACTTTTTGGTTTGTTGAAACGATATGTAAATGATAAATTGAACTGACGTTTACGGAACTGCATTTCGCTATACGATTTTTGACTTTCACGAGTGACATCATTTTGAAGATAGGTGTCAGACTTCATGATACGTGAGTTGAAAATATCGCTAATATTGAATGCAATTGTTGCTTTGTCTTTTAAGACATCTTTACTAAATGCCGTATTCATACCAAACTGACCTAAGTTTTTACCCTGAGCCGTTTTTTGTTCGCCATTGTAAACAGCACTTAACTGCCAGTCTATTTTGTATGGCAACGTTAATTTTGAGTTGATTCTGGCAAACCATGTATTAGCTTGATTATCCAGATCTTGTACAACTGTATTTCCTTTAGTGTCTATATAAGTATTTTCACCGGTAGTTTTTACATTGTAAAAGTTGAAGTTACTGTTGATTCTCCATACTTTGAATGGTGTATAATTAAGAGTAAACTCAAAACCAAATTTTTGCTCTCTTCCTAAGTTAATTGGACGGCTTAAAATAACCGGAATTCCATCAACTGGATTATCCGGTGTAGGAGTTACAACATCACCATCAGGAGTTACAACGTCACCTGTAGGGGTTCTCACAAAACTGAAAACGTCTTTTGTGTTTTCAAAATATGCCGAAGTATTAAAGGTTAATTTTTCCCAGCGTTTGATGTATCCAATATCGTATTTGTCTGTCAAAGATGGATCTAAGTCCGGATTCCCCTGAAAAATATTAACATTACTCGAATAATTTGTCGCAGGATTCATGAAACGTCCTCTAGGTCTTGATAAACGCTTACTGTAACTTGCTGTGAAGTTACTTTGATCTGAAATTTCGTAACTAATAAAAGCACTTGGAAACAAGTTGTTATATTTTTTAGTGTTGAAATCGTTACTATCTAATAGATTTACCTGAATATTAGTGTCTTCCCAACGTAATCCAAATAAATAAGAGAACTTATTAACTTTGAAACCGTATTGCGTGTAAATTGCGTTTATGTTTTCCTTGTATTCTAAAGTATTTGATAATTTTGGATCTGGGTTACCCTGATTGTCGGTTATTACATATTCGTTGTTCAAATCACCAAAACTTCCTTTATATCCGGCTTCAAACTGGCTTCCTTTACCTAATGGTAATACATAATCTGCTTGTAATTGTACTTGTTTCTGAACCTGATCGTTCAAGGTATTATTGAAATTTGGAGATGCTGTAATAGTACTATTACTATCGTCTGTATTTCTTGAAATCGATAAATCGGCAGTAAGTTTATGTCCTTTATCGTTGAAATTTTTGATTAAGTTTGAGGTATATTCTACGTTTTCACTTCCGGTAACACCATCATTTAAACGGTATGAATTACCAGTAAAATCATGCGCTGCGCCAAAATTACTATAAGTGATATAGTCTCTTGTGTCACCAGAACTCTTTTGATAATTAATGGCATTTGTCCAGAATGTGTTTGGAGCAACTGTCCATTCTATACCAGCTCTTCCGTTAAATCCGTCAGAAGTTCTTTTAGTATCACGATCTTCATCAAGAAATCCTTTTGGAGTTCCGTCAGCATTTAAATATTCTGTATTAGTTAAACCTGCACCTTCACTTGTTCTGCGGTTGTAACCAAGAGTGGTGAAATAGTTTAATTTCTCTGTTTTGTAATTTAAATTTCCGCTTAAACCATACGTTTCAGGAAGTCCTGTCGAAGCAATAAAAGTTCCATTTAAGCCCTGATTTTTTCCTTTTTTAAGAATAATATTGATGATTCCTGATCCACCTTCGGCATCATAACGTGCTGATGGATTGGTAATAACTTCTACTTTATCAATGGCATCTGCAGGAAGCTGACGTAAAGCTTCTGCAACATTTATAGCGTTTGAAGGTCTTCTGTCAATTAAAATTCGGATATTGTCACTTCCTCTTAAACTTACATTTCCTTCGGTATCAACAGAAACAGATGGGACATTATCTAAAACGTCGCTTACAGTTCCTCCTTTTACCATCATGTCCTGACCAACATTATAAACTTTTTTATCCAGTTTAATTTCTACAGATGATTTTTCGGCACGAACCACAACTTCGTTTAATTGTGCAGCATCTTCAGATAAATTTACAACACCTAAATTGGTGTCTTCCTGGATACTTTTTTGTTTAATTTCAGTCGATTTAAACGAAATGAATTCTACTTTTATATCGTAAGTTCCCGGAGCAACAGCTACTTCAAATTCACCTTTAGGATTGGTTATCCCGCCGGCAATAACTTTTGTGTCATTTGGTGCCATAATCGAAATTGTAGCATACTCAAGCGGCTGCTTGCTTACTTTTTCGAAAACTTTTCCGGTAACTTTTACTTTATTTCTTGCTTGTGGTCCTTGTTGCGCATAGTTGTAAAAGCCTGTAAAAAGCATCACGAGCATTACAACAAAATTGATTTGTTTCATTTTTTTCTGGTTTCTTTTCTTCTTAGACAGCAAATGTACCTTTTGGTTTAAAAAGCAAGATCACAAAAAAATGTTAATTGATTATTTTATAATCAGTCTAAAAAAGAGGCAACTTTGTCTAAATCCCTTCCAATAATAGCTTTTCCGTCCTTTACAACAATAGGTCTTTCAATTAAAATTAGGTTATCTGCCATTGCCTGAATAATTTGGTCATCGCTCAAATCTTTTCCTTTGTAGTTTTCAATCCAGATTTTTTCTTTGGTTCGAACCAATTCATTGGGCTGAATATTTAATTCTTTAAGAAGTTTTTTTAGGTCCTCAAAACTCGGAGTATCTGTTAAATAAGGAATTATCTCATATTCTTGTTTGGTATCTTCAATAAAAGCCAAACAGCTTCTTGATTTTCCACAGCGTGGATTATGGTAAATTTGTATCATTTTCTTATATTTAAAGTCTGCTAGAATAAAATCTCTCAAAAAGAGTTCTATTTAGTACAACAAAAATAGGATTTCCTATTTAAATCGAATTCTCATTTCAAAAATTTTAAATATATGTTTTTAGAGCAAGGAGTTAAACCTGAAAATCATTTTTGGAAATATCTTTTAGGATCTGTTTTTATTATCACAGCTTCATTTGTAGGTCAAATTCCTTTTTCTATTGCAGTTCTTTATAAAAGTTTTAAAGAGCACGCCGCTTTCCCGACCGATAATGATTCGGCTTTAAAAATGTTTGAGCCCAATCTTACCTTATTTTTAGTAATGCTTTCATTTGTTTTTGCTTTTGCAGGAATATATTTTGTGATAAAATATATGCACCATCAAACACTTTTATCGGTAACAACGGGAAGAAAAAAAGTAGACTGGAACAGGATTTTATTTTCTTTCCTTCTTTGGGCAATATTTTCTGTAATCAGCTTTTTGGTACTTTATTTTCAATCTCCGGAAAAATTTGTCTGGAATTTTAAATTAGTTCCTTTTTTGATTTTAGTGGTTGTAGGAACAATTTTAATTCCCATTCAAACCAGTACAGAAGAATATGTTTTTAGAGGATATTTAATGCAGGGCTTTGCTAATCTGGCCAAAAACAGATGGTTTCCATTAATGATGACTTCACTGATATTTGGTTCCATGCACATTCTTAATCCCGAAGTGACCAAGATGGGATATATTATCATGGTTTATTATATAGGAACAGGTTTATTTCTCGGGGTTATAACTTTAATGGATGACGGAATGGAACTGGCTTTGGGCTTTCATGCTGCAAATAATCTTATTGGGGCTTTATTGGTAACTTCAGATTGGTCGGTTTTTCAAACGCATTCTATTTTTAAAGATATGTCAGATCCTTCTGCTGGGGCAGATGTTATTTTGCCGGTTGTGATTGTGTATCCTATTTTGCTTTTTATTTTTAGTAAAAAGTATAAATGGACGAATTGGAAAGAGAAATTAACGGGTAAAATCGATGAATCAAATAATGAGGTTTCAGAATTTTTAAATTTAAACTAACAGGATCATGCCAAACTTAACACATAAAAATGTACATAATTATTTTAAACTTGATGGATACCATCTAAACGCTGCAGATTTATGCCGCATTGGATATAGTTTTATCAAAGAAGGCGATGTTTACGAACGCGCCATTGGAGAATTTTTTCTGGATTGGTTTGATCACAAGGATTATATCGAAATGACCACTTCTGGAACTACCGGACTTCCTAAGTTAGTTAGATTAGAAAAACAAGCTATGATTCAGTCGGCATTAGCAACGGGAGATTTCTTTGGCTTAGAACCGGGAAATAAAGCTTTGCTTTGTCTGCCAACTCAGTTTATTGCGGGTAAAATGATGCTGGTTCGCAGTTTGATTTTAGGATTAGAACTGGATGTTGTAGTTCCAAGTACAGAACCTTTGGCTTATAATAATAAAAAATACGATTTTGCTGCGATGGTTCCTTTACAGGTTCAAAATTCGCTTGAAAAATTAAGTAATATAAAAAAGTTAATTATTGGCGGAGCAAAAACAGACAGCGACCTTATAGAGAAACTTCTGCCTTTTAAAACAGAGATTTACGAAACGTACGGAATGACCGAAACGATAACGCATATTGCAGCTAAAAGAGTAGGAGAAACCGCTTTTACAATTTTACCAAATGTAAAAATTGAAAAAGACGATCGCGGCTGTCTGGTAATTTATGTTTCCTCTATTTCTGAAGAGCCAATTGTTACTAATGATTTAGTTGATTTAGTAAATGAAAATCAGTTTGTATTTTTGGGAAGAATCGATAATGTAATTAATAGTGGAGGAGTGAAACTGATTCCAGAGCAGATTGAAGCGAAGTTAATCGGCAGAATTAGTAATCGTTTTTTTGTAACGGGTGTTCCCGATACTGTTTTAGGTGAAAAACTAATTTTAGTTATAGAAGGTGAAAAATATGATTTCTCTGCTGACTTTTTTGATGTTTTAGGAAAATTTGAAAGACCAAAAGAAATTGTTTTTGTTCCGAAATTTAAGGAAAACGAAAACGGAAAGTTATTGCGTAAGTCGAGTTTAAGATAGATTAGGAAATTCCAATATTTTAAATTCCAAATTCCAATTTTTATATTGGGATTTGGGATTTTTTTTGTGGAATGTTAAGTCCCTACGGGACAAATGTTGACGGCGTCTTTCTATGTTTTTACCGATATTTAATCTCTACGAGATATTCTAAAAGAGTGTGGAGTATTTTAAGGTATTACATTCTTAAGAGAAACTATATTAGGAATAGGGGTATATAAAAAAATAAGCAACAGAAAAAAAATATTCTATGAGAAAAAAACTCCGTTAGGAGTTACATGTCGGTAGAAAAATAAAGACGACCCATAAAAATGTCCCGTAGGGACTAAACAAATTATGGCAGTAAAATATCCCAAAATAAAAATTCCAAATTCCAATTTTTATGTTGGAATTTGGAATTTAAGATATTAGAATTTAAAATATTAAATTTTTATTTTGTTTTACGCTCTAATAAAGCCATATAAAATCCATCAAAACCAGATTCTGAAGCCAGTATTTTACGATCCTGAATAAACGTAAATTCTTTTCCGATCTCTGTTTTTAAGAATTTCTCTACTTGTTCCTGATTTTCTGATGGTAAAACAGAACAAGTTGCGTAAACTAATTTCCCTCCTGGTTTTACAATTTTAGAATAACTTTCTAAAACCTCGCTTTGAACTTTACGAATGTTATCGATAAATTCAGGCTGTAATTTCCATTTAGAATCCGGGTTTCTTTTTAAAACTCCTAAACCGCTGCAAGGTGCGTCAATTAAAACACGATCTGCTTTTTCATGCAGTTTTTTGATCACTTTTGTAGTGTCAATAATGCGGTATTCAATATTAAAAGCACCATTTCTTTTGGCTCTTAATTTCAATTGTTTTAGTTTGCTTTCGTACAAATCCATTGCAATCAATTGCCCTTTGTTTTCCATTAAAGAAGCAATATGCAATGTTTTTCCACCCGCTCCGGCGCACGTATCAACAACACGCATTCCAGGTTTAACATCAAGGAAACCGGCAACTAATTGTGAGTTAGCATCCTGAACCTCAAAAAGTCCTTGTTTAAAAGCATCTGTTAAAAATACGTTTGCTCTTTCTTTTAAAACTAAAGCCTCAGGCTGATCTTTTAAATATTCAGTTTCAATATTTAAATCCATCAAGGTGTTTCTCAGGTTTTCTTTAGTTCCTTTAAGGGTATTGGTTCTTAAAATAACTTTAGCAGGCTGGTTTTGAGCAGCAATTTCTTTTGCCCATACTTTTTCGCCAAGTTCTTTAACGCCTAATTCGTCCATCCAGTCTGGGATAGATTCTTTTAAAGCTCTAACTTTTGAAAGTTCGTCAAAACGTCCTTTTATTTTTCTTTCAGGAGTTCCTTCTAATTGTCTCCAATCCGGAATAGGATATCCTCTTAAAACTGCCCAAACCGCAAACATTCTCCATAAATTGTCTCTGTCGAAAGGTTCTTTTACTTCTGCAATTTCTGCATATAAACGTTTCCAGCGAACAATTTCATATATCGTTTCAGCAACAAACTTCCTGTCAGAACTTCCCCAACGTTTGTCTTTTTTTAATGCTCTTGCTACCACTTTATCTGCATATTCTCCTTCATTGAAAATTGCGTTCAAAGAGTCGATGGTAGTATAAACTAAATTTCTGTGTAATCTCATTTTAATTATTTGAGTTGCAAAGGTACTATTAATTGATTGAAAGTTAAATTTTTAATTATGATTGTTATTTAGCTTTCCTTTTTAAAAGAGAAAAACACTCTGATAAAGTTTTAAAAGAGTGTTTTTCTGAAGAGATTTCTGCAAGCAGATTATTCTTTTGCAGTTATTCTTGTCAATCCGATATTTTCCGGAGCGTGAAGCACCATCGGGAATTTTTCTACTTTTACCGAGCTGCTGTCTAATCCAAAAGCTCTTTCTTCAGATAAACTCAGTTTCTTAATAAAGAAATAAGAGTTCATGATAATATTTTCGTGCCATCTTAAATCATTGTCATTTGATAAGAATTTCTCAGACAATACAAATTTAAAGTCACCAATAATATTGTTTTTGTTTAATGATTCGTAACGGCTGGTGATATCAACTTCTCCGCGTTTTACCATGTCACGAATTACTTCTCTAAACATTAAATTGATTTTTGTAGGCTCTCTAAATCCTAAGTTAAAATCGATTCTGTAAATATCGTCTTTCGCGATTTCGGTAACTTTATATTGTGTTTTATAAGGTTCAGTCAAAATATTTACGTGTACAAACCAGTAAATATCAGCTCTTTTTGGACGTTTTTGTAAAATCGAATAAATTACTTTTTCCTCCAGCTCATCAACACGGTTCGCGTTTGTCATATAAACTAGGTGTGTTGCGTATTTTGGAATCGATAAGTCTTGGCTTAATTCTACTAATACTTTTTTATAATCCTCAATTTTGATGATTTTAGTATAGCTTTTGTTGATTTTCTTAGCTAAATACCAAATTGTCATTATCGAAATAAGAAGTGTTGCAATGATTAAAGTTACATAACCTCCTTCGGCAAATTTTGTAATGTTCGCGATCAGGAAACTAAATTCGATCAATAAATAAATTGTGATAAGCGGAACCATGAAATACAATTTCACACGCTTCATAATTAAATAATAATTCAGCAAAATGGTTGTCATAATCATACATAAAATGATCGCTAAACCATATGCATGTTCCATATTTCCTGATTTTTCGAAGTGTAATACAATTCCAACACAACCAAAAAACAATAACCAGTTGATTGACGGAATATACAATTGTCCTTTAACTTCTGTAGGGTATTTGATTTTTACTTTCGGCCAGAAATTCAAACGCATTGCTTCATTTATCAAAGTAAATGATCCGCTGATAAGTGCCTGAGATGCAATTACGGCAGCTAAAGTTGCCACTACAATTCCAAATGGTAAAAACCAATGTGGCATAATCAGATAAAACGGATTCCCATTTTCTCCTCCTAATTGCTGTAATGTACTTCCTTCATGATGAATTAAATAAGCAGCCTGACCAAAGTAATTTAATACTAAAGTAGTTTTTACAAATATCCAGCTGATTCTAATGTTTTTTCTACCGCAGTGTCCCATATCTGAGTACAAAGCTTCGGCTCCTGTTGTACATAAAAATACAAATCCAAGAACAAAAAAGCCGTCAGGATGAACAGAAAGTAAATGGTAAGCATAATAAGGATTTATAGCTTTAATAACTTCCGGGAAATGGATAATTTGTATAAAACCAAGAGTTCCAAGCATAGCAAACCAAATCAGCATCATTGGTGCGAAAAACTTACCAACTAACTTAGTTCCAAACTGTTGTATGGTAAATAAGATGAAAAGAATAGTGATTACAATAGAAATAATGGTCTTTGTTTCCATTGTAGGGTAGAATGCCCTAATACCTTCAACTGCAGACGAAATCGAGATGGGCGGTGTTATAATACCATCGGCAAGCAAGGCACTTCCTCCAATAATGGCGGGCACAATGAGCCACTGAATTTTTGTCTTTTTGACTAAAGCATATAATGCGAAAATTCCACCTTCACCATGATTATCGGCACTTAAAGTAATTAGTACGTACTTTATTGTAGTTTGTAAAGTAAGAGTCCAAAAAACACAGGAAATACCTCCCAGTACAATATCAGCATTTATGGTATGATCGCCAAGAATAGCTTTCATTACATACAAAGGAGACGTTCCAATGTCTCCATAAATAATCCCCAATGTTATCAATAAACCCCCTATAGACAACTTACTATGTAAGTTTTTATGCGATGCGCTCATGTATATTTTTAATAAAAGACGGTTGCAAATTTACTCTTTTAAAACAAATTAGCCGCTATTATAATTAAAAAGATAAAAAAAAGCACAATCCCCAAATTGTGCTTTTAATTTTTGATATAAATTGAGATATTCTTAACCTCTTCTTCCGCCGCCTCTAGAGCTTGAACTGCTTTCTCTCTGCGGTTGGCTGCCTCTTGATTCCTGACTCATTCTTGGTGATTCAGAACGTTGTGGAGCACTTTGCGGTCTTGAAGCATTTGAATTGCTTTGAGAGCTTGATCTGTTTTCGTAGCTTCTTGGAGCTTCAGTTCTTTGAACAGGAGCAGATTGAGTTTGAGCTGGTCTGCTTGCTCTGTTTTCAGAATAGCTTCTACTAGGCGCTTCATTTGTTTGTGAAGAAGTTCTGTTAGAATAATTTCTATTTTCTGAGTTTCCTCTTGGAGCAGTTGCTGTTGAGTTGTTTCTGTTATAATCAGCTCTTGGCTCTGTTCTCGGAATATTATCAGTTCTTACAGGAGTATTTACAGTCCCGGCATTATCTCTGTTGGCTGCTGCACGATTTGTGTAACTTCTGTCAGAATTATTTCTGCTGTTGTTGTAATCTCTGTTTGTATTTCTATTTTCAGTAGAAGTTACTCTTCCTGTGTTTGATCTGTTAGAACCATAATTGTTTTGAGATCTGTTAGCTTCTCTGCTTGCAACTCTTCTTTGATCTAAATCATATCTATTGCTTACATTAGCATGTCTCTGAGCAAAACTATTGTTTGGTCTCATTCTTTCATAACCATAAGTACGTCTTGATTCGTAAAGAACCGGAGCTCTGTAACTTCTTCTTGTAGTTACATAATTGTAATTGTTGTGAACATTAATACATACATTTACATTATTTCTGTATCTGTATACAGGGTAAGGTCTCCACGCAGCATAATAAGTTGGGTAGTAACCCCAATACCAGGTAGAGTAGTATGGTCTGTAATTAGTAACCCAAAATGAAGTATAAATTACCGGAGCTACACTATAAACCGGCTCATAAATATAGTTGTCACCATATAAATAAGTATTACCTACAACCTGAACGCTTACTTTATTATAATTATCTCTTTCAACATCAATCGTAGCCACATCCTGATAAACATCGCGATCTAAAACGGCCTGAATAATTACAACGTGAGTTCTGTCTTCTACAGATTCAATTACACGTAAATAATCAACCTCGTCATCGCCATTTAGGTCAAGGTTTGATATTTGATATTTAGGATCATTTAATCTTCTTTCAAAATCCTGAAGATTAGCAGATTCTCCAAACATTGAAGCAACTGCTCTTAAATCTAAATTATCACTTATATCTGAGTTTTTTGCGTAAACAGTAGTTTGGTTTTGTGCCGCACATGAACCAAAAACTAATGCTACAACCGCTATTAAAAGTAATTTCGTTTTCATGACTAAATCATATTAAATTATTTGTGATAGTAGATATCCAATTACTGTGCCACAAATTAATGTTAGAGGTTTTTGGTTTGTAAATAGCACGTTTGTAGTTTGTTATGTTTTTGTTGAATTGTAATTGGATTTTGATTGAACAAAAAATACAGGAAATTATTATTTTCTGAAAATAAACAAAACATATTTGAGATGTTAGAAATAATTGTATTTTAGCATTGAACAAATCTTAATTTTTATGAAAAAACTAATTTTATTTTTTGGTGTTTTTATTTTATTAATGTCTTTTAGAACGCTTAATATCAGCAGTAAAAAAGCTTATAATAGTGGTTTTATATCAGTAAAAATCGATACATTATTTCAGGATAAAATTAGCATACGAGCAATCTTAATTGATAAAGATAAAGTTTGGTATGGAGGAGATAACTCACGTTTTGGTTATTACGATTTAACTAAAAAAGAAAAATTTGAAGAACATATTTATCGTGATACGTTAAAATTAGAGTTTAGAAGTATTGCACAAAACTCAAAAAACATCTTTTTGTTAAGTGTTTCTAATCCGGCTTTGCTTTATTCAGTTTCTAAAAAAGACCATAAAGTTAAGTTAGTGTATAAAGAAGTTAACGCAAAGGTTTTTTATGACAGTATGCAGTTTTGGAATGATAAAGAAGGAATTGCTATTGGAGATCCTACAGAAGATACTTTTTCTGTAATTGTAACTCGTGACGGAGGAGAAACGTGGACAAAATTATTGTCTGATAAATTGCCTACAAATGCAACCGGAGAAGCCGCTTTTGCAGCAAGTAATACTAATATAGTTGTAAAAGGAGATGATACCTGGCTGGTTTCTGGTGGAAAAAAGGCTCGTGTATTTTATTCTCCAGATAAAGCAAAAACATGGAAAGTTGTAGAAACTCCTATTGTTCAGGGAAAAGCTATGACAGGTATTTACACCGCCGATTTTTATGATTCAAAACATGGTTTTATTGCAGGCGGTGATTATGATCTTCCAAATAAAAAAACAGGCAATAAAGCTTTTACCAAAGATGGCGGAAAAACATGGGAATTAATTGGTCAGGATCTAGGGTTTGGATATGCTTCGTGCATACAATATGTTCCGGGTGGAAATGGTAAAGAAATTATCTGTGTTGGTTCTGAAGGAATTCAATATTCTCAAAACGGAGGCGAAAACTGGACACAATTGTCTACAGATTCTAAACTTTTTACCATTCGTTTCGTTAACAGAAATACTGCAATTGCTGCAGGTTATAACAAAGTAGTTCGTTTAAACTTTAAATAAAAAACAAGAACCCTAAATAATAAAGTAAGTATTATTATATAGGGTTCTTATCACTGTTGTTTCTTTAAAGGAATTTATTTTCCTGCTTTATCCCGATATTGTTTTAATAATTTTCGGTTAAAATCATCTTCAGATTTTTTAAGCTTTAATATTTTTTTTGCCGGCAATACCTTTTTTATATTTGTCATAAACTTTTCACGTAAAAGATATAATTCTTTATCCGTGCATTCAATTTGAGATAATAGCGTAGTAGCTTCTTTTTCTGAAATTGAATTTATATTGTCATCGTCCAGTTTTTTCAGGTACGTTTTCATTTTATCATGACGCAATTCAAATTGTTTGTCATCATATGCATTGTAAATTGGCCAAAATTTCTCTGCTTCTGTTGGTGTAAGCTCCAATTCTGTAGTCAAAAACGAAACTTTAAAAGCTTTAATTTTTTCACGTTTTTCATCTGTTTTATCATTTTGGGCATAAAATGAAAAAGTAACTAAAAACAGAAGTAATGCTAATATATTTTTGATTTTCATATTTGTATAATTTTGTTTTTATTCAGAAATTAAATTTTCAATATTAGGATTTGTAGCCAAAATATCCTCTAATGTCTCTTCTTCAAGGGCTACATTCTTATTTAGTTTGTCAATATCTTTAGTATCTAATTCTTTAATTAAATCGTATTGATTTAAGTTTGACTGATAAGCCAGATAGGTTTCTAATGTTGCTTCGTCAAGTTCTTTTGATGCTTTATAATAGTGATTAGCAGTTGGGATCAAAAAGGCAATAAAAATTGCGGCCGCAGCAGCTATCGAAATAACTTTTTTGCGTTTATAAAGAGGAATTACTTTTACTTCTCTTTCATTAATCTGTTCTAAAACTTTTGCCGAAAGGGTATCAAAATAATGATCCGGAGTTTTAAATCCTGATTTTACTTTCGGTTCGTTTTCTAATTTAAATTCTTTCATAATGTCTGTAAGATAAGATTAGCTATAAAAGGTTTAATTTGTTGTAACATATAATTCTATTTTTTTTACCGCATGATGGTAAGATGCCTTTAATGCACCAACGGATGTGCCAAGAATTTCTGCGATTTCTTCGTACTTTAATTCCTGAAAATATTTCATTTTAAAAACCAGCTGCTGTTTTTCCGGCAGTGTAACGATTGCTTTTTGAAGTTTGATCTGGATTTCATCTCCATCAAAATAAACATCTGCTTTTAGATTGTCGATCGTTTTATTTTGTAAATCTTCAGAAGTTATAACTTTTAATTTTGCTTTTTGATTTAAAAAAGTCAAAGCTTCGTTTGTTGCGATTCGATACATCCAGGAAAAGAGTTTGCTTTCTCCCTTAAAGTTTTTTAAGTACTGAAATACCTTTACGAAAGTATTCTGCAAAACATCGTCTGCATCATCATGATTCAAAACAATATTTCGAATATGAGCATACAGCGGTCTTTGATAATCAGATATAAGTTTTTGAAACGCTGTGTTTTGCGTTTTAGGATCTAATAATTGTTGTATAAATTCCTTTTCGTCGATCAAACTTCTTGATTTATCAATCCTTATATTAACTTAGAATGAATTTTAAGCAAAAGGTTTAATCCAACCTTAAAAAAAATTAAAATTCAGAGTCTTCTTCTGTTTTTGCAGGAGTTGTTGTTGCGGGTGCTGCAGGTTTTGGTGTAACTGGTTTTTGAACTGCAGGTTTTTGCGTTGCTGGTTTCTGTACTGCTGGTTTTGGTACAGTTGTCGCAGGTGTAGTTGTTCCTGAAGCGTCAGTTTCTGTTTCAGCCTGATAATCTGGTGATGTAACAGTTGTTGGTGCAGAAGCAGGAACTACTTTTGGTTTAATTGGGAAATAAATTTCTGTAACTAATTTAGAAGGGCTTTTTACGTCTAATTTGCTTACAGACAGAATTTCAAGATGCGACCATCCTAATTCTGGGATAATTTTTTGATTGTTGATATAAGCTGTTGTTTTTGCAATAGCTTCAGTTGTATGCGTATAATCTCCTTTTAAAGTGGTCTTAACAGCGTCAAAACCATTTAATTTTCCTGATAAAATATCGCTTCCGGAACTAATAGAAATCTCTTTATTAATTGGTAAACAAATGGAGATTTTTGCTAATCCTTTTGCAGTATCATAAGTGTGATAAATAATAAAAGGTTTTCCGTTTGCGCTTAAATCATTGGTTTCGCTAAAATGAATCAGTTTCGGAATTACAATTCTCGCATTTTTATTAATCTTAGAAATTTCGCTTGTAAATGTCTGCTTGATATATGGCGTTTCGGTTTTTTTAACCACTCCATCTACTTTTACGGCGTAAGTTTTGGTTTCGTAATCCAGGTTTTTGTCAATGTTTACAAGACTTTTTTCGTAAATAGTTCCAATAACTTTATCTGAA
This sequence comes from Flavobacterium sp. FG68, assembly GCF_057808895.1. Taxonomy (NCBI): domain Bacteria; kingdom Pseudomonadati; phylum Bacteroidota; class Flavobacteriia; order Flavobacteriales; family Flavobacteriaceae; genus Flavobacterium; species Flavobacterium sp. FG68. The sequence continues at coordinate 20,175 of NZ_JBMDIY010000016.1, forward strand.
CCGCCATTTAATGCTGCATATATTTTAAACAAAAAGCTCATTGTTCCTTTTGCTTTCCAGGTCACTTTTGTTTTTCCTGCAAGAGTATCTTTAAAAGTCCATGTTACATCAGCTTCTGTGCCGTCATATTTCATTTTTTGCTCAATACTTTCTCCGTCCTTTGTTTTTAGTGTAATGGCATTTCCGGCTTCTTCTTCGCTGGACCATGAAAATGAACCTCCGTTTCCGGAAGTTTTATTTGGGAAAGTAAATTTTAAAGACGGATCTTCAACTGCCCAAGATTCAAAATCTTCGTAGTTTCTAAAGTCATTTACATAATTATATACAGTAGCTTTTGGCGAATTGATTACTTTGCTTCTTTCAACAGAAAAAATCCCTTTTTGGGTAGCAACAAAAACGGTAAGAGCAACTAAACTTAATAAAAGTAAAAGAAATAAATATTTTAGAATCTTCATTGGTGCAGGTTTTTCGTAAAGTTATAAATTTTCTTGGGAGTCTAAACTAATAACTAAAAATAATAGATTGTATTATCTTTTTAAAAAGATTTTGATAACAAATAAAAGGGCAATAAAAAGAAGAAATACAAGTAATACTTTATAATTTCCTTTATAAAAAACTTTGTGAAGTGCAAGATCTTTGCGGTAAGCGAAAATCATTACGATTACAAATGCAATAAAAAAACAGAGTCCGAATATTAATTGTCCTTGACTAAACATACTTAAAAATAATTTTTGACAAATTTAGAGAATTGTATACGATTTGTTGCTAATTTGCCGACTCATTTAATAGAATAAAAACATGAAAAAACAACTAGACGCAGTTACTGAATTTCATACTGCTTTTAAAATAGGTCACAGCCAGACTCCAATTGCTGATTTGGGAGAAACTAAAAAACTGCTTCGTTATAATTTAATGAAAGAAGAAAACGAGGAATATCTTGAAGCGGTACAAAATAATGACTTAGTCGAAATTGCTGATGCTCTTGGTGATATGATGTATATTTTATGCGGAACTATTATTGAGCACGGTTTGCAGGATAAAATCGAAGCTGTTTTTGATGAAATCCAACGCAGTAATATGAGTAAACTTGGCGAAGACGGAAAACCAATTTATCGCGAAGACGGAAAAGTAATGAAAGGTCCGAATTACTTTAAACCAGATTTTTCAAAGTTGTTATAAAAATAAAATTCTGTGTGCAAATGTTTTAACACATAGAGACATAGTTTTTTGGTGCTTATAAAAAAGGCGTTTCACTTGCATTAATGCACATAGCTATGTGTGAGAAACGTGTTTCTTTTTGTATTCTTTAATTAAACACATTAAATCTATGTTTCTATGTGTTTAGATATAAGTAATAGAGATATAATAAAAAACCCGACAACGAAATGCTGTCGGGTTTTTGTTTTTATTCTGATTTTGGATTATTGAACTTTAACTGTCCATCCATAAGTATCTTCCGAAAGTTTATTTTGAAGACTTGTTAGTTTTTCTTTTAAGAAAGAAGCGTATGAGTTCTCGATTGGCGTTAATTCAAAATACTCATCTTTATACGAGAATCCTTTGATAACACTGATAACTGCAGCAGTTCCGGCTCCGAAGATTTCTTTTAAAGATCCGTTTTTAGCCGCTTCAACTAATTCTGAAACGATTACCGGACGAACTTCAACATTTAATCCTTCTTTTTCAGCCATTGCAATTAAACTTTTTCTGGTAATACCATCTAAAATTCTTTCGCTTGTTGGAGCTGTTAATAAAGTATCGTTGATTCTGAAGAAAACGTTCATTGTTCCGGCTTCTTCCAGTTTTGTATGCGTTGCATCATCAGTCCAGATAACTTGTTGGAAACCTTCTTTGTTTGCTAAGTTAGTTGGGTAAAACTGTGCAGCATAGTTTCCGGCAGCTTTTGCCGCACCAATTCCTCCATTTGCAGCTCTACTATAATGTTCAGCAATAATTACTTTTACTTCACCTCCATAATAAGATTTTGCAGGAGAAAGTAAAATCATGAATTTATATTCGTCAGATGGATTTGCAATAACCCCAGGGCCAGTAGCAATCATAAAAGGACGGATATACATACTTGCACCGTTTCCTCTTTGAATCCATTCCTGGTCGATTTTCAATAATTCATTTAAACCTTCTAAAAATATATCTTCTGGAACTTCAGGCATAGCCATACGTACAGCAGAATTGTTGAAACGCTTGTAGTTTTCATCAGGTCTAAACAACCAAACATCATTATTTTCATCTTTATAAGCTTTCATTCCTTCAAAAATCGCTTGTCCATAATGAAAGACTTTTGAAGAAGGATCCATTAAAATCGGTGCATAAGGCTTAATGACCGGAGTCTGCCATTGTCCGTTTTTGTAATCACATTCAAATAAATGGTCTGTAAATACAGCACCAAAGCTTAAGTTTTCAAAGTCTACAGAACTTATCTTAGACGAAGTAGCTTTTCTGATTTCAATTTTGCTTGTTTGAGTTGTACTCATAATTATGTAAAGTTTTTATCTAATTTGTATTCTTAACAGATGAAAATATAACGTAATGATCTGATGAAGAATAGGTTTTCTTAAATGCAAAATTACGGAAAAATATATAATTTACTTGGTAAAACTGCATTAATTCCTGTGTTTAACTGAGATTTATTTATCTTATAATAAACCTAAAATTTTTGCGGAGTTTTATAAGGAATTTATGAAAAAACTATCATTTTTTAAGGCTTTACGCATTTGTTTTGAGTAATTTTGACTTAGAAAATGGGTTACAGATCAATAATTATCCATTGCAAAATTCGAAAATTGTGAAAAGAGAAATAATTAAAACGCTAGATGGTTCAACCACAATTCATTTAGAAGAATGGAACGAAAGTTACCATTCAAAACACGGTGCCATACAAGAAGCAAAACATGTATTTATAAAAAATGGTTTGTCCTTATTTGACAGTAATCCGGTGTCAATTCTTGAAATTGGTTTTGGAACTGGTTTGAATGCTTTTATAACGTTTTTAGAATCAGAACATAAGCAGCAGCAAATAGATTATGTTGGGGTAGAAGCGTATCCTGTAAATGCCGAAGAGATTTTAGGAATGAACTATGTTGCCGAACTTGAGGCATTGGAATTTGAGAACATTTTCGAAAAAATGCATAAAACGGAATGGAATGAGAAAAACGAAATTAGCAGCCAATTCTCGTTAACTAAAAGGAAACAATTTTTTGATGAAATAAACGATTTTGAAATTTTTGATTTGATTTACTTTGATGCCTTCGGATATCGCGTACAGCCGGAGCTTTGGAGTACTGAAATTTTTCAGAAAATGTACAATAGTTTAAAACCTAATGGAGTCCTTGTTACTTATGCAGCCCGCGGAGTTGTTAAAAGAAGCATGATTTCTGTTGGGTTTACAGTCGAAAAATTAGCAGGCCCGCCGGGAAAACGAGAAATGTTTAGAGCCTTTAAAAAGGTGTAATTTAGTTGTTTAGAATGGTTCTATATTGATTTATATGTACTAAGAAAACGTATTCGTTGCTAAAGTTTTTAAAAAAATAAGTTAAAAAGAAACTTTATATGTGATTAATGTTTACATTTGGTGCGAGTTTAAAAATATAGATAACCCCCAAAAATCTTATTTTATTATGTCAAAAATGATGTTTGATTACACGAAATCAATACTTGAGAGAGTAAGTTTCGACCCGGTACTTTTCTGCAGAGAGTTAGAAAAAGCTATCAAAACACTGTTACCATACGAAATGGAACAATTGCAAGAATGGTTATTAAATTTCATTATTGAAAAACCAGAATTAAAACAAAGTCTACTACTGATTAAAGTATAAAAAAAAGGAGCCAAATTGGCTCCTTTTTTTATGCTTGCTTTTTTTGCAGCGGACTAATGATTTGAACGTTCTGAAAAACAATTGCCCCTTTTACAACGCCGGCAATTGTAGATCGAATCGCGTCAATGATTTGCATTTTTAATTCACTCTTTGGGTAAATCAAACTTACCTCTCGGGCAGGTTTTGGTTCCTTAAAGTTTCGTAGTTTCAGTTTGTCGGACTCTTTTAAGTCTAAGGTGTGCAAGTACGGAAGTAACGTTGTACCCAAACCTTCGTCGGCTAATTTTATTAAAGTTTCAAAACTTCCGCTTTGAATCTGGAAATTATTTTGCTCGACATCAGTACCGTTTTTGCATAAATTTAAAATTCCGTCTCTAAAGCAATGTCCGTCTTGTAAAAGTAAAATCTCATTAATGTTTAAATCAGCCACTTCGATTTCTTCTTTTTGAAAGCTGTGATGATGCTCCGGAATGTAAGCTACAAATGGCTCAAAGTATAAAACGATTTCTTTTATTTTTTCATCTTCAAGCGGAGTTGCTGCAATTGCTGCATCAAGATGACCATTTTTTAGCTTTACAATAATTTCATCTGTATTAAGCTCTTCAATTAAAAGCTTCACCTTTGGATATTTCTTAATGAAATTATTCAAAAACATTGGTAAAAGCGTTGGCATAATGGTTGGTATAATTCCTAAGCGAAATTCGCCGCCTATAAAACCTTTTTGCTGTTCAACAATATCTTTAATACGATCTGCTTCGTTTACAATATTTTTTGCCTGATTTACAATCTTTTGTCCAATATCTGTAAGCTGAATAGGTTTTTTACTTCTGTCAAAAATTAAAATATTAAGTTCTTCTTCAATTTTTTGAATCTGCATACTTAATGTAGGTTGTGTCACGAAACATTTTTCGGCCGCAAGAGTAAAGTTTTTATGCTCTGCAACTGCTAACACATATTGTAATTGAGTTATCGTCATTTTGATAGTAATTTTTGATACAAAAATAAGTAAATATAATTTTTTTTTATAATTTTTTTAATGAAGATAATTTAAATTTGTAGTAAACTTAGTTATAAAAAATGAAGATTATGAAAACAAATATTTTAGGATTACCTGTAAAAGAGTCAGAATTGTTAGTGAAAGAATTAAATATTTTATTATCAAATTTTCAGGTATACTATCAAAATTTAAGAGGAATTCATTGGAATATTCGTGGGAAACGTTTCTTCGATTTACATGTAAAATTTGAGGAATTATATACAGATTCACAATTAAAAATAGATATGATTGCAGAAAGGGTTTTAACAATTGGCGGAACTCCATTACATACTTTTGAAGATTATATCAACAACAATAAATTGACAGTTGGAAAAAATATCTCTAACGATGAAAAAGCAGTTCAGTTAATTGTAAATTCATTATCGGATTTGTTAAAAATTGAAAGAGAAATCCTGAATAAATCTGGCGAAATTAATGATGAAGGTACAAATTCAATGATGAGTGACTTTATTGCAGAGCAGGAAAAAACAATTTGGATGATGAATGCATGGCTTGATGAAACATTGTAATTTATTGTTTATGAATGTATTAAAAAGCAGAATAGTCTAGTTTGATTATTCTGCTTTTATGTTTTTGTTAAAATTGTATAAAATTTTTGCCTTGTCGCTTTGATTTTATTTGTTTAACGCTATTTTTGCCACAATGAAAATATTAGCACGCATATTATTATTCATATTTATTGCCTTCTTATCGACCCCGACAATTGTTCAGGCGATTAAGAAAGGAAGTTCCTGCGTGTCTTTTAATTTTTCTGAAGAAGAGGTGCATAAAGAACTAAAATCTGTAGTGCATCCTGTAATTTTAGAACACGAAGCACCGCTTCCTGTTTACATTCAAAAGAAAACGATTGTTTCTGAAAACATCGTAAAACTAGATAATATTTCTCCGAGCATATTTGCTCCACCACCCAACCTGGCATAATACTTCCGATTATTTGAAGAACAACTGTATTTACAGCAAATGCAGCATGGTTCTAATGTATCAATTTTTAGTATTGTATTATGACAAAAAAAATCAATCTTTTTGCCAACCTTAAGTCTGACTTTGCTTCAGGTTTAGTGGTTTTCTTGGTGGCTCTTCCATTGTGTTTAGGTATTGCAATGGCTTCTGGAGCGCCGTTATTTTCTGGAATTATTGCGGGTGTTATTGGTGGTATTGTGGTAGGTTATTTAAGCCAGTCACATATTAGTGTTTCTGGCCCTGCGGCTGGTTTAACAGCAATTATTTTAACTGCTATTACTGATTTTGGTGCCTTTGATGTGTTTTTACTGTCTGTGTTTATTGCAGGTCTAATTCAATTGGCATTAGGATTTTTAAAAGCGGGAAGTATATCAAACTATTTTCCCACAAACGTAATCGAAGGAATGCTTGCAGGTATCGGAATTATTATTATTCTGAAACAAATTCCGCATGCATTTGGTTACGATGCTGATTTTGAAGGTGATCAGGCTTTTATTCAAAACGACGGAAGCAATTCATTTTCATTTCTTTTTGATGTCTTAAATCATATCAATTTAGGAGCAGTTGTAATTTCATTGGTTTCACTTGTAATATTAATTTCATGGGATAAAGTTCCTTTTTTAAAGAGATTAAAATTAGTTCCGGGCGCCCTTGTAGCTGTTATTCTGGGCGTTTTATTAAACGAATTTTTTATATCAACAGGAAGCTCATTGGCAATTGCAAAAGAACATTTGGTTTCTTTGCCAGTTCCAAAGTCTTTTGATGATTTTAAATCTATTATAATTACACCAAACTTTTCTGCAGTAACAAATCCGCAGGTTTGGGTTGTAGCTGTTACAATTGCCATTGTAGCTTCTATCGAAACACTTTTGTGTATTGAGGCTTCTGACAGAATGGACGTTCAAAAACGTTATACTGATACTAATGTTGAGCTTAGAGCGCAGGGTATTGGGAATGTTGCGAGTGCACTTTTAGGAGGTTTACCAATGACATCTGTTGTGGTGAGATCATCTGCAAACAATAATGCCGGTGCAAAATCTAAAATGTCGACTATTATTCATGGTGTACTTTTATTGATCAGTGTATTGTCGATTCCGGCAATTTTAAATAAAATTCCTTTGGCAACTTTAGCTACGGTTTTAATCTTGGTTGGATATAAATTAGCAAAACCAGCAACCTTTATGCATTTCTGGGAAAAGGGGAAATACCAGTTTGTCCCTTTTATCGCAACTTTGGTCTTTGTCGTTGCGACAGATTTGCTTAAAGGAGTTGCTTTAGGAATTATCATTAGTATCATTTTTGTTTTAAGAGGAAATTTAAAAAGAGCTTACATCTTCAAAAAAGAAGAATATGAAGATGGGGATGTCATTCATATTGATTTAGCGCAGGAAGTTTCTTTTTTAAATAAAGCCGCAATCAAACAAACATTAAGTGAAATTCCGGAAAATTCTAAAGTAATTATTAATGCGCATGATACAGAATATATTGCTCATGATGTATTAGATTTAATTCGTGAATTTAAAGAAACCCGCGCTATCGATGAAAATATCAAAGTAAAGCTAAAAGGTTTTAAAGAAGCATACGAATTAGAAAATACTCCGGATAATAACAATCACGTTACGATTGAACATTATTATGATGTTGCAAAACGAGCATTGGTTAAGAAAGAACAAAAAGAAAAATTTTAAACAAATTATATAAATAAAGATATTATTCAGGTTTGAGAAATATCAAAATTTAAATAACTTTACAAAAAAGTCTTTTTGATATGCTTAAGCATTGATAATACCAAGAAAAAAACCTAAGAAAGATGAGAAAGTTCTATGAACAAATATTAGAGAACAATAAAAAATGGGTAGAAGATTCATTAGCAAAAGATCCTAATTATTTTGCTGATTTAGCAAAAGGGCAATCTCCGCCATTATTATGGATTGGATGTTCTGACAGCCGTGTTCCTGCAAACGAAATTATTGGGGCAAAACCTGGTGAAGTGTTTGTACACAGAAACATTGCTAACATGGTTGTTCACTCAGATATGAATATGTTAAGCGTACTGGATTATGCAGTAAACGTTTTAAAAGTAAAACACGTTATTGTTTGCGGACATTACGGATGTGGTGGTGTAAAAGCGGCTATGGGTAATTTATCTGTTGGAATTATCGATAACTGGATTCGTCACATTAAAGATGAATATCGTTTACATGATAAATATTTGAATTCTATTGAAGATGAAACAGAACGTTTTAATGCTTTTGTAGAAATCAATGCTAAAGAACAGGTTTACAATTTAGCTAAAACTTCAATTGTACAATCAGCTTGGAAAAACGGTCAGGATTTAATGCTGCATGGATGGGTTTACGGATTGAATTCTGGTTTTGTAACCGATTTGAATGTAACCATTTCTTCAAATGATGAACTTGATGATGTTTACCAGCTGAGTAATCTATAAAAAATAAAAAATCGCCTCAAAAGGGCGATTTTTTTTATTCATTTTCGTCTAGATTTTCATTGAATGCAGATGGTAACATCGTTGGAATAAACTTGATTAAAATCGGCAGTAATAAACTTCCGCCCGGAAGCAGGAATATTGTTAAGGACGGAATCGTTTTACAAATATCTAAAAGCTGTTTTTTTACTTTTTTCTTTTCCTTCGCATCTAAATCCCTTGTTGTAGAATAAGCTAATAGAACCATTAATTCTTTACTCTGAACAATTTCTTTAATTAACCTGTTTTTGTTTCTTATAATCAGTTTTACAACGCTGTGCGTCATCTGGTCGTAGAAATGCTTAACCGGATTGGAGTAATTAAAGTATGGGATTTTCTTTTTATGAGTCGTAATAAAATCATGGGTTGTGTCGATGCTTGTTTTTACAAAATCATCGGCAACGCCCATCATTGAACCTAGAGAATACAAGAAATAAGATTCTTCATTTTCGACAACACCATCGCTCCACAATGCCATTCCGGCCATGTCAATTAAATAATAATGCTCTAAAGTATTTTTAAAATAATCTAATTGTAAAGTTTCCAGAGTATCTACGGTAACTTTCGAAAATTTAGAATAACGTATAGAAGCCTCAAAAAGTTTAATCAGCAAATCGTCGTGCTGCGATTTGATTGTTTTTGTTTTTAAAGCCAAACCTACGATTCCAAGAACCGTTTCTTCAATTCTTTTTAGATATTTTTCCGGAATTTCTCCGTGTTCTAAATATTGTCTAAAAGCCAAAACATCAATAAACAAAAGCGCATTTGTTACTAAATGCGAAAAGTTTTTGCTGATAATACTGTCATTGGTCTGCACTCTTTCATCAATTATACTTTCTAATGAATGAGAAGGAGTGTCTTTAGGAAGCAGAATCTTAAACAAATTAAACCCTTCCGGATTCATTTGTTTGTAGAATTTTAAAACTTCGGTAATAAAGTTATTTGGTTCAGAATTTCTTTTTTCTAAACAAAAAACATGATAAAGGGTATTTAATAAGGCAATTTTAGAAATTTCGGTTTTAAACCAGCCTTTTATCGGAATTGGAATTTGAGAATCAATTGCAATGATATGACCGTAGATAAAACCAGTTTCTCTAACTTTATAGTAAAAGGAATCTGTAGTTTCAAAAGGAATTGCCTCTGAAAACTTCTGCTCACTAAAAAACTTATCGATCCAGCCGTGTGCTGATGGGTTAATCATTGAATTATATTTATAATTGCAAAGCTATATCTTTTTCTTGTTTTAGAGTGAATTAAAAATAAAATAACCACTAGATTTTTGTGAAATATAGTGGTTATTAGCGTTTTATTATTTTTTATTATTTAATTATCCCGGCACAGGCAACTCTTCCGCCGGCATTTCCGGTTGGCTGAGTTGTAAAATCATCTGTTCCCTGATGCACAATTAAACCTTTTCCTAACACATCTTTAGTTGCATCGCCGCAGCCTACGCACCATTCGTCAGTAGTTAAGGTTATAGTTCCGTTACCTTTTTCATCAGCGGTAAAGTTTCCAATATCACCTTTATGATATTCTCCAACTCCCCATTTTCCGTGTTTTTTAAAAGCTGGGTTCCAGTGTCCGCCGGCAGAACTTCCGTCGGCAGCAGTACAATCTGCTTTTTCATGAATATGTATTGCATGAACTCCAGGCTGTAAACCAGAAACTTTTGCAGTAAAAGTTACTTTACCGTTTTTCTCCGTAAAAGTTGCAGTTCCGCTTACGTTACTACCACTTTTTGGTTCTAATGCTACAGTCAAAGTTTTAGCATCATTTGATTTTGTATTGGTCTTACAGCCAATGATTAAAGCTGTAATTATAGCGAATGATACGATCAGTTTTTTCATATATACGGGCATTTTAAATTAAAGATTAAGTAAATTTAACATAAAATAACGGAATAATTTGACTCTAAAAGTTAAAAAAAAGTCAAACTATACGTCGTAATTTAAGATCGATTGAGCACAAAAACAAAAAATATTGCTTAAATTCGTAATAGTTTTAACGAAAATTTTCTGAAACTAAATTTTTCTAATTCGTTCATATTTAATACTTAATGTTATGATGAAAAAGATTTTTATCCTCGTTTTAATTACTTCGATTTTATTTTCCTGTAAGTGTCAAAAAACAGATTCGGTCGCAAAACTCGACGGAACCTGGGAACTCAATTATATTACCGGACCTCGAATTACTTTTGATGGTTTATATCCGAATAAAAAACCGACTATAGCATTCAATACAAAAGACAATCAGGTTTCTGGAAACAATAGTTGTAATTCCTATACCGGAAAATTGGTTGTAAACGGCAATAAAATTGATTTTACACAGCCAATGGCAGTTACTAAAATGATGTGCATTGACGGACAGCAAGGCGAACAAACGTATATGAGTACGCTTCAAAAAATTACATCGTATGATATTACAGATGATGGAAAAACACTGAATTTAATTTCAGGAGATATTGCAATGATGCGATTTACGAAAAAGTAAACGACTTGTTTTTACTTAAAATAATATGAGATGAAAACTAAATTATTCCTTTTATTAATACTGTTTGGCTTTTTGAATGTTTCTGTATTTGCACAGCAAAAAAGCAAAAAAGAGCTCAAAGCCGAAAAAGAACTGCAAAAACAAAAAGATACCGAAGCTTTAATCGATTCTAAAAATTTTGTTTTTGAAGCCCAAAAAGTCACACCACAAGGTGGACGACTTATTATTTTAGATTACAATACTTATTTCTTGAAGTTTAATGCTGAAAAAACAACCTGTGACCTTCCTTTTTTTGGCCGCGGATATAATGTTGGTTACGGAAGCGACGGCGGAATTAAATTTGAAGGAACGCCGGAAAATATAAAAATAGGGAAGAAGTCTAAAAATTATAGTGTGAGAGCCACCGTAAAAGGCAAAGACGATGTTTATGATTTAATATTTACTATTTTTTTTGATGGAGGAGCTTCACTTTCTGTCACCATTAATAATAGATCACCAATTTCTTATGATGGAGAAATAAGCGCACCAAGAACACAAGAAACGAAAAATTAAAAAACTTTTTTTTATAATATAACTCCCATTTTTTAAATCAATATATTTTAGAATGCATAATTATTTAGAAACAAATTAAAAATCAATACTATGAAAAAATTAAGTCTTATTTTTATTATGGCAGTTGCCGTGTTTTCATCTTATGCACAATCTTCGTTTAAAGAAGATGTAGATGTTTTACAAAGTGTTTACGGAAAATCTAAAGCTGATTTAGTAAAGCAGTATATGAATTTATCAGATGCTCAATCAGCAGCTTTTACGAAAGTGTATGATAATTATGAAACAGAGCGAAAAAATCTCGGGCAGGAAAAATTTCAATTAATAAATGATTATGCACAAAACTATGCAACGCTTACAGATGCAAAGGCAGATGAATTAGCAAAAGGAACTTTAAAAAATCATCTGGCTTATGAAAAATTATTCTCTAAAACATACGGACAGGCAAAGAAAGCGGTTGGAGCAATAAATGCTGCAAAATTTATTCAGTTAGAAGTTTATTTGCAGACAATAATTAGAGCAGAAATTTTAGAATCGATTCCGTTTATTGGAGAATTAGACAAATCAAAAATCCAATAAAAAACATCTTTATAAAATAAACGGCAGTTACTTAAAAAATAACTGCCGTTTTTTATTTGCTTTAATGAAATTTATTTAGTCGTTTTAACTTCATAAATGGCATTAACCATTCCGTCACGGAAACTGTCTAAAGTCAATTCCCAAAACATGATTCCGCCTAATTTTTTAGACTTCACATATTCTGTTTTTGCCTTAATAGATTTAATATCATCTGATGTTGCGAAAGTTTTCGTTCCTTCATTATACCAGTATGGAGCTTTTGCTTTATCATCCCAGAAATATTTCCAGCCGTTAGCTTCCGTATAAGTTGTGGCATAGTTTTTAAAGTCAGCACCTTGAAAATGCTCTCCTGCCTGATACAATCCGTTATTGATATTTTCTACATTTTTCCATTGTCTGGTGTAAAATGCGCCTCCAATTATTAATTTTTCAGCAGGAACTCCAGCTTTCAATAAAAACTCAACCGCTCTGTCTGTAGATTCTTCTTTTGGATTTGTACTGTATAATGGTGTGTGATGTCCTGTAACTTTAGAATATCCATTGACTAAATCATAACTCATGATATTGATTCGGTTTACTAATGGAGATACGGCTTTCCAATCAATCGATTCATCAAGATATTTTTGAAAACCTCCGGCAGCAAAACTCAATTCATATTTTTTACCTAAAGTTGAACGAAGAATTTTAAGCAATTCGGTAAAGTTAGGTTTATCAACAGCTTGATATAAATGTCCAGGAAGTCCTTCAATTGCAGGATATTCCCAATCTAAATCTAAACCGTCAACTTTAAAGTAATCACTTACTTCTTTTACTGATTTTGCGAATTTCAAACGACCATCAGCAGTAGAAAAAGCATCAGAACATGGTTCACAGCCGCCCCAGCCACCAAGAGATAAAACGATTTTTAATTGTGGATTTTTAGCTTTTAGAGAAACCAAATGTTTTATGGTAATAGAATCTTTAGGAGAATCGACACTTAGTTTTCCATCTTTTAAATGACAAAAACTAAAGATAATTTGATCTACTTTATTGACTTCGTACTCGTCAATTAGTTTAGAATCACCAGTATAATAAGCGATGATATCTAATTTCTTATTCTTCTGCGCAAAAATGTTTGTGGATATAAGGCAGATAAATAAAAGGGCAATTAGGCTAATTTGTTTCATTTTATGTTTTTTGAAGATTTAAAACGCTAAATATAAAACATTAGAATTTAAATTTTGCTATCAATCCTGTAACATAACCTCAATTTTAATAAAGATTTGTGAAATTGGTTGAAACCATATAAGTGATATAAGTTCATTTTAGAGTGGACAGAATTTTATTCCGTTCCAATATTCCGTAGAGACGCACAGCAGTGCGTCTAACATAACGTAGACGCACTGCTGTGCGTCTCTACAAAAAATGCCACAGATTTACAGGATTAAAATGATTAAAAAATCTGTGAAAATCCTTTAATCTGTGGCAAAACAAAAAAACATAGTTAGACGCACTGCTGTGCGTTTCTACAAAAAAACATTTTTTTTTAAATGAACTTATATAACTTATATGGTTCAAAAAAACAAAAAAAATAAACCCGCACAGTTTCGGACTTGTGCGGGTTTAAACAAATTAAAAGCTAAAAACTATTTTTGAATTAGAAGCAGTATGAATTTTCTGCAACTAATTTAGAGGCAATTGTTTCTCTTAATGCCACAACATTTGGCAGGTTGGTGTATTTTGTAAAACGTTTTAATCCCATTAACATCATACGTTGTTCGTCACCTTCAGAGAAAGAAGCGATTCCTTCTTTTCCTCTTAAGTTTACGATATCAACCGCTTTGTACAAGTATAATTTTGCCATAGCGATTTGTTCTTTTACTTTATCTTCACCTTCTCTTTTCGCTAATTTCTCAGTTCTAAGAATAGTACTTTCAGCCATGTAGATTTCGATTAAGATATCGGCAGCAGCCATCAATAATTGTTGGTGAGAATCTAAATCCGGACCATATTTTTGAACAGCACTTCCTGCAACCATTAAGAAAACTTTTTTCAGGTTAGCCACGATTGTTTTTTCTTCTGCAAATAATTCAGAGAAATCTGGAGTATCAAAAGAAGGAATTCCCATTAATTCTTCCTGAACTTTCATTGCAGGTCCAAGTAAATCAACGTGACCTTTCATTGCTTTTTTGATCAACATACCTACAGAAAGCATTCTGTTGATTTCGTTTGTTCCTTCATAGATTCTGGCAATACGAGCATCTCTCCAGGCACTTTCCATTGGAGTATCTTCAGAGAATCCCATTCCACCAAAAACCTGAATACCTTCGTCAGAACAGTTTTGAACGTCCTCAGAAACGGCTACTTTCAAGATAGAACACTCGATAGCATATTCTTCAACACCTTTCAATTCTGCTTCCTGATGACTTGTTCCTTCTGCTTCACGAGCAGCGATTCTGTCTTCGATATCTTTTGCAGCACGGTAAGAAGCACTTTCTCCAGCGTAAGCGCTAGTAGCCATTTCAGCTAATTTAGAACGAATAGCTCCAAAAGATGAAATAGAAGTATTGAACTGAATTCTTTCGTTAGCATATTTTACAGCTCCTGTAGTAACTCTTCTTTGAGCATCAAGACATGCAGCAGCTAATTTAATACGACCAACATTTAAAGCATTCATTGCGATTTTGAAACCGTTTCCTCTTTCAGATAACATGTTTTCGACTGGAACTTTTGTATCGTTGAAGAAAACCTGACGAGTAGAAGAAGCACGGATTCCTAATTTATGTTCTTCTTCATTCATAGAAATTCCGTTTGACGGATCGTTTTCTACGATGAAACCTGTAATATTTTTATCATCACCAATACGAGCAAAAACGATGAAAACGCTGCAGAAACCTGCATTCGAAATCCACATTTTTTGTCCTGTGATTAAATAATGAGTTCCGTCTTCAGATAAAACAGCTTTTGTTTTTCCTGAGTTAGCATCAGATCCTGCGCCTGGTTCAGTTAAGCAATAAGCTCCAAACCATTCTCCAGAAGCCAATTTAGGAACGTATTTTTTCTTTTGTTCTTCTGTACCATAAAGGGTAATTGGCATAGTTCCAATTCCTGTGTGTGCACCAAAAGCAGTTGAGAAAGAACCAGTTGCTCCAGAAATGTAGTCACAAACCAACATTGTAGAAACAAATCCCATTCCTAATCCGCCGTATTCTTCTGGAACTGCAACTCCAAGAAGTCCTAGTTCACCAGCTTTACGCATAGAAGATTCTGTGTAAGCGTAATCTTTTTTCTCAAAACGATCTTTATGCGCCCATAATTCTTTGTCTACGAACTCTTTTACAGAGTCACGCATCATTAATTGTTCTTCCGAAAAATCTTCTGGTGTAAAGATATCTTCGCTCTTTGTTTCTTTAACTAAAAACTGACCACCACGGGTTACGTTTTTTTCGATTGTATCTGCCATTTTTTATTTTTTTAGAGAAAAGAAAATAGAATATAGAAAATAGATTTTGACTGGACTTACTTTAATCCGTTTTGAAAACCCATTGTCATTCTTTGAAATTCTTCTATTTTAATTTCTAATTGGTTAAATTGTTTTTCGTTTATATACTTTCTATGTGTAGCAATCAATAATTGCGTAATCAGTTCAAATGAAGAACCTAGAGAAATGTCTAAAAAATGACTGAAAGATTTATCAGTTCTTGAAGAACCTTCAGCAATATTACTAGGCATCGAAACAGAACATCTGCTTATTTGAGAACTTAGATCATATCTTTCATGTTTTGGAAACTCTACCAATAAATCTGAAATTTCATTAGCAATTGAGATTCCAATCTGCCAAATCTTCAAGTTCTTATAATTATGTCGCATTCTAAAAATCTATATTCTATTCTCTATATTCTATTCTCTATATTCTATTTTCTTCCTTATAATACTTCGTAAACCCCCGCAGAACCTTGTCCAGTTCCCACACACATCGAAACGATTCCGTACTTATTACCTCTGCGTTTCATTTCGTCAAATAACTGAACAGAAAGTTTAGCTCCCGTACATCCAAGTGGGTGTCCTAAAGAAATTGCTCCACCGTTTACGTTTACGATTTCCGGGTTAATGTTTAACTCGCGAGTTACTGCTAAAGCTTGTGAAGCAAAAGCCTCGTTTAATTCGATTAATTCAATATCGTTCAAAGTTAATCCCGCTTGTTTCAACGCTTTCGGAATTGCTTTTACAGGACCAATACCCATAATTCTTGGTTCAACACCAGAAGAAGCAAAATTTACTAAACGTGCGATTGGTTCAAGGTTTAATTCTTTTACCATTTCTTCGCTCATGATTAAAACAAAAGCAGCACCGTCACTCATTTGAGAAGAGTTACCAGCCGTTACACTTCCGTCAGCAGCGAAAACTGGTTTTAAACCTGCTAAAGCTTCTTTAGAAGTTCCTGCTCTTGGACCTTCGTCTTTATTTACAACGTATGATTTAGTTTCTTTTTTACCATTTTCATTGATGAAAGTCTGCTCAACAGTAATTGGAACAATTTGTTTGTCAAATTTTCCTTCTGCCTGCGCTTTCAACGCTTTCATGTGAGAGTTGTAAGCAAACTCATCCTGATCTTCTCTTGAGATTTTGTATTGGTTAGCCACCGCTTCAGCAGTTAAACCCATTCCCCAATAGTAATCTTCGTGACCTGCAGCAGCAACTTTATAATCCGGAGTTGGTTTGTAACCTCCCATCGGAATAAAACTCATACTTTCTGCGCCACCGGCAATGATACAATCTGCCATTCCTGATTGGATTTTAGCAGTCGCCATTCCGATAGTTTCTAATCCAGATGCGCAATAACGGTTAACCGTTACACCAGGAACGTCTTCTACTTTTAATCCCATCAAAGAGATCAAACGTCCAACGTTAAGTCCTTGTTCTGCTTCCGGCATGGCATTTCCTACCATAACGTCGTCGATGCGTTTTTTGTCAAAATCAGGCAGTTCGTCCATTATAAACTGGATCGTTTCTGCAGCTAATTCATCAGGTCTTTTAAATCTAAAAACACCTTTTGGAGCTTTTCCAACTGCTGTTCTATATGCTTTTACTATATATGCTGTTTTCATTTGTTTTTGTTTTTTAAGAGTATAGAAGATAGAGTATAGAAAATAGACTTTACGAAGTCTTAAATCTATATTCTATTCTCTTTGTTCTATTTTCTAATTTCTAAGTGGTTTTCCTTTAGTCAACATGTACTGGATTCTTTCTAACGTCTTGCGTTCTGTACATAAACTCAAGAAAGCTTCACGTTCGATATCTAATAAATATTGTTCAGATACTAAAGTTGCTTCAGATAAATCACCACCAGCCATTACATAAGCCAGTTTGTTAGCAATTTTCTTGTCGTGCTCAGAAATGTATTTTCCAGCTTCCATTTGATCTGTTCCAACTAAGAACATACCTAATGCTTGTTTTCCTAGAACTTTAATGTCGTTTCTTCTGATAGGCTGTGTATAACCAGCTTCAGCTAATAATAAAGCATGTTTTTTAGCTTCAGCAATCTGACGATCTTTGTTTACCACAATAACATCTTTTCCATGTTGAAGAAGTCCAGTGTCAAAAGCTTCATAACCAGAAGTTGAAACTTTTGCCATTGCGATAGTTAAGAAATACTCTTGAAGAACGTTCAATTCCACATCATTTTTGCGGAATAAATCAGATGCTCTTAAAGTCATTTCTTTAGAACCACCACCACCAGGGATAACTCCAACACCAAATTCAACTAATCCCATATAAGTTTCAGCCGCAGCAACCACTTTATCAGCGTGTAAGCTCATTTCGCATCCACCACCAAAAGTCATTCCGTGAGGCGCAACCACAACTGGAATAGAAGAATAACGAACACGCATCATTGTATCTTGGAACAATTTAATTGCCATGTTCAATTCATCATATTCCTGCTCAACCGCCATCATGAAAATCATTCCGATATTAGCACCAACAGAGAAATTCGCTGCTTGGTTACCAATAACTAAACCTTGATATTCTTTTTCAGATAAGTCGATTGCTTTATTGATGGCTTGTAGAACGTCGCCACCAATTGTATTCATTTTAGATTGGAATTCTAAGTTCAAAATTCCATCTCCTAAATCCTGAATAATTGCACCACTATTGCTCCAAACTTTTTTGCTTTCGCGGATGTTGTTTAGAATAATGAATGAATCTTGTCCAGGAACTTTTACTTGTGATTTTGTTGGAATGTTATAGAAATAAGTCGCTCCTTCTTTTACAGAATAGAAACTTTCGCTTCCAGAAGCCAGCATTTCAGTAACCCATGCAGCAGGCTCTAAACCTTCTGCTTTCATGATTTCAATTCCTTTGGCAACACCAATAGCATCCCAGATTTCGAATGGACCATTTTCCCATCCAAAACCAGCTTTCATGGCATCGTCAATTTTGTATAATTCGTCTGAGATTTCAGGAACTCTGTTTGACACATAAGCAAACATTCCGGCGAAACTCTTACGGTAGAACTCTCCCGCTTTGTCTGTTCCTTTTACTAAAACTTTAAAACGATTGATTGGTTTATCGATAGTTTTTGTTAGTTCAAGAGTAGCAAAATTTGCTTTTTTTGCAGTGCGGTATTCTAATGTATCTAAGTCTAAAGAAAGAATATCTTTGTCTACTTTTTTGTAGAAACCTTGTCCGGTTTTGCTTCCTAACCAATTATTTTCCATCATTTTGTTGATGAAAACAGGAAGTTTGAACAATTCGTGTTGTTCGTCATTTGGGCAGTTTTCATAAATACCGTTGGCAACGTGTACCAAAGTATCTAAACCAACAACGTCAACCGTACGGAAAGTAGCCGATTTTGGACGACCAATTACTGGTCCTGTCAATTTATCAACTTCTTCGATCGTTAATCCCATTTCTTTTACCAAGTGGAATAAACTTTGGATTCCGTAAATACCAATTCTGTTTCCGATAAACGCTGGAGTATCTTTAGCAACAACCGAAGTTTTTCCTAAGAATTTAGATCCGTATTCGTTTAAGAAATCCAATACTTCAGTTGAAGTTTTTGGACCAGGAATAATTTCAAATAATTTTAAGTAACGCGCAGGGTTAAAAAAGTGAGTTCCGCAGAAGTGTTGTTGAAAATCTTCGCTTCTTCCTTCACTCATAAAATGAATTGGAATACCAGAAGTGTTAGAAGTAACCAAAGTTCCCGGTTTGCGGAATTTCTCGATTTGTTCAAAAACTAATTTCTTAATGTCTAAACGCTCTACAACAACCTCGATAATCCAGTCAACATTGGCAATTTTTGCCATATCATCGGTTGTATTTCCAGTTGTGATTCGGTTTGCGAATTTTTGGCTGTAAATAGGAGAGGGTTTTGATTTTAATGAATTCGCCAAATGTTCGTTTACCACACGGTTGCGAACGGCTTTACTTTCAAGTGTTAATCCTTTTTTAGCTTCAGCTTCAGTCAGTTCGCGAGGTACGATGTCCAGAAGTAAAACTTCAACACCAATGTTAGCAAAATGACAAGCTATACCTGAACCCATAATTCCGGATCCAATTACAGCAACTTTTTTAATTGTGCGTTTCATATTTGTAAAATTTGTTTTTTTGGGTAGAATTTGAATTTTCTCTTAAAAAAGATTATTCATTTTCTGGGTTTTCTGTTTGCTTCGCCAAATCGCTGGCGCTCGTGTGATTGAAAATATTTTTATCCTGAATTAATTCGTTTATGATTTCAGAAACTTCTATAAAATGTTTCAGTTTTTCGTCTGATACATGTTTTCTAACCGTTTCATTAAATTTCAGAACTGTATTTTTAGATAAATCTCTTTTTTCTTTTCCAAAGTCGGTCAGGTAGATTAAAACACCTCGTCCGTCACTTGGGTTCTTTTTGCGAACAATTAAACCTTTTTCTTCCATAGATTTAAGTGTTCTTGTTAAGCTGGTTGCTTCCATACCCATTCTAGGGCCTAAAGCGGTTGATGGAGTTCCTTCTTCCTTATCCATACTTAAAAGAGCAAATCCTGTTGCCATGGTAGCATCGTACTTCGCAGCCTCTTCATTATACATTCTTGAAACAGCCTGCCATGTAGCTCTCAAAATATAATCTATTGTTTTGTCTTTCATAGGTAACTATATCGATTTCAAATATAATTAAAAAATACTATGCATGCATATAATTTTTTAATAAATTTTTGGTTAGTTAAAAAATCCCACTGATTTAGAGTGGTTTGGTGGTTTATTTAGAGTGAAATATACTATTCTTTTTTTGGATTTTAACATTTTTAATGGTGTCAAAATCTTTTTTTAATTTTAAAATCGGGTTTAATTCTTCATTCTTCAAAAAATTATGAATTTAATTCAATAGAATTTTCAGGTTCGTATCTTGAAATTGAATCCTGAAAAATCTTTTTTATACGATTTCTGAGTCCTTCGGGTCTTAAAATTTCAACACAGCTTCCAAAACCTAGAAAAAGCCTTTCCATTTCATAATTCGGTATTAC
Organism: Flavobacterium sp. FG68; assembly: GCF_057808895.1. Lineage (NCBI taxonomy): Bacteria > Pseudomonadati > Bacteroidota > Flavobacteriia > Flavobacteriales > Flavobacteriaceae > Flavobacterium > Flavobacterium sp. FG68. The sequence continues at coordinate 40,614 of NZ_JBMDIY010000016.1, forward strand.
AAACAAATGCACAATAATACTTCCATCTTCATTTTCTTTAATAACACGCTGAGAAGTATGCAAAGGTTTTGTGAGGACGTACGGGGCATTTGAAGCATCGACCCACAATTCAATTCTCCTTGCTTTTAATCCTGAATTGACTGTAACTCCAATTACATCTTTATAATAATTATCTGCATCAAAATCTTCTTCTAAATAAGGAAGATTAAAATCGTAATCAATAGAAATAATTCTGTCCAAAGCTAAATTTGTAATTGGTTGCGATGCTTTTTTCTTCCCGATTAAAAACCAGCGGTTGTTGAATTCTTTTAATATAAAAGGATGAAAATGAAATTTTGTTTCTTCTCTCGATTTAAAAGATTTATAAGTAATTATAAGAACCATCTTCTTTATAATTGCCTGATAAATTTCATCTAAATAATGCAGCCCTTTTAAGTTTTCATTTTTATCCAAATATATTACAGGTTTTGTATGCGACTTTTCGGCGTAGATTTTATCTTCCAAACGCTGTAAAATATCCGATACATCATTAAATAGAGAGAAATCTTTGAATTGTTTTAACATCGAAACTGTTTCGGTTAAAACATTCATATCCGTTTCCGTCAGCGGAATATCGGTTATCGTGAAATCTTCGTCTTCATATTTATAAAACTTTTTATCGTAAACGACAATCGGAGCATTATAACCCAGTTTTTCACTTCGCATCAATTGAATGTCCATTTGAATCGTTCGCTTGCTTATAGGATTTTCCCGGCCTTCATATTCAAATAAAGCTTCAGAACAGCATTCGATTAAATCTTCTAAAGTCCATTGCCGGTATTTATTCTGCAGACATTTGTCGATTGTTTTGTAGCGAATTAAGGCGTTTTTATTTTGTGACATATATTATATGGATTTTGGTAGCAAAAGCTCTAAATTTTGTTTCCCGCAGATTTAACAGATCTGAGCAGATTTTTTAATCATTTTAATCCTTTAATCTGTGGCATTAAATAAAACTTAGCGGTTTTGTGAGATTCAAATTTTAGAATTTCAAGAACTGTTATTTATTTTTTTAGATTCATTAAATGATAAAAATACTGATTTTATTATAATACGCAACAGCTTTGCGTAGTGGTTTTAAAACTTATTTAAAATGAGTATTTCTACTATTTTTTTGTTAAATAAAATCGTCTACTTTTACCGCACAAATTTTAACAATACCACATGGGGAAACTTTACTCGCTGCACATATATTGTGTTTTTTTTATTACTACTTCATTATTTGCCTTTAATACAAATGACAGAAGTAATTTAGCCCTTAAGGATTGTTATAATCTTACGGTTCCTCCAACTGTTGATTTTAATTTTACCAATAACAATACCTGTTCGGGTACTCCTGTGACATTCAATGCAGTAGTTACCGGCGCGGCACCTTTTACTTATAAATGGGATTTTGGAGATGGTACTTCAGCAGCAATAAATAACCCGAACCATGCTTTTACAGCACTTGGCTGCGGGTCTCAAAATTTTACTGTAAAACTTACTGTTACAGATGCTAATGGTGAAGTAAATTCGGTTACCAAAACTGTTTCGGTTAAGCAAAAACCAGATCTAAAATTCGTAGATTTAAGTGCTCCTACATCTGCAAAACCTTTTGAAAGATGTGGTGATAATAACTCAAATCCAAAATATACTATAAATGTTGGAAACAGCTCAGCTTCTGCTTCTTGTGTCACATCTTACAATGTAGATTGGGGAGACGGCAGCACCGAAACTAATGTTGTTTTTCCTAAAAAACATGAATACAAAAAATTAGGTTCGTTTAATATGGTAATTACTGCAATGGGAACAGGTACCTGCAATAATTCGATTACCTATGTAGTAAAAAATTCTAATAACCCAATTGGGGCGCTTATCGCACCTGGTAACACCACTAACTTATGTACGCCTGTACCGCCAATGGATTTTGCGATAGGATCGTGGGGACTTAACCCGTCAGATACTAATTATCAGGTAAATTATGGCGATGGAACTTTCCAAAGTTATACGCAGGCGCAATTAGAAAGTTCTCCATATTATAACAGTTTAAATCCGCAGGCGTCGCAAAATTTCCCTATTCCGCATACGTTCACACGATTTAACTGTCCGTCAGGAAATACCGTTACATTAACCATAACAACTTCTTGCGGAAGCACTTATTTAACCGCAGGGCCAATTATTATTTTAGATGTTCCTGTAATAAGTTTCAACGTACAAAGTATTGCATGTGCAAATACGTATACTCAATTTCATAATACAACTCAGGCAGGTTATACAAATGATTGCAGCACTTATAATGTATACACTTGGGATTTTGGAGACGGAACACCTGTTTCCAGAGAAGTAAGTCCTTCTCACGTCTATACTCAGCCGGGAACTTATACCATAAAATTATCTGCTCAAACTCCCTGCGGAATTGGAAGATCAACCACACAAACTATTTGTGTAGAGCCTGTATTAGTACCAAGTTTTACTTATGCAACAGCTTGTGCTTCAGAAAATGTTCAGATTACCAATACAACAGACACAAGTTTAGGCTGTGGTGCAGAAAGTTACTATTGGGAAGTTTTGAGTTATTATGAAGGATTTTGTGGAAAAGGGCAGGGACAATCTTATTTTGTAAATGGCCAGTATGTTAGAAATCCAGTTATTAATTTCAGTATTCCGGGAACATACGAATTACGATTAAGAACACTAAATTCTTGCGGTGTTTATCAATATACTACAAGATATATTGATGTAAAAAAGAAACCGGTAATCAAATTAGATCCTATTTCTGATTTCTGTAAATCTGCCACAATCAGACCAGTTGGTACTGTGGTAGAAACTTGTTCGCCAAGCTCAGAGATTACCTATTTATGGAGTTTTCCGGGAGGAACGCCTTCAACATCTACATCACTAAATCCGGGTTCAATAAATTATACCAAAACCGGAAATTATACCGCTACTTTTAGTGTTACAAATAGCTGCGGAACAACAAGTGTATCAAGAAATTTTTCTGTAGATATGGTTCTTTCGCCTGTAATAACACCGAAAACGGCAGTAATTTGCAGTGGCAATTCATTTCAGATCACACCAGTCAGCAACGGAACTACAGATAATGTACCAGCCGGAACAACTTTTGTTTGGTCGAATCCGGTAGTTACTCCTGCGGGAGCAATAAGCGGTGCATTTGCAGAAACAACTCCAAGAACAAGCATTGGTCAAACTTTAACTAATCTTACTAATAATCGTGCAACGGTTGTTTATACCGTTTCACCAATTTCTAAACTTTGTCCGGGACCAGATTTTACGATTACCGTAACAGTCGATCCATTGATAAATGTAACAGAAATTATAAAGCCGGGAACTTGTTTTGGAGCTAACGACGGTGTAATAAACATAACAGTTGCAGGAGGAATTCCATTTACAACAGGCGCACCTTATACGTATACGTGGACAGGTCCTGACGGATACACGAGTTCGAACCAAAACATTTCGAGCTTAAAACCAGGGTATTATAATTTAACAGTAGGAGATAATGGTAATTGTCCGTTTTCACGATCGTATTATGTTGGTGAACCGGGGAAATTTCAAATTTTAGGAGAATACAAACAAGATATAACCTGTTTTGGTCTTAATGATGGAAGGATTAATATAAACGTATCTGGCGGAAATCAGCCATATACCTATGTATGGACAAAAGACGGAAACCCTTTTACTGCAAATTCCGGAAACCTGAGCAATCTGGAGCCGGGAGTTTATGATGTAACCATTACAGAAAAAAATAACTGTGGTATTCTACATGGAAATTACAAGATCGAAGAACCGCCATTATTAGAACTTAGTTTTGTAAGCAAAGTAGATATTTTATGTTATGGTTATTCAACAGGAGAAATTGATGTAAAAACAGTTGGAGGTAGAGTAACAGAAACTTCTCCGGGTGTTTACAGCTACAGATATTTTTGGACAGGTCCAAACGGATATACGAGTTATTCTCAAAATCTAAGAAATGTTCCAGCCGGAAATTATCATCTAACCGTTTCAGATAATTCTGGATGTACGGATGATCTTGATGTTATATTACTTCAAAACGATGAAATAAAATTAGATTATACTAAAACCGAAATTGCTTGTTATGATTATGCCGATGCTTCGATAACGATTAACAAGATAACTGGCGGAGTTCCCTTTGCAACCGGAGATCCGTACATTGTTAAATGGAGCAATTTAGGAACCGGACTTGTACAGAATAATTTATCAGCAGGAACGTATATTATTTCTATTACCGATGCTGTTGGCTGTCCTAAAGATTTTACGATTGTAATTGAGAACGCGCCAATTTTTAAAATCAATCCAGATATTAAAAAAATATCTTGTTATGGCGAAAAAGACGCTCATATTCGTTTAAATCTTGTAGGTGGAAAAGCTCCGGTAAAATTAGTTTGGGATGATGACGCAACAGCCGGAATCGAAAGAAATAATTTAGGGCCAGGAACATATTCAGTAACAATTACCGACGGGAAAAACTGTATCATTAAAGGTTCATGGATAATTGATAATCCTTTATTATTAGAATTAAACGCCGATGTTAAAAATCCGTTAGACTGTCTTAATGCTAATACAGGTTCAATTAATTTGGTTGTAACTGGTGGAACACCGCCATTTACATACGACTGGTCAAATGGTGCAACTACTGAAGATTTAGAAAATTTAATACCAAATAATTATACCGTAAAGGTAACCGACGCCAACGGATGTAATAAATCGGCATCGTTTAAAATTACCCGTTTCGAACAGCTTACACCTTCAATCGAAGTCTTAACAGATTTCAATTGTGATACCAAACATGTTAAACAAACATTTGTAGGACATGTAAAAGGAGGAATTCCGCCTTATACATTGAGCTGGTCAGATGGAGTAGTTTCTGGAGCAAATGGTGAAATTATGAATACCGACAATAACGGTTTGGTAATCTTTACCGTAAAAGACAGTTTTGGCTGTTCTGCCGATGTTTCGTATAATGTTGATACGCCAGTTTTAGGTATTGCTAACTTCTCCACAGGTTCTTACGGAAAAGACATGTACGATTTATATTCAATTTACGATCCTATCACATTTACCAATTTAGCGACTGGAACTTTCACTTTAATTTCCTGGGATTTCGGAGATGGAAATTTCTCAGACGAAGAAAATCCAAAACATATCTATACTAAAGAAGGAACGTATACTATAAAGCAAACCGTAACCTATCCGTTTGGCTGTCAATATACATATACTACAACATTAAAAGTAGAAAAAGGATACAGCTTAATTATGCCAAATGCCTTTACACCAAATAACGACGGAATGAACGATACGTTTGCGCCAGTATTCCTTGGTTTATCAGACATTACCTTAGACGTTTATGACACTTGGGGCGCTGTTATTTATTCAGAAACCGGAACAAATATTAGAGGCTGGAATGGAAAAGTAAAAGATATAGATGCCGAAAACGGGAACTACTATTATAAAATAACCTTAAATACCTTTTACCACCATACTGTAGTAGAAAAAGGAGCATTTACACTAATTAAATAAGCAACAGAATAACCAATGAGATTAAAACTATTTATTATAATTATTACATGTTGCTTCTATTCTCAGGCAAAAGCGCAAGATCCTGTTTTTACACAATATTTTCTAATTCCGGAAACCCTAAATCCGGGATTTACAGGATTTATGGAAACCACTTATGCAGGTATAATTCACCGTGAACAATGGCCGGATTTAGATTTAAGGATTGATACTGATTATGCATTTGTAAATACCTGGAGTGATAAATTAAACAGCGGTTTAGGAATCAGTTTTTTAAACCAAAGAGAAAACCTGACTAGCTATAATTATTCGCAGATAAATGCAAATTACGCTTACAAAGTAAGATTAAATGACGATTGGTATTTTAGACCTGCTGTCGAAGCTGGTTTCGGACTTAAATCATTTGGATTTCAAAATTTATTGCTCGAAGATCAAATTAATATTCGAACAGGTGTAATAAATTCAAACACAATGGATCCGACATTGTTAAACAGAAAGATGACATTTTTTGATGTTTCTGCCGGAATGGTTTTCAATAACGACAACGCTTGGGTTGGCCTTTCGATGAAACATCTTAACAAACCAAATATTGCCTTTAGTTCAGATGGAAATGTGCCCTTAAATACCTTTTTCTCCTTGAGCGCAGGTTACGAATTCCTCGTAATAGATTATATCGATGTATTACTGCTTCCGTACGAAACCAAGTTTTTTGTAACCTCAAATTACATGCAGCAAGGCCGATACAACCGACTTGATCTAGGAGCTTCAATTTTATTCGAAAAAATATTCTTTGGTGCAACAGCCGTAACAAATCCCGCAAAAAACGGAATCAACGGCGATTTGCTGACTTCTGTAAACCTTTTCACAGGCTTGCAATATGAGCATTTAAGATTTGGACTTTCATACGATTTAAACACAACAAAAATTGGGAAAACCGGCGGAATCTACGAACTTTCGTTAACCTATCAGTTTGATTTAAGCAGAAAATGTTTCGGCTGTCCTAACTATTCAGGGAAATAATATAAGGATAATAATTTGGGCGTGTCCCTTCGGGTCGGGCTTTCGGCTATATCTTTTGTTCCGTTTCTCTTCACAAAAGGATACCGCCTCAATCCCTCACGCATCTGAGATAACAAAAAAAATCGTTTTTAATAATTATAAAATGATTTCAATTTTCCGCCCAGATATTCCACACAGATATTCCGTAGAGGCGCACCGTAGAGGCGCACAACAGTGCGTCTCCGCAACGATTATCCACAACGTAAAGCACATACAGAAAACCCGACAGATTTTCAAAACCTGTCGGGTTTAATTATTACGGCATATTGGTGTCGAATTACTTTGCGTAGACGCACTGCAGTGCGCCTCTACGGTGCGCCTCTACGGTGCGTCTCTACGGAATATTGCTACGGATAATTTTACGTTAATAAAGAAATCTCTTTTTCAATATTAATTCTCGCTTTCTCCTCATATAAATTTCGGAATTCAGTGGTCTGAAAAATAAACTCATTTTCCAGAAAATGTTTCAGGGCTTTGGCACGCCCGGGTTTGTATAGAAAATCAGGATAAATACGATATTCCTTTCTAATTTGTTCAAAATAGATTTTATAATCTTCCCAATCTCTGGCAAGAATTTTCAAATCAAAATCAATCAGCCAGTTAATATCCTCAATATTATTATGCTGATGTTGCTGCGTAGCACAAATAGCATCAAATACTAATTGCTTATTTAAGTTGACATTTTCAGGTAAAATTGCCAAAGCATATTCGGCGCTTTTAAGTTCGTTATCTTTTTTAGAAGCCGAATAAACAAAATCATGATAAAAAATAGAAAATAATATTTCATTTGGATTTTGCAGTTTATCACGATACGTTTCAAAACTCTCAATCATAGCCGAAATATGAGTTAAGTTGTGATAATGCCTTGATTTTGTTGAATATGCCTTTTCTAGATCCTTCCAGTTCTGCTGAATTTCATTTGCTGAAAAGCCAATATTCAAAAGTAATTCAGAATAGATTTTCTCTAAATTCATGATCTTTTTTACTCAAATTTAAAATTTCTTTTTTACTGCGCAAAATAATTGCGCAGTAGTTCTGAAATCTTTGCTCAGGAAATAAAACAATAACCATTGTCTAATTTTAAAAACCAGAAATTATGAAATTCAATTTTTTAGCAAAAGAGAAAAACAATAAAAGCAATATAGTTAATCATGAAAATGCACCAGCTTTTTCTTTAACATCAGAATACGAATTGTACGCAGCAGTTGTAACAACAAGTTTAAACGCTTCATTTTATGAAAAAGATACAACTCGTTTACAAAGAATACAAAGCCTAATCAAAAAAAGCAATCCGGTATTTGTAGCAAAATTGGCTGTTTATGCCCGTAACGAAATGCATATGCGTTCTGTACCATTAGTTTTGGTAGTAGAATTAGCCAAGATATATTCTGGTGATTCATTAATCAGTAAAATGATCACACACGTTATACAACGTGCAGACGAAATAACAGAATTGTTAGCGTATTACCAAATGGCAAACGAACGAAATGGCGTTAAAAAGTTAAACCGTTTATCAAAACAAATACAAAAAGGTTTAGCCGTTTCGTTCAACAAATTTGACGAATACCAATTCGCAAAATACAATCGTGATGGCGCTGTAAAATTAAAAGACGCTTTGTTTTTGGTTCATCCAAAAGCAAAAGATAAAGCACAGCAATTAATCTTTGATAAATTGGTAAACAACACTTTGCAAACGCCATATACATGGGAAACAGAGTTGTCGCAATTAGGTCAAGTAAAATTCTATGATGAGAATGAAAAGCAAAAAGCATTTACTCAGAAATGGGAAGAATTAATCGACAGCGGTAAAATAGGTTACATGGCATTGTTGCGTAACTTACGAAATATCTTAGAAGCCAATGTTTCCGGTTTTCATATGTTGAAAGTATGCGATTACCTTTCTAACGAAAAAGCGGTCGCCAACTCAAAACAATTGCCATTTCGTTTTTTAGCAGCATATCGTGAAGTGAAAGACTTGAATTTCAAATACACTTCAATGGTTTTAGATGCTTTAGAAGATGCCGTTATGGCAAGTTCACAAAACATAAAAGGTTTTGATGTCAATACATCGGTTGTAATTGCCTGCGACGTTTCGGGTTCAATGCAAAAAGCAATCTCACCAAAAAGTAAAGTAATGCTTTACGATATCGGTTTGATGTTGGGTATGTTAATGCAAAGCCGTTGCCAAAATGTAGTAAGCGGTATGTTTGGTGACCGTTGGAAAATAATCAATATGCCAAAACGAAGCATATTGGCTAACGTTAACGAATATTACAAACGCGAAGGTGAAGAGGGTTACGATACAAACGGTCATTTGGTTGTAGAAGATTTAATCAGCCGAAAAGAAATTGTAGATAAAGTAATGTTGTTTACAGATGTTCAAATGTGGAATAATACGTACACAAAAGATTCATTTGCAAACTCATGGAACCGATACAAAACTATCGCACCAAACGCAAAATTGTATTTATTTGATTTGGCTGGTTACGGTCAGTCACCAATAAACATCGAAAAAAACGATGTATATTTAATAGCCGGCTGGTCAGATAAAGTATTTGATGTTTTGAATGCTTTAGAAGATAAAAACAGTGCGTTGAATTACATCAATCGAATAGAATTGTAAAAAAAGAATCTGCTGCGCAGAATAATTGCGCAGTAGTATTTGAATATTTGTAAAAGAAATAAGTTCATTGAAAATAAAGAAAAAACAAGTGCCGTAAATAAGTGTTACTTCGCATTTTTAACGCCCGGGTCGTGAGTTCGATTCTCACTATTTTTGTTTAATTATAAAAATATAGCTCAGATGGTTAGAGCAGGATATGTCATTTATTGCTTATTGCCTTGTTTAAAATACATTGGTGTCGTAGACAAGAGTTACTTCGAGGGAATTGTGTTACAGGTTCGAATCCTGTTCAGATAATCTGATGGTGTAAGTGGAAACACGCATAAAATAGTCTCTTGTCGCTCATAACCCGATAAAATAAAAAGAATGTCGTAAATAAGAGTTACTTCGTCTCAAATTTAGGGGAGGAATAGCGAAGTTGTAAAATCAGCAAGGCTATCCAGTTCGACTCTGGCAAGACAAGCCCCGTTTCTCTTATTGCTTTTTACTTCTTTTAAAAAATGAAAAATGCCGTGTGTGAGAGCTACTTCGTATAGGGTTCAAAATACTCTCATCAATTATCACTTTTTCAAAAAATAAGATGCCGTTTATAAGTGTTACTTCGTTGGTTGATTAGTTAGGTTCGAGTCCTAAAGTCACTTAATAGATTATTGCTCTTAAAAAAAGAGTGTCGTCAGGAAATGGTTCCTTCGTTCCAAAGAAAATTAAACCATTCCTAAACATTACCTCTTTTAAATTATTAATTAAAATGGATGTAGAATAAACATCAAATAAATAAAATTAAACACCAGGTTTGTCATTTCGAGGAACGAGAAATCTGCGCAAGTAACTCCGTAACGAGAGTCCAATCTTTGTAGAGCTTCTCGTGGAGATTTCTCGTTCCTCGAAATGACAAACTGTGTGTTAATCACTTAAAATAAAACTTTGCGCCCTTGCGACTTTGCGAGAAATATGTCTTCGCTGAGCAAAAAATTTAGAATTAAAATAGCTACGCAAAATAACTGCGCAGTACAAAACAACCTTTGTACTATCAAAAAAACAAAACAAATGAATACACAAATAAACGGTACAGATATATTAGAATTAGGATTCCCGGAAGGAAAAATAATTGGGATTGCCTTAAAAATAAACAGCAAAAGAAACGGATTTAACCGCGATCAAATGATCACTAATTTCAAAAACGTTTTAGAAACTCCAGAAAACTATATAGACGATAAAATCTTCAGCAAACTAGCCGTTGCTTTAATCGAAAAAGCAAATGAAAAACCGGAAGATTTCATTGCTTTAAATGAAAATCCAAATGCTTATTCTGCGTACGGATTAGATCATATCGAAGACGGAGCCAGAAAACAAATGGAAGTAGCAATGAAACTTCCCGTTACAGTTGCCGGAGCTTTAATGCCAGACGCGCATCAAGGTTACGGATTACCAATTGGCGGAGTTTTAGCCACCAAAAATGCCATTATTCCGTATGGTGTTGGCGTTGATATTGGATGTAGAATGGCATTGTCAGTTTACGATATTCCGGAAGATTTTTACTTTGAAAACGAAGCCAAATTCAAAAAAGAATTAATTGCGAATTCTATTTTTGGAGCAGGTCATGGATTTCACGGACAATACAAATCAGATCATGCGGTTTTGGAGAACGATACATTTAATATGAATCCGTTTGTGAAGAATTTAAAAGATAAAGCCTGGTCACAATTAGGATCTTCAGGTGGAGGAAATCACTTTGTGGAATTCGGAATCATGGAATTTGCAAAAGACGATGCCGTTTTGAATATCCCTAAAGGAAAATACGTCGCTTTGTTAACGCATTCAGGTTCACGCGGAATGGGCGCAACAATTGCCGGACATTATACCAAAATTGCCAAAGACGAATGTAAACTTCCAGAAGTAGCAAGAAACTTAGCTTATTTGGATATGAATTCACAATTAGGACAGGAATATTGGCTGGCGATGAATCTTGCGGGAGATTACGCTTCGGCTTGTCACGAGATTATCCATAACAAAATGGAAAAAGCTTTGGGAGCAACAATTTTAGCCAAAGTCGAAAACCACCATAATTTCGCATGGAAAGAAATCTGGAATGGCGAAGAAGTAATCGTGCATAGAAAAGGGGCAACTCCAGCCGGAAAAGGCGTTATGGGAATCATTCCCGGAAGTATGACCGCACCGGGATTTTTGGTGAGAGGAAAAGGTGAGGAGAACGCCATAAATTCCGCTTCACACGGAGCAGGAAGACAAATGAGCAGAACTCAGGCCATAAAAAACATCACACAAACCGAGATGAAAACGATCTTAAAAGATCACGGTGTTACACTTATTGGAGCAGGTCTGGACGAAGCACCAATGGCGTATAAAGATATCAATCAGGTAATGGAAGCACAACAAGATTTAGTAGATGTCGTAGCCAAATTTACCCCAAAATTAGTGAGAATGGCGGATGACGGGAGTAGAGAGGACTAGTGGTCAGTGATCAGTTTTGAGTGTTCAATCACAGTCGCAGTTTTCAGCGTAGAGACGCACAGCAGTGCGTCTAACGCTTTGTGATGATTTTAACCGCAAAGCACACAAAGATTTACGCAAAGTTCGCAAAGAATTTTTTCACGCAGATCCAGCAGATTTTTTAATAATCCTTTTAATCTTTATAATCTGTGGCAAAAAAAACTTTGTGACTTCGCGTCTTTGCGAGATTAAAAACAAACCAAAGATCAAAAAGAAACTTTGCGTCTTAGAGCCTTCGTGGCAAAAATAAAAATATGAATAACAAATACGAACGACTGAAAACAGAATTAGAAACAGTCGGAAATGGAAAGATGAAAGCATTTGGAGACTCAATGCGGCCCATATTAAAAAGCGGAAGTCTCTTAACATTTATAAAAAGCGAAAATTACCAAATAGGCGATATAGTATTCTGCAAAGTAAAAGGCAGATACATCGACGCCCATAAAATCATAAAAACCGACACAAACAAAGGTTTCCTAATCGCCAATAATCACGGATTCGAAAATGGCTGGACAAAAATCATTTACGGAAAAGTAATTCAGGGCGAGTTTAAAAATGAGGTAATTTATATGAAAATGGACAAAGATTAAATTCCAAATTCCAATTTTAATCACCTTAAAAATAAAAAACTTTGTGTCTTAGTGCCTTAGTGGCAAAAAAATAAAAAAAATGAAAACATACATAGACATAGGAATCAACCTAACCAATAAACAATTCCAAAACGACATAGACGATGTTGTACAAGACGCGCTCGACGCCGACGTATCGCAAATGATCCTAACGGGAACAAGCATACGAAACAGCGAAGCTTCATTAGAAATCGCAAAACAATATCCGGGAATATTATATTCCACAGCCGGAATTCATCCGCATGATGCGAAGAGTTTTGACGAAAAAAGCATTTCAAAACTGCGAAATTTATTAAAGCAAAAACAAGTCGTTTCTGTTGGCGAATGCGGACTCGATTTTGATCGTGATTTTTCGCCCAGAAACAAACAGGAAGAATGTTATAAAGCGCAATTAGAATTGGCGATCGAAGTTCAGAAACCTTTGTTTTTGCACGAAAGAGCTGCTTTTACAAGGTTTATGAATATTACAAAAGACTATTTACCACAATTGCCAAAAGCAGTCGTGCATTGTTTTACGGGAACTTTGCAAGAAGCCAAAACCTATCTCGATAACGGATTTTATCTTGGTTTTACAGGAGCGATTTCTGATACCAAACGTTTCAGTCATTTAAAAGAAGTCATTCAATACGTTCCGCTTGACCGAATGATGATCGAAACCGATGCGCCGTTTATGCTTCCAAAAAATGTTCCGAAAAGTCTTTTGCAGCAATATCACGAACGAAGATGCGAACCTGCTTTTCTGCCTTTTGTTGCCGGAACAATTGCACAGTTTAAAGGAATTACTTTAGATAAAGTGGCGGAGGAAACGAGTAGGAATTCTAAAAGCTTTTTTACTATTTAGAAATATTTATAAAAGATTATTTGTTGGCTTTTAAATCAGGTGTTTGTACTGGGTTTAAAGGTTTTTTGTTTATATATATTTGGGATAATGAAGAAAAAAATAATAATTGAAAATTAATATAGAAATGAGATGTTAAAATAATTTTTTCTTATATCTATTTTTAACAATAATTCAGTTTACGGAAAACCGTAAAAATGTAATATTATTCTTTATATATTTACGAAGTTAATGATAAGCGTGTTAGAAAATGGCAAAAAAAATTAAAGAAATTGATTGGCTAAAACTTTTAAAAGTTGATAGAGATATTTTTTTTAGTTGGTTTTGTCTAAGTGAAGAAGAAATAATTTCAGATGAAGTAAAAATTAAATTTTACAGCTTAAAATGTAAAGATAATACACCTGATGTTAGAGGATTTATTAATCACCTTTATCAAGAAGTTGAGAAATATGTTTTTGATGAAAAAGATATAAAAGAATTGATAGATGATGGATATGTTCCCGCTGAAAAAGCTTTAAGTTATTTTGGAGATATTGATCCATTAACAGATGGTCGATATGGAGAATTGATATTATATTTATTTGTTGAAGCAGTACTTGAAACACCTATGATAGTTCACAAAATTGCTCAAACATATAATAATAATGACCAAATAAAAGGGTCAGATGGGCTATTTATTGGAAATATTAACGATAAAGCAACTTTATTAATCGGAGAATCTAAAATGAGAAACAACTTTAATGTATGTGTCGGTGATGTGATGGATTCTTTAAAAAGATATATTAATAATTCAGATGCGGTTGGAAGAGAGCTAGAAGTTGCAAAAAAACATTTAAGTAGGGATTTAAATAATTTAGATGAAAATGATTTAGATGTAATTTATCAAAGTCTTAGAACAAGACAGGTTGAATTTAAGGAATATAGTATTTGTTATCCAGCTTTTTTGATGTATCAAGAATTGAAAATCGATAAGCTAATAAAGGATAACTTGACAGAGATAGAAAATCATGTTGCAAAATTTATTAATTCAGTTAAGCTTAGAAGATCGAAATATATAAAAGCATCATTGCCAAAGACATCAGATATCACTTTTGAATTTTTTATGATGCCAGTTCAAAACGTTAGTTCTTTTAGAGAAATGTGTTACGAGGTCTTTCATAATGGTAAAGAATATAAAAGAGATAAAAGCTAATGATTAATTTAACTATTGAATCAGCAAAAAATCATCGGGATTTTAAATATGTATTGAATTCGCTAATTACAAATAGATTTTATTCAGAGTTAGAAATTGAAACTGATAAAAATGATATTGAGAAAGATAAACTGGATAAAGCAATTTGGTTAGCTAGTATTATTTCTACTAGTAATGAAGAAGAAGATAAATTTTTAAGTTCTGTATTTGGCATAGCTTTATTTCTAGAATATCCTTCTCAAGAATATAGAAAAACTGCTTATATAATTTTATCTCGGTCAGGAAATTTGATTGCTTCAAAGTTTTTTAAAGAATTAATAACTATTAATTCAGATAGTGGTAACCTTTTTTTTAATGATAGTTTTGGTACAACATTGGATTTTGAACTTGGTTCTAAGATTGCTTTAAATGAAATTGATAACGGAAGTAAAAAAATTATTGGTTCAGATTATCAAAAATATTTATGGAATATATTAACTAAAACTAATTACAATACTGCGATATCAGCACCAACTTCAGCAGGAAAGTCATTTATAATCCAAAATTATATTAGACAAACTTTTTTAGCAAAAGATTCCTTTTTTGTACTTTATATAGTTCCGACTAGAGCCTTAATTTCTCAGGTGTCAGAAGATTTTAAAAAGATATTGGGCGATGATGTAAGTATCAACACAGCCTTCATTGAAAATGATAATATTGAATCGAGCCAGTTTTCTAATAAAGAAATTTTTATTTTAACCCCAGAAAGAACTTTGAAGTTAATGCAATATTCATATAATTATGAATTTTCTCCCGATTTAATTTTTATTGACGAGGTTCAAAATGTAGAAGACGAAGGAAATCGAGGATTTCTTTTTGAATATTTGATTAATGAAATAGAGATTAATTGGCGAAAATCTCGAAAAATTATAGCAGGACCATTTCTAAACAATCCAGATACTTTGTTAGAACTTATGTTTAAAGAGGCTAGTCAAAATTTAAAAACAATATTTTCTCCAATATTTCAATTAAAGATTAGTTTAAAACCGAGTACAAATAAAAATGTAATATTGGCTAAAATTTTCTTTCAAGAAAAATTAATAAATACAATTGAGGTACCAGTGGATTTTAATTATGAAAAAGAAATTTCGCAAAATAAACTAATAACCACAGTTAAAATTTTATTACAATTTGGAGAAAAAAGTAAAAATATTATTTATTTACCAAAAGGGAATTTTGTTGAAAATTTCTCAAAGCATTTAGTTAATGCTAAGAATAATAATAATGAAAAATTTGTACTAAGTAACGAAGTAATTGAATTAATTGATTTAATAAAAGAAGAAATTCATCCAGATTATTATTTGATTGACATATTAAAAATTAGATCAGCATTCCATCATGGTAAATTACCAGAGATTATAAGATCTGAATTAGAATATCTTTTTGCTAATGGCTATCTTGATAATATTATTTGCACATCTACATTGGTTGAAGGAGTAAATTTACCTGCGGAAAAAGTTTTTATTCCTTATCCTAAAAAAGATAGTGAAGATCTTAGCAAATTTGAATTTGGAAATATTATTGGACGGGCAGGTAGAATTAGAGATGCGCTAACAGGAACTGTTATTTGTTTAGAAAAAGGAGATGAAATTTGGGCAGAGGAATTCTTCGAAAATGAACCAGACAAAGAAATTGTTCCTGCAATTAATAAGATATTAAAATATCCAATAAATGAATTAATTGATGCATTAAATCAGCCTTTAGATGAAAATAAAAAGACTATTGAATTTGCAGTTATTTTTTTAAAAGTAAAATATCTTCAAGGAGATCAGATTCTTACGGATTATCTAAAAAGTAAAGGAGCAACGGAAGATATTATTGATATTATGAATGAGAATCTTTCAGTTAAATTAAAGCAAATTGAGATACCCAAAGAGTTATTAAAATTAAATCCAAGCATTGATCCAGAATTACAAAATAAGCTTTATTTAAAAATTAAAGAAGAAGGTATTGAAAATTGGGTTTTTCATAAACATGTAAATTTCAATGCACGCTGGACAAAAGATGTCTTATCAAAAAAAGCACATGTTGAAACTAACTTTTATGGACAGTTAAGGAATATATTATTTAAGCTTGATGAAATATTTGATTTCAGTAAAGAAGCATATTTTAGACATAAAGTGTCTCGTTCTTTATCACAAATGGTTTTCTATGCAATTCTTTGGTTAGATAATAGAAGCTTTCAAGATCTCATATTAAGAGAAATAAATTTTAACGCAAATGTCCTTGAAAAAATTGACATTCAAAACAAATCACATATTAATAAAACAATTAATGAAGTAATAAAGGTTTATTCATCAATTATTAGTTACGTTTTAGTGAAGTATACAAAATTACTATCAGACATTCTTAAATCAATATTGAACGATGAAGAATTAGAAAAACATAGTTACAATGTTAGAATTAGGTACAAGTAATAGTTTAGTACTGCTTCTTATTTCTAAAGGAATGTCTAGGTCAATAGCTATTAAAATTTATAAATTAATTCCTGATGAAGAAGTAGATAATCCACTTAATTGGTTATCGAAGCAAAAAGAGTTAAAGATTAAAAGTATTTACAATAAATACTTAAAAAGAAAGGGATTTTTACTTCAAGATGAAGAATAGCTTTTGATTTTAATATAAGTCTCTTTGCTTTACAAAGTTTCTTGATTTCAAATTTACAATTATAAAAAATGCATAACTCCAAAAGTAATTTGCGTATTTTTTTTATAATTCAATTTAGAAAATCCCTATTTCCCTTTCATCAATTTTTCTAAATATTCAACTTTATCTTTTTCAGCCTGAACCAAACGTTCATAAAGTTCCACAACTTTATCAAGAGCATTGAATGTGCAAGAATTAAAAGGACCATTTACTTGGCCGTGGTTAGCGCTATTATCGTAAAAGTTATTAAAGAAATTAAAAACAGATTCTTCTGTAAAATTTTCAATAGCTTCTACTGTCACGCCAAGTGCTTTTGCAATTTGTACCAATTTTTCGAAATCAACAGTTTCGCTGGTTTCAATGCTGGAAATAGTCTGCTGGCTTGTGCCAATGGCATCTGCAAGTGCTCCTTGTTTCATTCCGCGAAGCTCTCTTATTCGGCTGATATTTCGGCCAATATTTCTGGGTCTGGTTTCTGTGCTCATAATTCAAAGATATTTAAAATTTTTGATAAAAATAACTGTCCGTAAAATACAAGATCGATTTGATAATTTACGGTTTTAGATATTTTTCAAGTAGTAAATATATTCTTTTTCTTACTTTTGAAAACCTTCAATTAATTAATTTTTAAAAATAATTTGAGATGAACCATAAATTAACATTCAAAGAAAGGGCTGAAATAGCTATGGAACAATTGGCAAGGCAGAAACCCGTTACTTTAGAACAAGCAAGAGCGCAGGCAGAACGCTTAAGCCAGGCAAGCAAATCGAAAGAAAAGAAACAGCGATAATAAAAATTAACAAGAGAATTATATAAATAGAAAAAAACATCTACATTTGCACCCGTAATAAAAAAACAAAAAATACAGATGATACTTTCAGTAAGACAATATTTTGATCACTTAGCAGGAAATCTTCCGGCTAAAATATCAGGATGTATCATGTATTTTTATGAAATTGAAATGTAAGTTTTAGAGTTCAACTCAACATAAAATATAAAAGCGTCCTTATTTCGGGACGCTTTTTTTGTTTTTAGGCATTTCGATTTCGTTTAAAAAGCACTTCGACTTCGCTCAGTGTGACAAAAAAATGTTTCGACTTCGCTCAACATGACAAGAAAAATGATAAAAAATAAACCTTAACTAAAAATAATTAAAAAAATAATTGACCAAATGTTTAATGCATAATCTAAATAGCGAAATATAATCTTGAAAAGTAATCTGATGAGAGACAGTCATTTGATACAAAAAGGAATCTGCACCAGTATGCGGACAAGGATTTCTATGTTTTAATTTTAAGTGTAAATATTTGATAATCAATAAAATAATTTTAAAAATGATTTGGATAATTGATTTTTTCGACTTTATCTTTGCCGAAGAAAATTTGAAAACAGAAATTCAAATATCAACAACAATTTCAAAATATAATACAACATATAAAATGGTTTTAAATATGAACATATATAACACACAACTGCTAGACCCGAGATTCGATCTTGGACGTTTAACAACACAGGTGCATCAATACAGGCAATAGGATAGTTATATCATATTGAATTTATAAAGCACCTTTAACAGGGTGCTTTTTTTATGCCCAAAAATTATGATTTCGTAGCTCAATTGGCAGAGCGCTTGACTGTTAATCAATAGGTTGAAGGTTCGATTCCTTCCGAAATCGCACTGTTCTCTAGAAGGAACTGGCTCATTGGGGTTACTGGCTAACCTTCCCGACTGTCTCTCGGGAGAAACGGGTTCGACTCCCGTATGAGCCGCGAGTTTGCCGCAAAGGCACTAAGACGCAAAGTTTTTTGTTTCACGCAGATTGAGCAGATTTACTTAAAGTATAAACTTTGTGACTTTGCGAGAGATTGACAAAGTATTGCAAAAAGAGCTGGCGAGCAATTTTCTCGCAAAGTCGCCAAGACGCAGAGAAAAATAAACTTTGTGTCTTAGTGCCTTCGTGGCAAAATAAAAAAAACTGGGAAGATAACGGTGGTTGTTTACCCGCCTTGGACGCGAGAGGTCGCAGGTTCTCCCGATAGCTATCGGGACCAGACATATGCAGGAATGGCGCAATTGGTAGACGCGGCTGACTTAGAATCAGTTTTTTGAGAGTTCGAGTCTCTCTTCCTGTACTAAACAATAATAAGTCGCAAAGACACAAAGAGAAAAAAACTTAGTCTCTTAGTATCTCAGCAACTTAGAACCTAAAAAAATAAAAAATGAAAAAGATAAGCACATTGTTTGCTAAAGACCCAAATAACTTAGCAAGAGTAGTAAATAAAATCAATGCAGAAAATGCATGGGTAATAAACGGAGAAGCAATCGCAACGAGAAAATTTGACGGTACATCTTCGGCCATTATCAACGGAGAATTATACAAAAGATTCGACGCCAAAAAAGGGCGTACGATTCCGGCGAATGCGATTCCGTGTCAGGAAGCAGATTTAATTACTGGACATCACCCGCATTGGTTAAAATGTGATCGTTCAAAATCTGAAGACAAACATTTCTTCGAAGCTTTCGATCGCTTAGAAGATAAAACAGACGGAACATACGAGTTATGCGGACCAAAAGTTCAAGGTAACCCTGAAAATTTTGAGAAACATACTTTAGTAAAGCACGGCAGTGAAATTCTTGATTTTGTAAGTCTTGATTTCGATGATTTAGAAAAAATCTTATCAGAAAATGATATTGAAGGAATTGTTTTCCACCACATTTCAGACGGAAGAATGTGCAAATTAAGAAAAACAGATTTCGGAATCAAACGCCTAAAACTAGAAGCCGTTTAAAAGTAAAACAAATCTGTTGAATGTAATTCATAAAAAAATATTCAACACATAGAAACATAGATTTAAAATAAGAGTAAAGAATACAAAAGAGAAACATATTTCTCTCACATAGCTAACTCTGTGTATTTAAACAAGTGAAACGCCTTTTTTTGAGGCAGAAAATCTATGTTCCTATGTGTTTAAAAATTATGCTCAACAGGAAAAAACAAGTAACATTTAAAATTAAAAACGATGAAACAAAAATACAACCGAATAGCCCTTGTTGGAATTGAACAGGAAGAATATGACATTATAAAAGCCCAGTATTCAGGACATATTATCTGGCATCAGTCTATACCTAAAATTGTGGTTAAAGATGAGGTTTTGTATATGGAAAAATCGAATGGAGTTGGAATGTTACCTGTAGATAAAGTCGTCTATTACGGAATTTACGACAATGATTTTGATTTTATTACCGGTCTTGCGATCTGGAATGGAGATTGTTATCCAAAGGCTTCAGCAATGCTAGACTGCCGTTTTAAAATTCCTTGTCTGGTAAAAGCATTGTCTCTTTCAAGATTTAGTGCTCCACGCGGATTTATAAGTGCAGGCGCTTCTGTTAACACAACCGGAGATACGATTGCAAAATGGGGAAACTGGCATTGTGGTGAAAACAAACATCGCTTTACCGGAGAATGGGAAAGCGAATTTACCGCAACCATTGAACCTTATTTTGAAGGTGATGCCGTTCGTATTATGATGATTGGTGAAACGTATTGGCAGATAAAACTAGAAGGTGACGATTGGTTAAAATCTATTCATCCTGATAATGCCAATTTTATGCCTGTCGATCAGGATTTGTTAGAAGACACGCTTTATATCAAGAATGTTTTGCAGATGGACATGATTGGAAATGATTACATCGTTGCAAAAGACGGTTCTAAATATTTATTAGAAGTCAATCATATTCCCAACATAACCCGATTTGAAGAGGTTAGACAAGTCTATTTATCGACTGTAATAGAATGGATTAACTAAAACTTTTTACACTGCGCAAAATTACTGCGCAGTGTAATTTGAATATTTGTTCAGGAAAAATAATGGTTATGAAAACGATTAGAATTTATTGTAAAAAATGTAAAGAACAGCTAACTCAAAATTTAGTTGAAACAGAATCAAAACATTTAAGATTTGAAGATGGAACTAGAGCAATTGATTCAGGTAAATTTTCGATTTGGGAAGATGACAATAACGTTAAAGAATTAATTGTCGCTATTGAAAATTATGAATTAAAAAATCATAAAGATTTGAGAAGATTTACAGGATGTTGTGGAAGTTCTGGAACGGATGGAATGAATAAGACTTGTAAAAATGGCCATGAAGTAGCAACAGAAGTTTCAGATTGCTGGACACCACATTATATAAATTTCGATTTAAACAATATTATTATAAAAGAAGTTATAGATGATTATAATCTTAGAATAATGAAATTTTAAAAATATCAAACAAGCCCAGTTGCGTGTTTCTGTATAGCACCATTGTAGGGAACTTTCCGCGAAAGCGAATTATGTTTTTCTATGCAGCTTGGTTTGGAGGTTTTTGATTGTTTTCCAAAAAATGATCTCCATCTATGTGTTGTGGGTTCGAATCCCATTCGCAGCAATGCGATAACTCAATCCGGGAGAGTAATAGAAGTCAACGCAGGTTCGAATCCTGCACTACTCCCGATGGGGTAGTTGGACGAGCGGTAAGTCAACTACAGACTGAAAATCTGTTTTTCCAGAGACCATCACTCTTAAAAAGATGACCAGAAAAAAAGCTGATTTGTCTTTGTCAGTGAAACTAAGGTTTTTGAACCTGAAATTTCACACTCATGATAAAGCCAGTGCGAAAAGCAATGTTTTGAGAAACACTTGTTTTCTTCTCGATTTGATTGTTAAGATGATTTGGGGATCGTCTCTGCAAAATACAATCGAAAACAATTCGGGTAAACAAATTACAAACTCTTCATCCGTTTTTTTCGGAGGAGAAAGGCAAAGAGGTTTTTTTATTTAGAAAGAGAGAATAGAAGCAAGATTATAGAAGCAAGAGAATAGAGTAAAGAACATAGAATAAAGAATATAGAATAAAGAATATAGAATAAAGAATATAGAACAAAGATTTTCGATTGTTCTACAACTTGAAACTTGAAACAAAAAATAAAAATATAGAACAAAGATTTTCGACTGTTTCACAACTTGAAACCTGAAACAAGAAAAACTTGAAACAAAAAACATCATGATAAAAAGAATTAAAATCGAAGCATACCAAGTGGGTTTGCTTTTCGAAAACAGAAAATTAATTAAAGTATTAGAAGAAGGTTTGCATTGGATTTTTGGAGACAAAAATGTAATGATTTACGATATGAATGCCATTTTTCACGCTCCTTTTGAATTGAACATTTTATTGCAGAATGAAGTCTTGGCTTCAATGCTTGAAGTTGTTGAGGTTGCCGATAACGAGATTGTTTTGCATTTCGTAAACGGAAACTTTAAAGGAACGCTGACTCCGGGAAGACATCCTTTCTGGAAAGGAATTGTGAAAAACGAATTCAAAAAAGCAGATCTTTCTAAAATTGAAATCACAGAGAATGTTCCAGTAAACTTATTAGAACATAATCAATTGAAATACTTTGTTAGAAAATTTATTGTAGCAAGCAACGACAAAGCTTTGTTGTTTGTGAATGGAACTTTCGTTAAAGAATTAAAATCCGGAACACATTACTTTTGGAATAACTCCATTACAATCGAAGTTAAAACGATTGATATGAGACAACAACAAGTAGAAATTTCAGGACAGGAATTATTGACCAAAGATAAAGCAGGATTAAGAATCAACTTTTTTGTGAGATACCAAGTTGTGAATATCATGAAAGCTTTGGTAGATAATAAAGATTTTGAAAAGCAATTGTATGTCGCCATGCAATTGGCTTTAAGAGCTTTTGTAGGCGGATTGACTTTAGACGAATTATTGGCTAAAAAAGATACCATTGCCGAAGCTATATTGGCTGAAGTAACAACTAAAATAGAAGATTTAGGTTTAACGATTTCTGATGCCGGAATTCGTGACGTAATCTTGCCTGGAGATATGAAAGAGATCATGAACCAGGTTTTGGTTGCTGAGAAAAAAGCACAGGCCAACAGTATTATGCGAAGAGAAGAAACCGCTTCAACAAGAAGTTTATTGAACACAGCAAAGCTGATGGAAGAAAACGAAATGTTGTGGAAATTGAAAGAGATGGAATACGTTGAAAAAATCGCCGATAAAATTGGAGAAATCACAATTTCAGGAAGCGGAAACGTAATTGGTCAATTGAAGGAAATCTTCGTGAAATAAAGAAAAACCATCAACGGAAACGCTGGTGGTTTTAGTTTAAAAATAAAATTTAAAATGAATCAAAAAATATTTTTTACGTCTGATCATCATTTTGGTCATACAAACATAATTAAGTTTAGCGAGCGTCCATTTGCTTCGGTGCAAGAAATGGATTCGGAACTCATTAAACGATGGAATGAAAAGGTGAGTCCGAAGGATATTGTCTATCACTTAGGTGATATTTCTCTGGCAAGACCAGAACGAACAAAAGAAATTTTAGACCAGTTAAACGGTTCAATTTTTCTGGTACAAGGCAATCACGATAAATCGGCTTTAAGTTATAAAAAGCGATTTGAGTGGATTAAAGATTATTATGAATTAAGTGTTGAAGATGCAGATGCACCAAACGGAAGACAGAAAATAATCTTGTTTCATTACGCCATGAAAGTGTGGAGAAGTTCATTTAGAGGAACATGGCATTTATACGGTCACTCACACGGTCATTTGTTTGACGATGAAACATCACGCTCTTTTGATGTTGGCGTAGACTGCCACAATTATGAACCGCTTTCTTATGATGAAGTAAAAGCAATCATTATGAAGAAAGATTGGAAAGCTCCTTTTGGAGATAGAGAATTATAAAATATTTAAAAATTAAAGAAATGAAAACTACAGATAAAATTATCATCATTGATTTAGAAGCCACATGTTGGCAGGGCTCGGTCCCGCAAGGCCAGCAAAATGAAATTATCGAAATCGGATTAGCCGTTTTAGATTCAGAAACCGGACAGATTACTAAGAACAAAGGCATTTTAATAAAACCGCAGCGTTCGCACGTGAGTCCGTTTTGTACTGAATTAACCACCATAACTCAGGATTTATTGGATAAAAACGGAGTAAGTTTTGAAGATGCCATTAACGAGTTAATCGACGAATATAATCCCGATTTATATACGTGGGCAAGTTACGGTCAGTACGACCTGAATATGCTTAAAAAACAATGTAAATCGTTTGGTATTTCATATCCAATGGGAGACGAGCATATCAATGTAAAAGAACATTTTGCCGAAAAGTTTGGTCTGCAAAGGTCAACTGGAATGAATGGTGCTTTACAGATGCTGAATATTCCGCTAGAAGGAACACATCACCGCGGAATTGACGATGCTAAAAACATCGCCAAGATTTTGCATTGGTGCCTTAAAAATTAGAATTTAATTTGTTAAGAGCAGTTATCTAAAGGATAGCGGATAACTGTACAAAGAAACTGCGAATATATATTGTTTGCAGTTTTTGTTTTTTAGGCATTAAAAAAGGCTGTCTTATTAAGACAGCCTTTTTCTTTGGTTAAATTATTTTGATTAATTGTGATTATAGATTTTAGCGTAAAGATCTTTATAGATTTCTTTAATGATTTTACGTTTTAATTTTAGAGTAGGAGTAAGCTGTCCGCCATCGATAGACCAAGCATCCGGCGTAAGCTCAAAACGTTTGATTTGTTCCCAGTGTCCAAATTTCTTATTGATGCCTTCTACTTCTTCATCGATACGTTTGATAACATCTGGATTTTCGCTGATTTCTTTATCTGTACTTCCTACAGTAATTTTATGGATTTTTGCCCATTCTTTTACAAACTCAAAGTTTGGCTGAATAAAGGCTGCCGGCATTTTTTCGCCCTCACCAATAACCATAATCTGCTCGATAAAACGAGATTGTTTCATGGCATTTTCGATCATTTGCGGTGCAATATATTTACCTCCTGATGTTTTGAACATTTCTTTTTTACGATCCGTGATTTTTAAGAAACCTTCGCTGTCAATTTCACCAATATCTCCTGTGTGGAAATATCCATCTTGTAAAGCTTCAGCTGTTTTTTCAGGATCTTTAAAATAACCCAACATTACGTTTGGCCCTTTACAAAGAATTTCTCCGTCTTGTGCAATTTTGACTTCAATATTACGGATTGGTTTTCCAACAGTTCCAATTTTAAAACCTTTGTTTCTTTGATCGTTAACTGCAATTACCGGAGAAGTTTCAGATAATCCGTAACCTTCCATAACCGGAATTTCTGCAGCAGCAAAAACTCTAGTTAAACGCGGCTGTAAAGCAGCACTTCCGGAAACCATTAAATCTAAATTTCCGCCCAAACCTTCTTTCCATTTGCTGAAAATAAGTTTGCGGGCAATTTTTAACTGAAACTCATACCAAAAGCCATTTGCTCCGTATGGTTCGTATTTTAAACCTAAATCAATAGCCCAGAAAAACAGTTTTTTCTTGATGCCGGTTAATTCAGTTCCTTTTGCATAAATTTTATCGTAAACTTTCTCTAAAAGCCTCGGAACAGCCGTAATAACGGTCGGGCGAACTTCTTTTAAGTTATCACTGATTTTATCAATCGATTCTCCAAAATATACCGAAACACCATAATATTGATAAATGTATAAAATCATTCTCTCAAAAATATGGCAGATTGGCAAAAAGCTCAAAGCTGAACTTTTTCCCGGATCAAACGGAATTCTTGGCGCACTGTCTAAAACATTAGAAACAATATTGTTGTGCGAAAGCATAACACCTTTTGGTCTTCCCGTAGTTCCGGATGTATAAATAATAGTAGCTAAATCATCTGTTTTGATGCTGTCTTTTCTGGCTTCAACTTCACTTTGGTTGCTGTCGTCTTCTCCGGCTAATAATAAATCAGACCAGTGTTTGCAGCCCGGAATTTCATTAAAAGAATAAACCTCTTTTAAAGTAGGAACGTTAGCTCTAATCGCTTGTACTTTTTGATATACTTCATCATCAGAAACAAAGCAATAGATACTTCCGCTATGGTTTAAAATATATTCGTAATCTTCCTCAGCAATTGTTGGATAAATAGGAACATTTTGCGCACCAGTCTGCAAAATACCAATATCCATCACATTCCATTCGGTTCTGTTATTTGAAGTAATTAAGGCAATTTTATCGTCTTTTTGAACGCCCATACGCAATAATGCTCTTGAAACGGCATTAGCTTTTGCAATATATTCTGCGCTGGATGTTTTTTCCCAGACTCCGTTTTTTTTAGTTGCAAGTGCAACCGGAAGGTTATAAGTTTCTTGTTGATAATAGGGAAAATCAAAAAGTCGTGTGATTGAAACCATGTTTAATATATTGAATTTTACTGCAAATTAAATAAAAATAAGGTATGATTTTTTATTTTATGGAATTTTATGGGAAAATTTATAGACACTATTAAAAATTTACGAAAACGTTTTCTTTTTTATAACGAATATTCCCAAAAACCAAGAAAAATTTAATTTGCGATGGTATTTTAAAAGTCTATTGTACGTTGTAATCTTCGTATTCTTTTACTCTTTCACCCATTAAGAACATTTTTTTCTTAACAAAATGAATCGAGAATTGAGAATAGAACCATTCGTTACCTTCAACGGGTCTGTACCAAAATGTGTAGGACTTACTATTGAAACCTTCTTTAAAAATTGGAGTTCCTTCTTCGCTACATTCAATTCCCCAATTGATTTTTTGCTTGCTTAAATCTTCGGCCTGAATAGAACCCGTTCCGTCAGGATTTAAAATGGTAACAGGTTGTTTTAAACCAATAGGAGCATAAGTTCCCTGAACAGGAAAACCAATAGTGGTTGTAATATAACGCTCTTTTGAATTGTGGGTGATTACATTTACTTCAGCTTGTGAGTATGATTTTGAGGCAGCAAAAAATAACGTAATAAGTAATAAATGTACGGCTTTCATTTGTATGAAGGTTTAAAAGTGTTTTTTGGCGTTTATAAAAATCAGCGGCTAATTTTTATGTAGCGAATATAACTTAAATTTTGATTAAAACAGAAGAATTTGATTTAACTAAAAAATACCGTGTTTTTCCCCTTTTAAAAACAGTAGATTACCTTGTTAATTTAGATTAGGCTTATTTTATTTTTACCCCGTTCAATGCGGAAGCCGAAAAGCACATAGAGTAGGCACTAATCAACCAAAAATAATTATGGAAACTGCCTTCTATTTAGCAATGGGCTGGTGCGGTACCAAATATCCAGGCTGGTGGAAACGCTTTTGGAGAAGCCCTCCGCCGCCTCCGGATCCGGAACCCTGGTGGACTATTGCATTAATTGGAATCGGACTGGTTGCGGGAGCAGCCGGCGGCTTATTCTTTAGTAATGCAATTGCAGAAAATCAATTTTTTGCAGGTCAAAATGCAGTCGCTTCAGGGCTATTTGCATTTGGGACAGCCAATGTCATAACCGGAATTGCATCAGCATTTAAAGACTAAAAAAAATGCCTCGATTTAGGGATAGCGTCGGGGTATTTTTATTTTATTTAAAGACTAAAAGCATTTTAAGATTATATAAAAATCGCTGCGAATTACACGAATTATTTTTTTATAGCCACAGATTAAAAGGATTAAAATGATTTCTTTTTGCAGAAAAAATCTGTGCTAATCTGTTTAATCTGTGGCAAAAAAAACGCCCGATAAAATTCGGGCGCTTTAATAAAAATATATTTTTTAGTTTTTCTCAATCCATTTTCTGGCATTAACAAAAGCTTCGTGCCAAGGCGAAACCTCGTCATTTCTGTCTTTTGGATAATGTGCCCAGTTCCATTGGAAAGTCGAACGCTCAATATGAGGCATCATAACCAAATGTCTTCCTGTTTTATCACACATCATTGCCGTGTTGTAATCAGAACCATTAGGGTTTGCAGGATAACCTTCGTAAGCGTATTTAGAAACAATGTTGTAGTTTTCTTCTGTAAGAGGTAATTTGAATTTACCTTCTCCGTGAGAAACCCAAACTCCCAAAGTACTTCCAGCCAATGTTGATAACATAACTGAATTGTTTTCCTGAATTTTTACAGAAGTAAAAATACTTTCGTGTTTGTTACTTTCGTTATGAAGCATTTTTCCGTGAACTTCGTGCTCTGGATTAATCACTTCCAATTCCATAAACAACTGGCATCCGTTACAGATTCCAACAGATAAAGTGTCTTCTCTTTTGAAGAAATTATCCAAAGCTGTTTTTGCTTTTTCGTTGTATAAGAAAGCTCCAGCCCAACCTTTAGCAGAACCTAAAACGTCAGAGTTAGAGAATCCACCAACTGCACCAATAAACTGAATATCTTCAAGAGTTTCACGACCCGAAATTAAATCGGTCATGTGAACATCTTTTACATCAAAACCTGCTAAGTACATCGCATTTGCCATTTCACGCTCAGAATTACTTCCTTTTTCACGAATAATAGCCGCTTTTGGTCTCTCGACTTCGCTCGAGATGACAGGCTTTTTACCAGTAAAATGTGCTGGGAAAGTATAATTTAAAACCTGATTTTTATAGTTTTCAAAACGTGCCTGAGCTCTTCCGTTTTTAGATTGTTTTTGATCTAATAAATAAGAAGTTTCAAACCAAATGTCTCTGTACTTCGCAATATCCAAATTATAAATTCCAAATTCCAAACTTGGTGTACTTTGAACTGTACCTAATTTGAAAAATTCGATGTTGTTTGCGTTTAATTTAGCTTCAACAGCTGCATCAGATTTAGCTTGGAAAACGATTCCGATGTTTTCTGCGAAAAGGATTTTCAATAAGTCTTTTTCTGCGAAAGCGCTGAAATCAATTTTAGCTCCCAAATTCACATCAGCAAAACACAATTCTAATAAAGTAGTAATTAAACCACCACTTCCGATATCGTGACCCGCTAAAATCTGGCTTTCGCCGATTAATTCCTGAATTGTATTAAATGCATTTTTGAAGAAATAAGCGTCTTTAATTGTAGACGTTTCATTCCCGATTGTGTTTCTGATTTGTGCAAAAGAGGAACCTCCTAATTTGAAATCATCCTGCGACAAATTGATATAATAAATAGAATCTCCATTTTTCTGTAAAACTGGTTCAACTACTTTTCTAATATCGGTACAATTTCCTCCAGCCGAAATAATAACCGTTCCCGGCGCAATTACTTCGTCATTTGGATATTTTTGTTTCATCGAAAGTGAATCTTTTCCTGTCGGAATGTTGATTCCCAATTCAATTGCAAATTCCGAACAGCCTTCAACAGCAGCATATAAACGAGCATCTTCACCTTCATTTTTACAAGCCCACATCCAGTTTGCAGATAATGAAATACCTTTTAAACCATCTTTAATTGGCGCCCAGATAATGTTTGATAACGATTCTGCAATAGCATTTCTGCTTCCTGCAACCGGATCAATCAAAGCCGCAATAGGAGCGTGGCCAATAGAAGTTGCAATTCCTTCTTTTCCTAAATAATCCAGAGCCATAACGCCGACGTTATTCAAAGGCAATTGTAACGGACCTGCATTTTGCTGTTTTGCTACTTTTCCTCCAACACAACGGTCCACTTTATTCGTTAACCAGTCTTTTGAAGCAACAGCTTCTAAACGTAAAACGTCTTTTAAATAACTTTCGAAATCATTTGCTGAATAAGCAAGATCAGCATATTTTCTATCGATAGTTTTATCTGTCATAACCGTTTTTGGAGAACTTCCGAAGAAATCTTCTAAAGCATAATCCATCGGTTTTGAACCATTTGAGTGTGATTGGAAAGTAAAACGGTGATCTCCCGTTACATCTCCAACCTGATACATTGGCGAACGCTCTCTGTCGGCAATTCTTTGTAACGTATCAATATCTTTTTGACCAATAACTAATCCCATTCTTTCCTGAGATTCGTTACCAATAATTTCTTTTGCAGAAAGAGTAGGGTCTCCAACTGGTAATTTATCCAAATCGATTAAACCTCCAGTTTCTTCTACTAATTCCGAAAGACAGTTTAAGTGTCCTCCAGCTCCATGATCGTGAATAGAAACAATTGGGTTATTATCGCTTTCTACTAAACCACGTATCGCGTTTGCTGCACGTTTTTGCATTTCAGGATTTGAACGCTGAATCGCATTTAACTCAATTCCTGAACCGAAAGCTCCAGTATCTGCAGAAGAAACCGCAGCACCACCCATTCCAATTCTATAATTTTCTCCTCCAAGAATTACGATTTTATCGCCTTCTTGTGGTTTCTTTTTAATTGATTGATCTAATTTTCCGTATCCAATTCCTCCCGCTTGCATGATTACTTTATCGTAACCAATTTTTCGTTCGTTTTCTGAATGTTCGAAAGTTAAAACAGAACCTGTAATTAACGGCTGACCAAATTTATTTCCGAAATCAGAAGCTCCGTTTGAAGCTTTGATTAAAATATCCATTGGTGTTTGGTACAACCATTTTCTTTCTTCAAGAGCGTTTTCCCATTTTCTGTCGTCGTTTAAACGAGAATATGAAGTCATATAAACGGCAGTTCCTGCTAATGGCAATGAACCTTGTCCACCCGCTAAACGGTCACGAATTTCTCCACCAGAACCTGTTGCAGCTCCGTTGAAAGGCTCAACTGTTGTTGGGAAATTGTGTGTTTCTGCTTTTAAAGAGATTACAGAATCGAATTCTTTTATTTCGTAAAAATCAGGTTTGTCTGCTGATTTTGGTGCAAATTGCTGCACTTTTGGTCCTTTTACAAAAGCAACGTTGTCTTTGTAAGCAGAAACAATGTCGTTAGGATTTTCCTGAGATGTTTTTTTGATTAATTTGAAAAGAGAAGTTTCTTTTTCTTCACCGTCAATAACAAAAGTTCCGTTGAAAATTTTGTGACGACAGTGTTCTGAATTGGCTTGAGAGAAAGCGAAAATTTCAGAATCAGTTAATTTTCTTCCAAGTTTTGTTGAAAGATTGTTTAAATATTCTACTTCTTCTTCGCTTAAAGCTAAACCTTCTACTTTATTGTAAGTAGCAATATCATCAATTTCCAGAATTGGTTCTGGCTGAATGTTGATAGTAAAAATCTCCTGATCTAATTCATTGAATTTTTGGAAAAGCATCGGATCAAAATCAGCGAAATTTTCCGTTGCCGGATGAAATTCTTCAATTCTGATAATGCCCGGAACACCCATGTTTTGAGTGATTTCTACAGCATTTGTACTCCAAGGTGTGATCATAGTGGCGCGGGGACCAACAAAAAAACCCGTCAGTGCGGATTTTTCGATCTTATTCGAGTCGGCAAAAAGCCAGTTTAATTTTGAAATGTCTTGAGCTGAAATTTCGTTTTGCGTTTGTACGGCAAAAACAGTTTTGCTTTGGTTTTCAAAGAAATGGATCATTGTGATGTGTAGTTTGTTGTATTGAGCTGCAAATTTAGTGTAAATAAATAGTAAGCACAAATTTGATAACAAACTCTTTTAAAAAAAATGAAGTTGCTTTGAAAAGGGATTGAATTTTAAGGATTTTGTATTTAATCTCGCAAAGACGCTAAGACGCAAAGTTTTTTTGTTTCACGCAGATTCAGCAGATTGTGTAGATTTTTTTTTTGGTAGAGTTATTAATAAATGGGTGTCAATGTTTTGTAGAGGCGCACAGCAGTGCGTCTTCTTGTGTGTGAGGTTTTCTCGCAAAAAATGTATTTAATCTCGCAAAGTCGCTAAGACGCAAAGTTTTTTTGTTTCACGCAGATTTGGCAGATTGAACAGATTTTTTTGGGTAGAGTTATTAATAAATCAGTGTCAATGTTTTGTAGAGGCGTATAGCAGTGCATCTTCTTGTGTGTAAGGTTTTCTCGCAAAAAATGTATTGAATCTCGCAAAGTCGCTAAGACGCAAAGTTTTTTGTTTCACGCAGATTCAGATTGTGTAGATTTTTTTTGGTAGAGTTATTAATAAATCTGTGTCAATATTTATTAGATTTTTTAAATCTGTTATATCTGCCAAATCTGCGTAAAAAAAAAGTTTTTTTATTACAGTGTAGAGGCGCACAGAAGTGCGTCTTCTCGTATGCAAAGTTTTTTGTTTCACGCAGATTCAGCAGATTGAGCAGATTTTTTTGGGTAGAGTTATCAATAAATCTGTGTCAATATTTATTAAAATTTTTAATCTGCTTTATCCGCCAAATCTGTGTGAACAAAAATATTTAGTTGATTACTATCTTTTTAATTATAGTTTTTGAATCTCTTGTGATTTTAACGATGTAAATTCCGCTTGAAAGATGACTTACTGACAATACAGAATCTGTTGCGTTTTGTTTTTCGAAAACTTTTTGACCTGAAAACGAAAGGATTTCTATCGAATAAGGAGAATCAGAATTGTCTAAAACAATATTGAAAATTCCATCAGAAGGATTTGGAAAAACCACAATTTCATCTGAAAGTTCTACCACTTCTTCTTCAATTGGTTTAGCTATTTTACTTGCTAAGTTATTACAAGTATCTTGTGAAAATGAATCCCATTGTGAGCTTAAATTGAATGTAGTGCTTGGAGAAGTTACCGTTGATTTTCTTCTTAAAGTAACGTCAACAGCAAAATTTGCAGTTCCGCCATTAAAAGTTCCGATGATGTCAATTAAAACCCCATTTTTAAATAAACCTACAGCGTCATTTCCGTTAAAAGTTAATTCAGTTGCCGTTGTTGAAATATTGGCTGAACTTGGAGAAAAACAGCTTGAAGAAATAGAACTGTTTACAATTACAAATTTACTTCCAGTTGTTAAAGTTCCGCTTAAAGCTAAACCTGTACTCCATGAACCAGCGCCATTGGTTTGTTTTTTTATTGTGTAAGCAGACAAACTAACAGAACTTCCTGTGTTGTTTGCAATTTCTAAAGCTTTGTTATTTCCAGAACCTTCAATATATTCAGAGAAAAGCAAATCGGTTGCAGTTCCTGTTCCGCTGCTGTTGGTAGTAACCGAAATAGTATTACTTGATGCAGAAGCATTTCCGGCAGCGTCTTTTGCTTTTACATAAATAGAATAAGCTGTAGAAGCAGTTAAGCCTGTAATAGTTGTGGCTGTACCTGAAACTGTGGTTTTGTAAGCGCTGTTTGCATAAACATCGTAACCTGTCACGGCAACATTATCTGTAGAAGCTGTCCACGAAAGTGAAATTGAAGTTGCTGTTTTTGAAGTCGAAGCCAAACTTGTTGGAGTAGTTGGTGCCTGAGTATCTCCAGAAGGAGTTCCGCCCCAAATTTGATTCACATATTCCGGATGATCGATATATGGGTTTCTATTACCCTGACGTGCATAAACTGCATTGTTTCTTGCAATTTCTCTTGCACTTACAGGATCTTGGGCGTTCCATGCCAAAAGAACATTTAAGAAAGCAGTTGTAAAAACTTGATTGCTTGAACCGTCAAACATCGCATAAGAATATCCTGAAACAGTATTTTCATAGCGAGTTGCAAAATAAAAATACATTCTGGCAATATCTCCTTTAAAAGCATTGATAGGTTCAAAAACAGTTCCTGAGTATCCAGATACAGAACTCGATCCTAATTTTCCTCCATTTTGAGAAGTATAAGTTGCAGAACTTACCGTTCCGTGTGGATAATTAGAACGTATTCCGTTTACTTTTCCATCTGTTGGAGTGATAAAATGCGCGTCGGCAACCATTGGCGACTGCTCATTAAAAACCGACTGTGGAATAATATGTTCTCTGTTGTAGCAATCACCTTCAGCAGAATAATTTCCACAGCGTTGCGTACTTCCTGTGCTGTAATTGTATGGATCTGTTCCTGATGGATTTTCAGAATACATGTCTAATACTGTTCCGTCATTTTCGTAAAAATTATCAACGTCAGAAGTTTGATACGTGGTATATAAACCAGCATATCCATTATCAGTATGACCTTTAATAATATTATACAATTGCGTTTTTAGAGTATAACTTGTTCCGGTTGCGGTGTTGTAATAACCAGAAGGAATTTGGGCAAAGCCAATTGTAACAGACAGCAATAACAGTAAAAAGTAATTTTTTTTCATAAAAATAGGGGTTTTAAGTTTGGTTGTAATACTTTTTAAAGTTCTGAATTTTAGAATTTTAAATAAGTATTGTAGCAAATCTATTACTTTTATGAATACGAAACGTTAAGTGATGTTTAATTTTGAGGTATATTTTCTTACGTGTTGATTTTATTGCCAAATGTTATATTGTTGAATCTAATTATTTTTTCTCAGCGTCATTGTAGTGCTCATGTTTTCTTGATTGAAATCGGTATCTCGTTTCCCTGTTAAACTCAATGCAAAAAGCATTTCTGTATCAGTTATGAATTTTATTAAGCCTAGAATTTTACCTTTTTCAACAAATTTTTCATTCTCTGCTAATAATATTATAAAATCTATTGTAAGTGGACTTTTTGAATAATCGATAGAATATTTTACTTCACCTGATTTACCATCATTTTTTCCTCCTCTGATTATATAATTCTTCCCATCGATAAATTCACCGCCAACTGTTACTGAGGCATAATTATCTTCAGTAAAAATAAATTTACCCTGATTTCCATCAGAATCTATTCCAGACCATTCTCCAATAATTTTAGAAGTAGTTTGAGAGAAAGCATAACAGGAGAAAAATACTGTAAGGACTAAAAATATTTTTTGAAGAAATTTCATTTTTAGGTTTTTTTAAAATATTATTTTGAATTTTGTTTTATTGCAACTATACGTTTTATCGCTTTTTTATAGTCTTTATCAAAGCTTTTACCATAATCGTCTTTTACCTTAATTCCGTAATCAAAGACTTTGTTTTTTTTAATTCCGTAAAAAAATATCCAATCGTCACCAGAAACAATATAGCTTTCAATAATATTATATTTAGTATTATATCTTGGATTTTTAATTTCGTCAAAACCAATTACTCGTTTGAAATTATTTGTTTTTGAATTGTAGAGATACAGATTATACGTCCAATTACTTCGGACATCAGAAATGTTTTGAACCAAAACATCTTTTATACCATCATTGTTAAAATCTTTGAATTCAATTTTTTGAACAAGGCTAAAAATCGAGTCTTTTACTAAAACTGAATTTTTACCATTTAGTTTTTGACTGATAATTAAAATTGAATTTTTTTCATCATCATAACCATCTGTTTCAGGGCCAAAATTCTTTAGTTTTATTGTAATTCCTTTGTTTTTATAAATAGAATCACACTTAATTGTTTGTGTATTCTGAGCAAACGTACAAATACAGCTTAATAGAAAAATAATGGCTAAAAAACTTCTTTTCATTGAATACTATTGTATTTTTAAATTTACGACTTCGCAATTTTTACGAACAAAATTCACCCAAAACTTAAATTTCTTATACCACTTATATGGTAAAAAAAACTTCGTGTCTTAGCGCCTTAGCGGCAAAAAAATCTATTTAGGAAAATCTTTACTTTGATAAGCACCCAAATCTGGCGGAGAAGTTCTTGCAGCTCCTAAAATATCCAATGGAATTATATACGCCGGATTCCCTTTCGCGAAAGCGGCAGAAGTTTTATCAATATTCAACTGATTTTTAGAAACATTATAAAACTTTGGATTTTCGTTTACAATAATATTATTATAATGTTCCGTATCTGTTTTAAACTGATAATCAGGATTTGATGTTGTACCAAATTTCAACAGGCAATTATTTAACTGATAAACAAAAGCAGCACTTGCATTTTTTTGTAAATTGAATTCATTCGTGCTGGAACCATAAATAATACAATTATTGAAAGTCGCCTGTGTTAACGGATTTGTTTCCGGTGAGGCTCCGGCTAAACTATTACTTAAGTTCACCGCAAAATGCGAACTGTTTTGCCAGTTATTATTAAAGGTACAATGTGTAAAGCTGTAATTTCCGCCGTAAACACAAGATAAACCTGCAATTCCGGCATAATTGATTACGATGTTTTCACCGTTGATATGAGCATTTTGGGCTAAAATTCCGTATTCGACGCAATTGTAAATTTGTGTGTTTTTGATTTCAATTGTATTTAACGGATTTTTAAAATCCAATCCAACAACAGCATTTTTTAAAGTCAAATGATTGATCGAATGATTTGTGCTTCCGTTTGCAAAAAGAACAGATTTCCATTGTCCCGGAATATCAGAATAAAGAGATTCCAGACGATCACCTTCAAAAATAACTTCGTTTTCTAGTTTTTCGGTTGTTGAAGTAGTTCCGTTAATTTGAAGTGTGGCTTTATCGCCAACATACAAACCAGAATTAGCATGAAAATGAACTCTTGCTCCGGCTTCAAAAGTTACGGTTTTATTTTCTGGAACTCCGGCATAACCGTAAATAACGTATGGTTTTTGTTTGGTAAAAATCAATTCATTTCCGTTTTCAGGATCATTTTCGTCCAGATAAAATCCGTCGACATCTTTTCCTTCAATTTTGATTTTTTCCTTAGTTCCGTCGGCATTTTGTTTTGGAAATAAAAAAACAGCATCCTGAATTAAAGTAACCAAAGCTACTTCCTGAAGATTAGCGCCGCTGTCAAACTGAATTTCATCGGTATATAAAAAATCAGTTGGATCAGCATCAGTAATATCTGCTGTCGTTTCTATAAAAATATAAAGGCTGTCTTTTGCTAAAAGCGTAACATCTTTAAAAATCTTTCCGTTGTTGCCGCTCATTCCGTCAACCGTCATTCGGTATTTTGAATTAAGCCCTTTTTTAAGCTGTACAATTGGAATTGAAATATCGTTTTTGCTTCGGTTGTAAACCTTAAGCTGATAGGTGCTTGAACCAATGTTTTTAAAAACAGTATCTAAATAAACAGTGTCTTTTGAAAACTTTAAATCTCCGGTACTGGCAACGGTATCAAAATCAGTTCGGCAAGAACTAAAAGCTAGAATTATTCCGAAAATAAAAAGTACAAAGTATTGACGCATATTTGTTTTGTTTTTTGCCACAGATTAAAAGGATTAAAAAGATTTTTTTCACCACGAATTTCACGAATTTTCACAAATTAAAATTCGTGGAAATTCGTGAAATTCGGGGCTGTATATTTTTAAATTTTTTTAATCTGAGTAATCTGTGTAATCTGTGGCAAAAAAAAACTTCCAGCCAAAGATTGATGTTTGATTGTTTTTGTAAAAATAGCAAAAAACTTACATGTTTGAAGTTGAATTTTAATTTTAGAATATGATTTTCGAATTTGTATCTCATCTTTTCTTTAATTTTACGATTTTAAAGTCCATTTTAATG
This sequence comes from Flavobacterium sp. FG68, assembly GCF_057808895.1. Classification (NCBI taxonomy): domain Bacteria; kingdom Pseudomonadati; phylum Bacteroidota; class Flavobacteriia; order Flavobacteriales; family Flavobacteriaceae; genus Flavobacterium; species Flavobacterium sp. FG68. The sequence continues at coordinate 77,866 of NZ_JBMDIY010000016.1, forward strand.
AATTATACAAAAGAACAAATTTTAACGTACTGCAATGAGTTTTCTAAAAACACCTTGATGGAAACGCTAAAAATAGAATATATCGACGCTGGGGAAGATTTTTTAACTGCAAAAATGCCTGTAAATCCAAGTGTTCACCAACCAATGGGACTGCTTCACGGAGGAGCTTCTGTAGCTTTGGCAGAAAGCGTTGGAAGTGCAGCTTCACACTTTTTTATTAATCCAAAAGAACAAGAAGTCCGCGGAATCGAAATCTCTGCAAATCATTTAAAAAGCATTCGCGAAGGCGTAGTTTTTGGTACAGCCAGAATTATTCACAAAGGAAGAAGTCTTCACCTTTGGGAAATTAAAATCACGGATGAAGCCGGGAATTTAATTTCGCTTTGTAAGCTTACAAATATTGTTTTAGAGAAGAAGAAAACAGAATAATGAATATGAATAATTTTTTCTCAAAAACAAAACAACATTACAATCAAAATTTACCTTTTGTAATTTATTCTAAACCTAATACTTCAAGTGTTTTTGGGCTTTTACAGCAAAATGACACTTTATATAAAATTACTGATTACAGTGAAAAAGGATTCGTTTTTGCTTCTTTTGATGAAAAACAGCTTGTTTTAATTCCCGAAAATGAATCGGAAATTATTAGTGCTGACAAAGAAGTTACTGGATTTGAAACAGCTGAAATTGATGATCTGAATTTTGATGCAGAAGCTAAAATTCAATATGAAGATTTAGTTTCAAAAGGAATTGAGGCAATTAAAAACGAAGAATTCAAAAAAGTAGTTTTATCCCGAAGCGAAAAAGTAAATTTATCTAAATTTGATTTTGTTCAGACTTTCCAACATTTGGTTCAAATATATCCTACGACTTTTTGTTATTGTTTTTTTCATCCTAAAATTGGACTTTGGATGGGCGCAACACCGGAACAACTGCTAAAAGCAAACGGAAATGTTTTTGAAACAACCGCTTTGGCGGGAACGCAAAAAGCAAATTTAGAAACTGAAATTCGCTGGGAACAAAAAGAAAAAGACGAACAGCAATATGTAACCGATTTCATTGTAAAACGTTTAAGAGAAGTTGCCAATTCTGTTGTGGTTACAGAACCGTATAGTTTAAAAGCAGGTTCAATTTGGCATATTAAAACAGATATTTCGGGAGTTTTAAATGAGAATTCAACTTTGGAAGAAGTTATTGATACGCTTCATCCAACTCCGGCAGTTTGCGGATTACCAAAGAAAAAAGCAAAAGCGTTTATTATAGAAAATGAAAATTACGACAGAACTTTTTATACGGGTTTTCTGGGGGAATTAAACAGCGGTTTTGCGGGGAGTAAAACAAGTTCTGATTTATTCGTAAATTTGCGCAGCATGCAGATTCAGGATAAAACAGCGATTTTATACATGGGATGCGGCATTACAAGAGAAAGTATTCCCGAAAAAGAATGGGAGGAAAGCGTCAATAAATCAATGACGATGAAGAAAGTTTTAAAAAAATAGCTTAAAAAAATTTCAGGTTTCATGTTTCAAGTTTCACGTTCTGTGTGCAACCTGAAACGTGAAACCTGAAACAAAACAAACAAAAAAACAAAAATGAGACTAGACATATTAGCCTTTGGCGCACATCCGGATGATGTGGAATTGGGTTGTGCCGGAACAATTTTAAAAGAGGTTTCCCTTGGGAAAAAAGTAGGTATTGTAGATTTAACGCGCGGCGAATTAGGAACACGAGGAACGGCAGAAACCAGAGATGAAGAAGCAAAAGCTGCCGCAAAGATTCTAGGAGTTTTAGTTCGTGAGAATTTAGGTTTACGCGATGGATTTTTCGTAAACGATGAAAAACATCAATTAGAAGTCATTAAAATGATCCGCAAATACAAACCTGAAATCGTATTGTGCAACGCAGTTGATGATCGCCATATCGATCACGGAAAAGGAAGCAAACTAGTTTCTGATGCTTGTTTTTTATCGGGATTGATGAAGATCGAAACTTCAATAGACGGAGAGAAACAAGAAGCCTGGAGACCAAAAGTAGTGTACCATTATATTCAGTGGAAAAACATTACTCCAGACTTTGTAGTCGATATTACAGGTTTTGAAAAGAAAAAGGTGGAAGCTATTTCTGCTTATAAAACTCAATTTTACGATCCGAATTCAAAAGAACCTGCTACGCCAATTACAAGTAAAAACTTCTTTGAGAGCTTAAATTATCGTGCGCAGGACTTAGGAAGGCTCGTTGGAAAAGATTTTGCAGAAGGTTTTACGGTTGAAAGGTGTTTGGCAGTCAATAGCTTAGAAAATTTGATGTAAATTTTTCATTTTTTTCTTTGTAGAAGTAAACCTTTGTTATATATTTGCACTCGCTAAGCAAAAATGGTGGTTGTAGCTCAGCTGGTTAGAGTAGCGGTTTGTGGTGCCGCGGGTCGCCGGTTCGAACCCGGTCAGCCACCCAGAAATTTAAAGCCTTGAAGAAATTCAAGGCTTTTTTTGTGCTTATTTGTTTTGAACCATATAAGTTATGTAAGGTCATTTTAGATTTAGGCTTGAATGCTGTGATTAATAAGTTTAAAGAGAATAGCTTAGTATTTCTTGTATCTCAAAATCTTTCTTATTTTAAATATAGCCCGCGGTTTCAACTGCGAGGACGTTTAAGAAATGCGTATTATATATAATATGCGTTGTGAGATATTGCGTTTGTGATATACATTACGCTCCAGCGGTTAAAACCGCTGGCTATGTTTGATGCAGCTTATCTAAATTTCATCTAAAATGTTATTGTATTTCAAATATAGCCCGCGGTTTCAACCGCGAGGACGTTCAGGGTACGTATTGTGATATTCGTTGCTGTATTGAGATGTGAAATACGTTGCGTTCCAGCGGTTAAAACCGCTGGCTATGATACTTTATATGATCTATAATAATTATAACATTAAAATAACCACAAACCAATCTAAAATGACCTTACATAACTTATATGGTTAAAAATAAAAACAAAAAAAAGCATGACGGTTAAATCATGCTTTAGTGGTTATTATATTTGGCTTATTGTGTTTTTAAATTTCCTCGAAAGTTGTTCCTTGTTTAATATCGCCGGTTTTAAAACCTTTTTTAAACCAGTACATTCTTTGTTCTGATGTTCCGTGGGTAAAGGAATCCGGAACAATTTGTCCTTGCATTTTGCTTTGTATTGCGTCATCACCAACGGCATTTGCTGCACTTAATGCTTCTTCAATATCACCTTCATCTAAATTTTGCTGATTGTAATGCGCCCAGACTCCCGCATAAAAATCGGCTTGTAATTCCAAGGCTACAGAAAGTTTATTGGCTTCTGCCTGGCTTTTGCCTTCCTGATCCTGATGCATTTTTGCAGAAGTACCTAATAAAGTCTGAATATGATGTCCAACTTCATGGGCAATAACATACGCAATGGCAAAATCTCCGCCTTTAGCACCAAATTTTGTTTTTAGTTCTTCAAAGAAATCTAAATCCATGTAAACCTTTTGATCTGCCGGACAATAAAATGGTCCTGAAGCTGATGAAGCGCCTCCGCAAGAAGTTTGAACAGAACCTCTAAAAAGCACCAATTTTGGATTTTTATAAGTCATTCCGTGTTCGGCAAATATTTTCCCCCAGATATCTTCGTTATCTGCTAAAACAACTCTCACAAAATCCCCCATTTCCTCGTCTGCTTTGCTTAATGGTGCAGCAGCTTCAGTTTGGGTCTGTCCGCCTTGCATTTGTTCTAAGACAGGTGTAATGAGTTTTGCGTTTTCACCGCCAAAAACATTCAATAGCAAAATAATAATACCAATAACTCCGCCTCCAACAGCGATTTTACCTCCAGAAACTGATCTGCGGTCTTCTACATTATCACTTTGTCTTCTGCCTAGCCACTTCATAGTATTTTTATTTTAAGCTTTTTATGTTTTTTCTTGTACGAATTTATATAATTTTTGGGAATAACTTATGATTTGTGACGATTTAGTTTTAATTATTTTAGCCATTTTACCAAAGTTTCCTCGACAGTGCCTTTCATAATTGGTTTTGAAATATAATCATCCATTCCGGCAGAAATACATTTGTTGCGCTCTTCTTTTTCGGCTCCCGCAGTTACGGCAATAATTGGAATATCTTTGCCTGCAGAAGTATTTCTAATGGCTTTTGTTGTTTCGTAACCATTCATAATTGGCATTTGAATATCCATAAAAACAAGTGTTGGATTAATGCTTTCAAATTGTTTTACAGCTTCATAACCATTTTCGCATTCAAAAATAAAAGCATTGTGATACAGGTTTTTTACAATCGTTTTTAAAAGCAGCATGTTAACTTTATTGTCTTCAACAATTAAAAAACGTATGTTTTTGCTGTTTGTTTCATTATAATTTTCATCAGGAAGAGCCTGTAAGTTTTTTAATTCTGTATTGTATTTTTCGTTTATGCTTTGATTGCTGGTTTTTAAATTTAAATCGAAAAAGAAATTACTTCCTTCACCAATTTTACTTTCCAGCTGTAGTCGGCTTTCCATTAAAGCTAAAAGCTGATTTGAGATTGTTAAACCTAAACCGGTTCCGCCAAATTTTCTTGTTGTAGAGCTGTCTGCCTGGGAAAAAGCTTTAAAAATTTTCTTCTGATTTTTCTCCATAATCCCAATTCCCGTATCAATTACAGAAAATCGGATGGTCGAAAAGTTATTTTTTGATTTTGATAAAACAGAAACATTCAGTTTGATAGAACCTTCATTGGTAAATTTTACCGCGTTAGAAAGCAGATTAATCAGAATTTGTTTGATTCGCACAATATCTGTCCAGATATATTTAGGAACATCCTGATCGACATTGAGTTCCAATTGCAGGTTTTTTTGATTGGATTCAAAAACAATTAAATCGAAAACCTGACCCAATACTTTTTTAATATCATATAAATCAATAAAAAGCTCCAGTTTTCCGGCTTCAATTTTAGAAAAATCAAGAATATCATTGATAATCTCCAACAGCGAGTGCGCGGATTGATTAATGGTGGTCATGTATTTTTCCTGAATTTCTTCTAATTCAGTTTTCATCAATAAATGGGTAAAACCAATAATTCCGTTTAAAGGCGTTCTAATTTCATGCGACATATTGGCTAGAAAATCAGATTTTGATTTATTAGCTGCTTCCGCTAATTGTTTGGCTTTAATGGCGTCTTCGGTTTCTTTTTTATTGGTGATATCAAAGTAAATTCCACCCACAAATTCAATTTCATCACCTTTTTTAATAACGTCACCAAATTCTTCCACCCAAATATATTCTCCTGTTTTTCTTTTAATTCGGTAAACATTATGCAGCGGAATTCCGTTTTGAAGATTATCAATTTGATTATTAATAACTTCATCGCGGTCTTCATGATGAATCAGGGATAAAAACGAAAGGTTGTTTTCGATAAATTCTGCTTTAGAATATCCGGTTAAATTTTGAATTTCGTCGTTTAGGAAAATTTTAGTCGAAAATGCATCAAACTTCGATAAATAAACGGTTCCCGGAATATTGTTGGCGATTAATTTGAATTTTTCTTCACTTTCAATAATCTTACTTTCATTTCGGTTTCTTTCTAATGCAGATGAAATGTTATTGGCCAAAACCTGAAAGATATAAATTTCCTCTTCAGACCATTTTCGTTCTTTATTGCAATCATCAAAACCAATAAATCCGGTAAAAATATCGTTGATGTACAACGGCAGGATTAGAATTGATTTTATTTCATTATTGATCAGTAATTGTTTAAAAAACCTGTCTTCAAGCTTTCTGGTATACGTATTTACGATTCGTTTATTTTTTGCGGCTTCAAAGATTTCTTTCAAATTATCCTCGGTCATATGCCGCAAAGGTGTGATTTGATGCGGAATTCCTTTTCGCGACCATTTGTATTTTTGAACAACAGTATTGGTCGTAAAATCTCTTTCATAATAAAACATATGATCTGCTTTTGAAGCTTTTCCAATCAAATCATACGTTTCCTGAAACATTTGTTCTGTTGATTTGCTCATCAAAAATTTCTCTGTACAAAGGGAAAGTGCTGATAAAAGCTGACTTTTAAATTCTAATCGGCGTTCTGTTTCCAAACGCATCTGCATCGAAATGGCCAGCGAAACAACGTCAGAAATTGTTCTGGCATAATTGATATCTTCATTATCCCAATCTCTTTGTTCCTCTGTGCTTTCAAAACAAACAACACCGGCTAGCTGTCCGCTTAAAAAAATCGGAACATCGAGCATTGATTTAATTTTGTTTTTAGTGAAATAAAGCTTTTCAAATTCAGATGTTTCTAATTTATTAAAAACATCCGGAGCATTTATAATTGCTTTATTTTTTAAAGTCTCAAAATATATAGGATAGGATTCTTTGTTTAGAATGTTTTTGTCGTTTAAATTTTGATTGTCAACACTATATAGATTTTTGCAGCTAATTAAATCTCTGGAGTATTTCCAAAAACTTACGCGATTAGCTTGACTTACGGTCGAGGCTTCTTTTATAATATAATCGATAACCGTATTTAAGTTATTGTAAGTGCTAAAATCGGTTGTGGATAGTTTTTTAGTTGAATTATTATAGGCTTCGATTTTTTCGAGACGTCTCTTTTTTTCGTTTTCGGCATTTTTAATTTCGGTAATATCCCTTGCAATTCCTGCAAAACCAATGGTTTGATCTAAATCGTTTTTACGAATAATGATCTTTTGCGAAATCCATAATTCCTGTCCGTTTTTCTTTAAAATAGGAAGTTCAATTATGGGAAATTTATTTCCGTTACTTTCAAAATTCTCATAAAAATCAACCGCACTCATAGAGTACTTTTCATGAATGAAATTTGAATAATGTTTTTGAAGTATTTCATCTTCAGAATAACCTAAAAGCGAATATGCAAATTCATTTATAAAAGTAAAATAACCATCGGCATCAACTTCAAAAATAATATCTGTCGCCGTTTGAATTAAGTTTTTGTATTGATCCTGAACAATAATCTGCTCGGTAACATCCTGACCAATACTTATAATTAAATCCTCAGAGAATTTTTTATCTTTCCATTGTATATATCTGTATTCTCCGTTTTTAGTCTTTAATTTTCGGGTATAAATTTTATTTTCTTCATGATGTATGATAGAAATATTTTTGTTGTATTCGTCTCCTTTTGTAAGCTTCCAGAAATTAAGCCCCATAACTTCTTCGGGCTGATAACCTAAAATAGAAGTTACGGTTTCGCTGCAAAATAATATTTCACCTTTTTGATCTGTTGCAATTGTCAGTGAATTTCCTTTGTGTACAATTTCGTTTGCAAACCTGAAATTGTCCCGATTATTTTGTAAAACGGCATATTTTACCTGATTAATAATAAAAATCAGGATGCAGAAATTAATTAATAAAATAGAAGATTTTAAAGGAATTAATTGAAAAGTAACTGTTGAAAAGAGAAATATAAAAACGAGACCCACAAAAAACCAGTAAACTTTAATTGGTTTTAAAATGTTGTAAGAAAAGAAAAAGGAGATTAAAAAAACGATTATGGGAACAACATCTTCTGCCAGAAAAATGATGTTGTAACAAACGTAACTAATGTAAATAAAGAAGCAAAAAATAAAAATAAACTGAATTTTATCTCTCAGCCATTTTACTTTATCGGTTATTACATAAGCTACAAGAACAGAAAAACCAATTGAAACGTTTACGACCAATAAACTTTTTGGCCTGATTTTAAAAATTTCATTTATGATTTCGATTACAATAACTGCAATTCCAAAAAATAAAATATAAAGCTGATATTCCCTTCCTGCGGTTTCTGCTTCTTTCTTTTTTTCGATGAAATTTCCAATTTTTGCTTTTATGCGAAAAAACTGATAAACCAAAAGTCCCAAAAATCCCAGCAAAGAGAAGCCGAGAACTATAAATTTGGGATTATTATAAAAAATAATATCTGAATTGAAAACATACCAGTTTGTCATAATTGATTTCAGAGTATTACCAGAACAGGTAATACCTGAAACCAATAGATTGAAAAAACTATAGTTTTCTACCATAGATTTTGGGATATGTTTGGTTTAGTAAATAGCAATTTAAATTCTAATAATAGAGTTGGTTAAGCCCTTTGAAATTTACTAGAACTTTGTTTTTATTCAAAATCCGATTTTCCAATTGAATCAATAGAATCTGCTTGCTCTTCTTCGGTAAAAATTGAATAATAAGTAGCATATGTTACTGATGTATTGAATATAACAGTAAAAATTACTCCGATGCAGCATGCGACAAGGCCCACAAGTGAACCAAGAAATCCTATGATAAACAGAGCGAAAATTATTAATGGATTTTTACTTACGATAACAATACTTGATTTAATGGCATCTATTGCTTTTAGATTTCCAAAAATCACTAAGGGAATTGCAAAATAAGTAAAAAACGAAATCATTATTGATATTCCGCCGCCCAAAAACATGATTCCGGTACTGTCTAAAGCATACGAAATTCCAGTACTTACAATAGCTAACAGAAATGCTAAAGAGAATAATTGAAAAAAGTACGGTGCTTTATAATAGGTAAAAATTGTAGAAACATTAAACTCTTCATCTTTATCTGCGCAGTCAGCCATTTTAAGAAATCCGGCCCCAAGCGGTGCAAATATTGCGCTTACAACTGCAACAGCAACTGTTGAAAATAATTGTTCAAGGTAAGTAAGTTTTTGATTTTCGAAGTTTTTAATAAAATCTTCTGAGAGTGCTTGTATACCATAAACTACGGTGGCTAATCCCATGATTACTATAAAAGCAAGAATTGAAAACACAAGAATTATCAATCCGGAATACAAAGCTATCTTTTTGTAATTTTCAAAAGCATAAGTAAAAACAGTAGAAAAGTCTATCGAATAGCCATCTTTTTTGATGTCCTCAATTTGTTCAAGTGTAGATTTCATTTTAAAAGTAAAGTTGTTTTATATTCTTCGTCGTAATAAATTAGTTGACGTAAATATAATATTTTAAATCAATTCCGAATAAAAATCTACAAATATTACAAAATTGTTTGCCTAATTTAAAGCCAGTCTAAAATTCGTTTTATCGAAGCCAGTTTGTCTTTGTATGGCGCGTAACGCATAGGCAGATCAAGCCAGTTTGCTTTTTTAACTATTGCTTTATGATGCGAAAAAATATCAAAACTCAATTTTCCGTGATAAGCCCCAATTCCGCTGTGGCCAACACCGCCAAAAGGAAGCCTTTTATTAGAAAAATGAACTACTGTATCGTTTATGCAGCCGCCTCCAAAAGAGTAATTTGCAATTAATTTTTTAGCAAATGATTTATTTTCACTGAAAATATAAAAAGCGAGAGGTTTTTCGTACTTACTAATCACATTATGAATGTCAGCTTCGGTTTCATAAATTAAAATTGGTAAGATTGGCCCAAAGATTTCTTCCTTCATTACAGCACTATCTAAACTTGGTTCTTCAATTAAAGTAGGAGAAATGTACAATTTATCTGCATTTGTATCTCCGCCAAAAATTACCTTTTCTTTTTCAATCATTTGGTCTAAACGAACCCAGTTTTTGGTATTTACGATTCGGGCAAAATCTGGCGATTTGTCAATCTTTTTACCGTATGCTTTTACAATTTCTTCCATTAAAAAGGTGATGAAATTGACTTTCATGTTTTTTTGAATCAAAACATAATCCGGAGCAATGCAGGTTTGTCCGGCATTTATAAATTTTCCCCACACAATTCGTTTTGCCGCCAGTTTTAAATTAGCAGTTTCATCAATAACGCAAGGATTCTTTCCGCCTAATTCGAGTGTTACAGGAGTTAGGTTTTCGGCAGCGGCTTTTGCCACGATTTTCCCAACAGGAGCACTTCCGGTAAAAAAGATATAATCCCAGCGCTGTGCCAGTAATTTATTTGAAACTTCGACACCGCCTTCAAAAACTTCAACATGGCTTATATGAAATGTTTTTTCAATGATTTTAGCAATAATGGAAGAAGTATGCGGTGTAAGTTCTGATGGTTTTAAAACAACCCTGTTTCCGGCAGCAACGGCTGAAATCAACGGGCACAAAGCCAATTGAAACGGATAATTCCACGGAGCAATTACCAGAACATTTCCGTAAGGTTCTTTATAAATATAATCTGAAGAAGGAAAATTAAGAAGGGAAGGGAAGACACGTTTGGGTTTTGCCCAGGAATTAAGATTTTTGATAGTATCTTTTAATTCCGAAATAACATAATTTGTCTCGGTTACAACAGCTTCGAATTCTGGTTTTTTAAAATCATCGTACAAAGCTTTTACAATTAAATCTTCGCTTTTTTGAATGTTATATAATAACTTTTTCAGCGTTTCTTTTCTGTAACCAATGTCGTTTTTGAATTCCATTTTATGATCAGCTTGTTTTTTAGGATATGCAAGTTAATCGATAAAATTTAAAAAATTAACAATTTAATCATAAAAATCAGACGGCATTCCAAATCGTTTCATCTGGAGTTGGCGCAATGATTGTGATGTTTTCTTTTGAAACAGGATGAATAAAAACCAGTTTTCTGGCATGAAGATGAATTCCGCCGTCGGGGTTGCTTCTGTCGGCTCCATATTTTAAATCACCTTTTATTGGAGATCCAATTGCCGACAACTGCGCACGAATTTGATGATGACGCCCCGTATGAAGATTGATTTCCAGAGCAGTATAATTTTGAAGTTCTTTGATTATTTTATAATCCAGACTTGCCACTTTGCTGTCTGAAACTTCTTTTAAATGCGCTTTTGAAGTATTGTTTTTTTCGTTTCTTTTTAAATAATGAACCAATTTTGCAGTCGCTTCAACAGGTTTATTTTTCACAACAGCCCAATATGTTTTTTTAGTTTCACGATTGCTGAACAATTCGTTCATTCGTGTCAATGCTTTACTGGTTCTCGCAAAAACGACAATTCCGGTTGTAGGACGATCTAAACGGTGAATCACACCCAGGAAAACATCACATGGTTTATTGTATTTGTCTTTTATGTATTCTTTTACAACATCAGATAAAGGTTTGTCACCTGTTTTATCACCTTGTACAATATCGCCTACGCGTTTGTTAACCACAATGATATGGTTGTCTTCATGCAAGATTTGTAGATTATTTTTATCCGAAAGAATTTTCATATTAGACTTATGGAGGAATTTTAGATTTTAGATTTATGATTGTAGATTGGAAAAGTTTTGCTAAAGCCTTCAATGAAGCTTAAAAAATACCTCCAGCTAAAGCTGGAGGCAATTAAATTTTTGTGTTTTTTAAAACCTTTGAATCTTTGTCACTTTGAACCTTTGTACCAAAAAAAAGCTTAGCGTCTCAGAACCTTAGCAACTTAGCATCTTAAAAAACTAGTATTGTTCCCCAGCATTAGGGAAATCACTCGACTTAACATCAGCAGCATATTGGCCAATTGCTTTTGTCATTAATTCGTATAAGTTTAAATAACGACGCAGGAAACGAGGACTGAATTCATTGTTCATTCCTAACATATCGTGAATAACTAAAACTTGTCCGTCAACACCGCCTCCGGCACCAATTCCAATAACTGGAATCGAAATGCTTTTAGCTACTTTTTCGGCTAAATCAGCAGGGATTTTTTCCAAAACTACTGCAAAACATCCAACTTTTTCGAGCATTTTAGCATCTTCAATTAATTTTTCAGCTTCTTCTTCTTCTTTTGCACGAACGCTGTATGTTCCAAATTTATAGATAGACTGAGGTGTTAAACCCAAATGTCCCATAACCGGAATTCCTGCGTTTAATATTTTTTTGATCGATTCTTTAATTTCTTTTCCGCCTTCAAGTTTTACGGCATGTCCGCCGCTTTCTTTCATAATTCTGATAGCAGAACGCAAAGCTTCTTTAGGATCAGACTGGTAACTTCCGAAAGGTAAATCAACCACAACCAAACCTCTTTCTACAGCACGAACTACAGACGAAGCGTGATAAATCATTTGGTCTAAAGTGATTGGCAGCGTCGTTTCGTGACCCGCCATAACATTTGATGCCGAATCTCCAACCAAAATCACATCGACTCCTGCGGTATCAACAATTTTAGCCATTGTATAATCATACGCGGTAAGCATAGAGATTTTTTCTCCGTTGCTTTTCATTTCAATCAATGACTTTGTTGTGATTCTTTTATAATCTTTTTTTGCTACTGACATTTTATTTTTTTTTGAAGATGTAAAAGTATTGAATAATTATAACTTGAGAATCAGCAATAAAAGAATATTTCGACAGAAAAAAGTTTCCCGTCTTTAAATTCTAATCTAAACTGACTGTCTTCCATTATGATAGAATATTTATGTGGTGATTTTATCGAAGCATCGATATAAGTTCCATATTTTTCAATGAAAGCTTTTTCGGATATTGAATTATCTAAAACTGCATTTGGGTTTATTATAAATTTGTTGTTTTCGTTGATGAAAACTTTTACGATTTCTGCCTGGTTTTTCTTTTCATCAACAGAAACTTCCAAGTCTGGATAATAGTAGAATAAATCACTAAGATAAATTCTGCATTCGTCACCAACATTTGCTTTTTTTGTTGGTTTGCCAAATACTTTAACTAAATCATTTTGTGATAGATACAACGATTTGGTTTTAGTTCCTTTTAAACTAAATTCTGCTTTTTTGACAAAAGAAACAATTTGTTCCGATAATTTATGTTTCGCTAAACCTTTGGCTATAGCCATATTTAATTCAGTTTCAGCAAGTAATTTAGGATCATTTATCTGCTTAACAACTTCGTAGTATCTTTTGTAAGCTGGTTCTAATTTAAAATATTCACTGTTCCATGCTAGTTCAACAAGTCTTTCGCTTACCGTTTTTCGTTCGGAAACTGCATTGATATCAAGTTTATCAAAATCTTTCAATAAAGTTTCAAAATCAGGTCTTACGCCAATGAATTTTCTCAAAGTATATTTAGCATATTCTTCGTCAAAATTTCCATTAATATTAACCCAGTCTTCTTGATTTTTAGGAAGATAGTTTACAGCAACCGGATCTCCGGTAAAAAGGATTTCTTTAATTTTTGAATTTTTATCCGGCAGCGCTCTGGCTTTTAAACCTGCGACTAAAACAAATAAATGATTTCCGCCGTAATATGCATCACCGCCTTCGAGAATAGGACTTTCAGGATCTTTTATTTTGATATCTTTTGCATTTAATCTTGTAGCAACAAATTTCTCGGGGACATATCCTTCGTTAAAATTATCCGCCTGAACTTTATACCAGCCATTTTGGTTTTCTGATAATAACCGAACTGCTGCCCCATATTTAAAATAACCCAAAAAATCAGCCGAAGTACTCGCTGAAATATAAAGTCTGGTATCTGAATTAAGAAAATAACGTTCCTGTGAATGCGATAAAAAAGAAAAGCATATCGCAATTAGAAAGTAGAGTTTTTTCATGAAGTAGTTTTGAGTTTTTGCCACAGATTAAAAGGATTTTCACAGATTTTTATTTATGCAAATTTTAAAAAATAAGAAGATTTAATTTTAAATAAAATCTGCTTAAATCTGCAGGATCTGCGTGAAAAAATCATTTTAATCCTTTTAATCTGTGGCAAGCAAATATTTTTAACAATCCGCCATGTTTACCGCAATGGCAAGTCCGCCTTCTGAGGTTTCTTTGTATTTAGAATTCATGTCTTTTGCCGTTTGCCACATTGTATTAATTACTTTGTCTAACGGAACTTTTGCATTTTTAGAATCCGTTTCAAGAGCCAATTCAGCAGCATTTATGGCTTTTATCGCACCCATTGTATTTCTTTCGATACACGGAATTTGAACTAAACCACCAATTGGGTCACAGGTTAAACCTAAATGATGTTCCATTGCAATTTCTGCCGCCATTAAAACCTGAGCAGGAGTTCCGCCCATTAATTCACAAAGCGCTGCCGCTGCCATCGATGACGAAACGCCAATCTCTGCCTGACAACCACCCATTGCAGCAGAAATTGTAGAGCCTTTTTTAAAGATACTTCCAATTTCTCCGGCAACCATCAAAAATTGTTTGATTTCTTTTTCGCCTGCATCATGATTTTCAATAACCAGATAATACATTAAAACAGCCGGAATAACACCAGCACTTCCGTTTGTTGGAGCTGTAACAACTCGGCCTAACGAAGCATTTACTTCATTTACGGCTAATGCAAAACAGCTTACCCATTTTAAAATCTGACGAAATTTCACCTCCGTTTTTCTGATTTCTTCCAGCCATGATTGCGGATTAGTATAATTGGAAAGTCCAATTAAATTTTGGTGCATATCAAAAGCTCTTCTGCGAACATGCAAACCGCCCGGAAGGATTCCTCCGGTATGACAGCCAATGTACATGCATTCCAGCATTGTATTCCAAATACGCATTAATTCGGAATGAATTACTTCTTCAGAGCGCATTGATTTTTCATTTTCATAAACAATCTCAGAAATCGATTTGTTTTCAGAAACGGTATAATTTAAAAGCTCAACCGCATTTTGAATCGGAAACGGAAAAGCACATTTTATAACTTCTTTGATTTTGGCATTTTCGCGTTCTTCTTTTACCACAAAGCCGCCGCCAATAGAATAAAAAGTAGATTCGTATTCAGAATCGTCATTTTTATAAGCCGTGAATTTTAATCCATTTGCATGGAAAGGAAGAAAGTCTTTATTGAAAACAATATCCTGCAGGAAATAAAACGGAATTTTATATTCATTTGCGAGATTGATTTCGTTTGTATCTTCAATGGTTTTAATGATTCCGGCAATATTCTCGACTGGAATATATTCAGGATCCTGACCACTTAGACCCAGCATAACAGATAAATCGGTAGCGTGGCCTTTTCCAGTTAAGGAAAGAGAACCGTACAAATCGACTTTTACACGTTTAACCTGATCTAAAATTGATTCATTTTTTAGCTCTTCTAAAAAACGTTCAGCGGCTCTCCACGGACCTAAAGTATGTGAGCTAGAAGGGCCAACGCCAATTTTAAGCATATCAAAAACAGAGATACATTCTTCCATTGTGCAATTTTTGTTAAGACAAAGATAATTGAATAATGCAATGAAGAATTAATTTTGAATGTTAATCTTGCGTATTTGTTAAAAAAAATATTAAATTTTATTAATTCGGCAACGAAATAAATTTAATTCCTTAATATGTGGTTTTCGTAAAAAGTTCACCTTTTTTAGGTATTTTTGTAAAGATGCAACTATCAAAATCTGCTGTTTCTTTTAATTGCCCAAAATTGAAAATTAGCCGAAACTGTAGATGATTTCGTTTTAATTCTACCAATGTCTTTTTACGAAAATTTAGAATACCATAAAAAGATAAAATTATATTATGATAGAATTTTTCAAGCATTTTTTACACGAATTTGAATTACCTCTCAGCAATCCAGTATTGATTTTCTCTTTAATACTTTTCATTATTCTGCTGTCTCCCATTTTACTTAAAAAAATAAATATTCCGGGAATTATCGGTTTAATTATTTCGGGTGTTATTATTGGCCCTCACGGACTTAATATTCTGGCTAAAAACTCTGCGGTCGATTTATTTTCGACAATCGGGCTTTTGTACATTATGTTTATTGCGGGTCTGGAATTGGATATGAATGAGTTTAAAGCGAACCGAAACAAGAGTTTATTGTTCGGATTTTTTACGTTTATTCTTCCGCTTTCAATAGGTTTTCCGGTTTGTTTTTATTTACTGCAATACGATTTCAATGCCAGTTTTTTAACGGCTAGTATGTTTGCAACACATACTTTGGTAGCATATCCTATTGTGAGCAAACTCGGTATCGCAAAAAACCAGGCTGTTGCTATTACCGTTGGCGGAACTATTTTAACAGATACTGCCGTTTTGATTATTCTGGCCGTAATTATGGGAAGCAGTCAGGGAAGTTTAAATCAGGCTTTTTGGATCAAATTAGGCGTTTCATTGGCGATTTTCTCTGCCATAATGTTTTTATTGATTCCGAGAATTGCCAAATGGTTTTTCAAAAAACTGGAAAGTGAAAAACACGCCCATTATATTTTTGTTCTTTCTGTAGTTTTCTTTGCCGCCTTTTTGGCCGAAGTAGCAGGAGTAGAGCCTATTATTGGTGCTTTCGTTGCCGGTTTAGCCTTAAATCCTTTAATTCCGCAATCGTCGGCTTTGATGAACAGAATTGAATTTATAGGGAACTCTTTATTTATCCCGTTTTTCCTGATTTCTGTTGGGATGCTGGTTGATATCAGCGTGATTTTAAGCGGGCCAACGGCTTTAATTGTTGCGGGAACTTTGAGTGTTGTGGCTATTTTTGGAAAATGGATCGCAGCCTTTTTTACACAGGTTGTTTTTAAATACAGTAAAACCGAAAGACAGCTTATTTTTGGTTTGAGCAGTGCGCACGCCGCAGCAACTCTGGCCGTAATTTTAGTGGGTTTTAAAGCAAAAATCCTGGATGAAAATATCTTAAACGGAACTATTATTTTAATTCTGATTACTTGTATTGTGGCTTCTTTTGCAACCGAAAAAGCGGCTAAGAAAATAGCGATCTGCGAAGAAGAAATTTCACATTCAGACACAGATAAAGATCAAATTTTAGACGAACATATTTTAATTCCGTTAGCAAAAACTTCGGCAGCAGCCAGTTTACTTGATTTTGCACTTTTAATAAAAGATAAAAAATCTTCGAATCCAATTACGCTTTTAACGATTGTACCCAATAACGATCAGGCTGAAAAGAACATTTTAAAATACCGAAAAGCAGTTGACAAATTTGTAATTCAAGGTTCGGCATCTGAAGTGAAAATAAATACGATTGCCAGAATTGACCACAATCCGGCGAGTGGAATTGCAAGAACTTCTAAAGAAATAATGTCGGATATTGTGATTGTAGGATGGCCAAAGAAAACAGGTTTCTTAGATAAGATTTTTGGAGAAAATGTAGATTCAATTATAAACAATGTTGACAAAAGCTTGTTTATCAGCAGATTTCAAAAAACATTTATTGAAGATAAGAGACTGGTATTTATTTGTCCGCCATTTTCAGAAAGAGGAATTGGATTTCAGCTTTTATTACAAAAAATATGCAGGTTGTCGCAAGAACTAAGTATTCCGATTGTAGTTCATGCCGAATATAAAACGCATCAAACCATTCAACAGATTGCGAATAATCTCCGTTTGAATGCTAAATTGGGTTTTAAAAGTGTAATAGAATGGGATGATTTTGAATCAATTTCAGATGAGATTCGTGAAACTGATTTAATTGTTTTCAACTTATCGCGAAAAGGTTCTGTTTCGTATCATTCTATCTTTGACAGACTTCCGCAAAAATTCGAAAAATTCTTCAGCAATAATAATATCATTCTGGTTTATCCGCAGGACGATCGTAAAATTAGTTCTATGGATGCCTATGAAGATTTTACTGCATCGCCATTAACCAAAAGTCTGGAAGCTATTGAACAGATTGGCCGCGGTTTAGGAAGTATTTTGAAGAAGGGTTAGATTTAAATAATTATAAGCCATTAAATGATACCAAAGTTTCCGTTAATTGTACTGACATTTTTAACTTTTGCAGCGACTGCACAAAACAAAATGAAAAAAGCCGAAGAACTTATTGATAAAGCAGATCCGGGCTGGACTCTTGTAGAAGATTGGATTAAAACAGCAACAAATAAAGTGGAGGTTTTACCGGTTGATGCTGTAAAAGCAAAAGACGCTTTGTACAAAACTCAGGTGACAACCCGCTCGACAATGGGAGCAGTTATTTTTAATACTGGCGGTATTTTAATTGATGATGGCTGGATTAGGATTTTAGGTTCGGGGAGTTCAAAATTTAATCGGTCGCTGCCAGATTGGAATAAAGGAAAAACATTTAATGAGTTTGGAGAAACACCCGCTTTTTTATTAATTGCCGACGATGCAATTGGCGGTTTTTATTTTTTAAATGGAGGAGGATTAGGAACTGATGTTGGGAAAATTTATTATTTTTCTCCTGATAATCTGGAGTTTGAACAGCTTGATATTACCTATTCTGAATTTTTAGGATTTTGTTTTAGCAATAATTTGGATAAGTTTTATGAAGGCAACAGATGGAATGGATGGAGAACAGAAGTGTCTAAATTAAAAGGCGACGAAGTGTTCAATTTTTATCCGTTTCTATGGACAGCTGAAGGAAGTGATATTAATAAAAATTCGCGAAAAATAATTCCAATTCAGGAGCAGTATAGTTTGAATTTAGATTTACGAAAACAGCTTGGTTTTGATAAGTAAAAGTTAATTAATTAAAGATTGGAAGTAATTGAACAGATTGGGGCTGGTTTGGGAAGTATTTTGAAGAAGAGATAATTGTAGCAAAAAGCAGCTGAAATTAATTTAGAAATTCGTGTTGAAAAATGAGAAAAAAGCAAGATTTGAGATTTACGCTAAATCGTTTATATAATTGTAGAGATCTTGAAATTTCTAATTTATGGCAAAGATCAGTGTTTCTTTCTGTGTTTTTAATTTTATGTTTTACCGCATATGGGTATTTAGCATTAGAACTTGTAAATAAATTAGTAGATTCAAAAAGTTCAGTTTTTGATAAATTATTATTAAGTACTATTTGTCTTTTCATAACTATTGTAGGTACAACATTTTCATTGGTTTGGATTTTAATGGCAAAAGGTTCTAAGGCTTGGTATGAAGTCTATGAAACGGCTATACACAAATTTGAGAATACTCATTTTAAAAAATTGAAATTGCCATATGATAATATTATGGGTAACATGGGGCTTGATAATGATGATAAAAATGGGAATATCTTTTCTACAAAAGCTGGAGGTTATTCTACATCAAGGATTAATATAGCTATTGGTCAAGTGACATTGATACTATGGTTAATTTTATCAATGAGTCATTTGGTTTTTAATTTCTTTTTTTGTGAAAGATTTGATAAGTATTATTTAATTAATATTGCTTTAATTATATTAGTTATTATAATTTCTTATGTTATTATTTCTAGTAAATATTTGAAAAGTACTTTTTTATAATCTTATTTAGTTATTATTAAATGTCAGTGTAGATGAATCACAACATAAAATCAATCCGACCATTTATTGGTTCTAAAGATTTCGAAGTTTCGAGAAGTTTTTATCACGATTTAGGTTTTGAAGAAGTAGTTTTAGAATCTAATTTTTCTGTTTTTAAATCAGGAGAAACTGCTTTTTATCTACAAGATTATTATGATAAAAGCTGGATTGAAAATACCATGATTTTTCTTGAAGTTGATGATGCAGATCGTTATTATAAGGAACTTTTAGAATTAAACTTAACTGAAAAATATGGCGTAAAACTAACACCAACCCGCCATTTAGACTGGGGAAGTGAATGTTTTCTCCACGATTCGGCTGGGGTTCTATGGCATTTTGGAACTTTTAAAAAATAAGTTTGCCACAAATTCCACGAATTTTCACTAATTTTTTATTTTTAATTCGTGAAAATTAGTGTAATTCGTGGCAAAAAAAATCACAACACAAAATCCTTCAAATGAATTGTATTTTCTTTTCTCTGATACCAATCATTAAAAACTAATTCGAGTTTATCGGCTGTGAATTCTCCAAAATTGTAATCCCGAAATTGCTCAACAACTTCAATTAATTTTTTAGGGTTTTGAAGTTTTTCTGTAAAACGCATTACTGTAGAATGCGCTGTAGCAATTGAATACCGACTGTCGATGCTTTGTTCTAAAGTTGAATTTCGAAAATTCTCACGAAGTTTATTTCTTAAATTATTCAAAGTTTCATCCGAAGGAAAACCCTGAATCATTATTGCAGAATTTGAAGCTGTAACACCTCGAAATTTGATTTTGATCTTACCTAAATCTTCTAAGCTTTTTTCAATGATTTTAATATAATCTTCAATATTAATTTTATTCAAATTAAAACCTTCATAACACGAGATAATCGACATTAACGTAATATGAATATCAGAATCAGGATAATAATATTGGTTGGGTTCAACTGCTTTTAATTCTTCTAAAAATAACTGAATATTGATTTTTATTTTTTCGCTGGGGCGGAGGAGAAGCGTAATACCAAATCGGGAATCTGAAGGATCATTTATTTTAGAATCTAAGCTGTAATTTTGCTTTAAAATGGATTCAGAAGAAGTTTTATAAAGTTGATTGTAATGTTCTGCTAAATTCATTTTGGTTATTTCTTTTTCGCTTTCTCCAGATTTTCTTTCACTCTAAATTTTACAATTTTAGTAATTAAATCATACGGCATTTTTTCTTTTAAAGGAAATTGAACAGAACCCTTTCCAGATTTATATTTAGAAAGTTCTTCGGCAAAAGCTTCGTGACCGCTTGGCAAAGCATACAATCCAATATGATTTTTAAAAGCCGCAAAATAAACCACGATTCCATTTTGCTCAAATGCCGGCATCGAATAACTGATTTTTTCTTTGGCATCAGGCGCTGCTTTCTGAATAGTCATTCTAACTTTCTCTAAAATTTCCTGAACATCATTAGGGAATCCGCCAATGTATTCGTCGATATTTTCGGGTTTCTTAGTATCCATAATTTTTAGTTTTTTTTGTTTCATGTTTCAAGTTTCAGGTTGCTGTAGAGAACTTGAAACTAAAGAAACTTGAAACGTGAAACTTTTCTATGCCAATCCTTTTGGGAATCTGTCTAAAACTAAATTTAGCTGTAATTGATGCTCCAAAAACGCTTTTGCTCCGGCTACAACTAACGTAAAACCTTCGGTAGAATTGCGAACCTGATCGATTATTTTATCTGAATCTCCCTTTAAACCTGAATTTATTATACTTACAAAAGTTTCATTTTCATTTAATGGTGTAAAAATCCATTCTACCAAAGTCGTTTCATCTGGATTTCCCCATTCAATAACAATCTTTTTATTTTCCTGTAAAACTAATGTCGTAACCGAAAGCGAAAAACCATACATTTCCCAAGTCCATTCCGTTTTGTTACCTTCTTCTAATTTTCCGGAACCTTTTGTAAACCAAAATTTACTGGTAATTTCCGGATCAATAAAAGCCTGAAAAACTTCTGAAACAGGTTTTCTAATCAGCATTTCGGCTTTTGCAAATTTGTTGTTTTCTGGTTTCATGATTGATAAGTAAAATGTGAGAGATGAAAATGAGTTGATTTTTGGACTTCTAATTTAAGAAAGAAATTCCAAAAAAGGGAATAAAAAAATCCACACAAGCTTTAACTCATGTGGATTATAATTTTATATGTGAGAAGTAAAATTCCAAATTCTAAATCTGCAATCTAAAATCTAAAATCTGCAATTTACTCTCTAATCGTAGTTTTATCATGAAGTGCAATCTCTGCAATTTCATCTTTACGTTTAAAACTTACACCTTGATGCTGCTGCATATATTTAATCAAATCACTTGTTGCTTTTACCATTTGCGGAGTTCCGCCAATACGATCATGAAAACTAATTGACATTTGTCGGCGTTGTGTTTCGCTTTCGGCATATAATTGGTCAAATTCCAGTTTTGCTTGCTGTAAAAACTGATCTGCCGAAAAGTTTTTCCCTTCAATCAAAACAATATCATTGCATCGAATAGTATACGGAACAACGGCAAAATCTTTGTTTTTTACCTGAATGATAAAAGGTTCATCGCGGCTAAGATCATCAATATGATATTTGAATCCTAATTCCTGCAGAATCTCAAGTGTATTTTGTCCTCGGCGTAACCAGTTTGCATTATAACCAACCGGAGTAAAACCGGTAACTTTTTTTATGGCGTCGACACCATCTTTTATAAACTTTTTTTCCTCTTCATAAGGCATGGTGTATTGCGTGCTCCAACTCATTCCGTGTGCAGCGGCTTCGTGGCCTCTTTGTACAATTTCTTTGGCTAATTCAGGATTTTTTAAAACCGCAGTTCCAACCATGTGCGACGTTACTTTTACACCTAGTTTATCCCAATTGTCGAGCATACGCGGAACGCCTTCTTTATATCCATATTCGTACCAGGTTGCCGCAGGAAGATCAATAAAACCTTTTTGTATATTTTGAGGAAATGGACTTTCTGCATTTTGAGGTTGTCCTCCAGCTTCAAACTGCATTGAAATCGAAACCACTAATCTTGAACCGTCTGCCCATTTTGTTTTTTGAGGAGAGAAAATTGGAGTATTTTTTGAAACTTCAGAAAAAGTTTCAATAGGATTTATCATTCCCACCATTCCTATTATTCCCGTTTGTCTAATAAAATTTCTTCTTGAACTCATACTATTTATTTTTTAATTAAGGTATCAATAGCCCAGCTATTATAAGCTGCAAAATGCAATAGCAAAGCAAAAAAAGCAATGTGAATTAATTGTGACGGAACGGCTTCCCAGTTCTCAATCATCGAAGTGCCAAATAATAAGACAAGCATAACAACAGCTCCGGCAATTAAAGCTGGTTTGGTAAATAAGCCTAATAATAACAAAAGACCAATGGTAAACTCGGCTATTGGTAAAATATAACTAAAAGGTGTTACGAGGATTTTTGGCAGCATTGAATTTTCAAAAGTGCCAACCATCCAATTACTGAAAGTGGTCAGTTTTGGCAGTCGGACTAATCCGTGGCCAAACATGCTGATTGCAATTGCAAGACGTAATAATAAAAAAGAGGTTGTTTCCATATTAAGTGATTTTATACTACAAAGTTGCGGATAACAGCTTTTTAAAATTTGTACAATCATTGGAATAATTTGTACTTTTGAAAGATGGAAATTAGAAATTTATACCACCCATTTGAACTTCAGTTTTTAGAAGTTTTAGAATATGAAGCGAAAGAACGTAAAAATACTTTTTTTGAAATGGTTTTTGTTCTGGAAGGAAAAGGAACTCAAATTATAAACGATCATCGATGGCCTTATAGCAGCGATAAGTTTTTTTTAATCTTTCCGCAAGATACGCATAGTTTTGAAGTTACAGAGAAAACGAAATTTTTCTTTATACGATTTCATGACAGTTATCTTAAAACACAAAGCAGTGACTGGATTCAAAAGCTTGAATTTATTTTTCATAACCACAATCACAGGCCGGGCTGTATTTTAAAAACTGTAACAGACAAACCTTTGGTAAGGGCAATGATTGAAGCTCTTATTAGAGAAGAAAGCACGAACTTTCCGCAACAGCAGGAAGTTATTAAGCAAATTCTGAATACGATTATTACAATTGCAGCCAGAAACATTTCACTTATTGCACCACTTAATCTTAACCAAACCAATGTGGTTCCGAGTTTGGATTTATTGAATTATGTACATCAGAATATTTATCAGCCAGAACAATTAAAAGCGTCAAATATGGCGGCAGCATTTAATGTTTCATCAACTTACATCAGCGAATATTTTAAAACCAAAACAGGGCAGAGTATTCAGGAATACACAATGGCTTATAAAGTAAAATTAATCGAAACGAGATTAAAATTTACCAATATGCAGATCAATGAAATTGTATATGAATTTGGTTTTAGCGATGCAAGTCACCTGAATCGCTTGTTTAAAAAACATACAGGCTTGAATCCAAGTGACTATAAAAAGCAGTTTAAAAGAGTTTAATTGTAGATAAATCTAATTTTAAACTTTATCTTTTTCAATCCATTTTCCAACCGTTGGCGGAGTATAATTTTTCATTTGGTTTAATAAATCTTCAATATCATCGCTTACTAAAAGCATTTTTTGATTGGCTTCTTTCAATAAACCTTTTTCACTCATGGTTTGAAGTAATTCTAAAAGCGAATCATAAAATCCGTTGATATTTAAAATTGCGATTGGTTTTTTATGTAAACCCAACTGCGCCCAGGTCAGCATTTCAAAAAGCTCTTCAAGAGTTCCAAAACCACCCGGAAGCGCAATTACACCGTCGCATAAATCATTCATTTTAGTTTTGCGTTCGTGCATGCTTTCTACCAAAATTAATTCGGTTAAACCTTTATGCGCGATTTCTTTTGATCTTAAAAAATTAGGAAGAACACCAATTACAGTTCCGTTTTCGCTCAAAGCTCCATCCGCAACAGCGCCCATTAAACCCACATTTGCTCCGCCATAAACCAAACCAATATTTTGTTTGGCTAAAGTTTTTCCTAATAACCCGGCTTGTTCTTTATATATTTCTTCGGTACCAAAACTTGATCCGCAGAAAACAGTTATTTTTTTCATTTTTTATAATGTTATTTTATAGCGTTTTTTATAGTTTGTTTTTTTGTCATCCTGAACGAAGTCGAAGGATTACACACGCAGATCGACAAAGATGGGCGATTTTCGTTGCGGAATTACTTGTGCGATTTCTCCTTTCAGTCGAAATGACAAAACCTCCGTGTTAACCCATTTCAATCAGTTAAATCCGTGTGCCATCCATCAAGTAATCAAATCCTTCTAATCTGCACACACGAAACATTTTCCATTTTAATTTCTTTTCCAGTTTTCTTCAATAATCCGGTTTTAGGATTTCTTCTAAAAACAATAATATTTCCAGTAATTACATTGGTAGCAACCAAGAATTTTCCGGTTTCATCGATGGCAAAAACTCTCGGATGTTTTCCTAAAGTCGATTGATAACCAATGTTTTTCAATAATCCATTTTCATCAATTGAAAAAATAGCAATGTTATTTTCCTTTCCGCGATTTGTGGCATACAGAAACTTTCCATCTGGTGAAATATGAATATCAGAACTTTCAAAACCTTCTTTTATTTTATCCGGATGTGTCGCAATACGCTGGATTTTATTTAAAGTTCCGTTTACATAATTATAAACGCTTATCTGTCCCGCCATTTCTTCAATACAATATCCAAATTTCTGATTTGGATGAAAAGCAAAATAATGTCTTGGTCCGGCCTCTAAATCCGTTTTTGTAAATGGAGTTTGAGTTTCGGTTAAAGGCTGTTTTTTATTTTCATCAAAAGCATAACTACGAATTTTATCAGCACCTAAATCAGGTAAAATAAATAATCAAATTGAGGAGAAAACACAGCCGAATGAACATGAGATCTTGTTTGTCTTTCTTTATGTGTACTTCCATCCATATATTGAAAATTCTGCGCGATAGAATCAATTTTTCCGTTTTCCAGAATTGGAAAAACCGAAACACTTCCTTCTGTATAATTGGCATTTGCAATCCATTTTCCACTTTTATGAACCGTAACATAAACCGGATTTTCGCCGACGCTTCTTTGGCTGTTTAAAAAAATCAGACTTTTGTTTTCGGGATTAAATTCAAAACTGCTTATACTTCCGGCATTTGGCGTTTTGGTATCCGTACAGGCATAAACATATTTTCCGTTTGGCGAAACAGTTAAATAAGAAGGATTTATAATATTTTTTGCCGAGGCTATTTTGGATAGTTTTCCGTTTAAAGTATCTAATTGATATATTTGAATTGCTTCTGCCGTTTTATCCCGATTATATGATCCTAAAAACACATAAGTATTTTGAGAAAACATACTGCAGGTTATCAGAAATACAATCGTTAGGAAGTTTATTTTTTGTTTCATTTTTTTGTGTCAGGTTTTTCAAGTTTCAAGTCTTGTAAGGCTGAGCGAAGTCGAAGCCCTTTGCGTGCCCTTCGACTTCGCTCAGGATGACAATGCAGTTTTTCAAGTTTCAGGTTTCAAGTTTCAGGTTTTCAATCTAAAATCTAAAATCTGCAATCTAAAATTATTTCACCCCTTTCCACCATTGCTTAAATTCCTGATTTTCATTTTTCAGTTCAACTAATTCTCCAATCATTGGTGTAATTAAAGGAACTGGATTTGCTGAATTTGCATTTAGTTCTGTAACTCTAATTAAGGGTTCATCCCAGGCATGCAGTGATAATGAAAATTTTGACGAATGAACCGGAAATGCTCTTTTTGCTTTTAAATCCTGAATCGCCTGTATCACATCTTCGGGCATATTATGAATGTATTTCCAGTTTTTATTGTATTGACCGTTATCGATTAAAACAATATCAAAAGGGCCGAATTTCTCGCCAATTTCTGCAAAATGCTGGTCGTAGCCGCTGTCTCCGCCCAAATACATTTTAAAATCTTTGGATTCTAAAACAAAAGAAGTCCAAAGTGTATTGCAGCGTTTAAAACTTCTGCCAGAAAAATGTCTTGACGGAGTTATATAAAGCGTTAGATTTTCGTCTAATTCTATTTTTTCATGCCAGTCTTTTTCGATAATATTTTCTTTTGAAAAGCCCCAAAATTCAAAATGTGAACCAACGCCAAGTGCGGTGATTACTTTTTTTGTTTTCGGCTTTAGCTGAAGAATTGTTTTATAATCTAAATGGTCGTAATGATCGTGTGTAAGCAGCAAATAATCAATTTCCGGTATATCATCAACGGTGTAAATATCTGTTCCTTTAAACGATTTTGTGGTTCCTGCAATAGGAGAGGCGTTACCACTAAAAACGGGATCTATTAAGAAACGTTTTCCTTCTAACTGAATATAATAAGAGGAATGTCCAAACCAAACTAAAACATCCTGATCGAGAGGAATTTCGTGTAAATTGGTTTTGACTGACGGAATTAAATCGGTTGGGATTTTCCTGTCGACTTTTTTGAAGAAAAATTCACTTAAAACGCTAAAATAAGTCGCGCCTTCAGCAAGATCTGGTGTGAAATTTTGGTTTTCGAATTTTCCGTTTTTGTATTGAGGCGATTTTTCAATTAAAGCTAACCTTTCGCCGGAAGGCTTTTTTCCGAATTTTGGATGTTGTAAAAAATTGTAAACGAGAAGCACTATTATTAATAGTACGATTAAGAATGTGATCATTTTTATTTTTGGGGATATAAATTTTTAACTTCTTCAATCGAAAGCGAAATAATCTTTTTTAAGATTTCAACGTCGATATCAGCTAATTTCTTGATGTAAATACATGCTTTTGATATTTTGTATTTTCCTAAGTTTGAAAAAAGTTCTTCTCTCTTTTCTTCGGGTAAATAAAAATAAACTGTTGTTGCGGCTTTTCTGGGAGAAAAAGCGGCCAAAGGTGCGTCGCCTTCGTGTCCCGTGGCATATTTGTAATGATAAGTTCCAAAGCCAATAATACTTGGTCCCCACATTTTAGGTTCAAAACCTGTAATCGCTTTCATTATTTTTACCAGTTCAAAAGCATCATTTCTTTTTGCTTCGCTGTCTACAGTATTTATAAAATCAATAACACTGCTTTGGGTTTCTGCTGTTTTATTCTTTGCCATTGTCTTTTATTTTTGATGTACTAAATCGCTTTTCAGTAAAATATTTTTGATTTTAAATTCAGAAATATAAAACAAATCGCGGCTTTCGTTCATTTGATTTTCTAACACAATTAAGCTGACATCACTTTCAGGGAAATATAAATTTACTGATGAAAATCCGTCGCCTAAACCGGTGTGACCTACATATTTTACCGCTTCTTTCTCAATAATTTTAATTCCGTAGCCATAACCTTCATCTGCTTTTCCGAAGAAATCATGCTGTGCCGAAATATTATATTTCAACATTAATTGATACGTTTCTGGTTTTAGGATTTTTCCTTTATGAAGATTATTATTCCAAATCGATAAATCATTCACAGTAGAAACAACTCCGTCTGCGCCTAAACTTTGCGGTGTAATCTGTGTAGTTTTTACAGCTTCAAACTTTCCATTTGAGTTAAAATATCCCGTAGCTAAATTTTGGGTTTTATCTTTTGCATAACAAAAAGTATTGTTCATTTTTAATTTTTTAAAAAGAACATTCGCCACTTCGGTATAACTTTTTTTAGTACTTAATTCAACAATTTTTTCAGCAAGGCTAAAACTTAAATTTCCGTAGCTAAATTGAGTTCCGGGTTTAAAAGCCAAAGGTTTTTGCAAATCGACAATTCCGTGTGTATGATTTAAAAGTTGATGAACCGTAACCGAATCTGCCCACGATTGGGTTAATTCCGGAAGATATTTTTTAATTGGAGTATTTAAATCGACTTTACCTTTTTCAACTTCCAACAAAAGTAAAACCGCAGCAACCTGTTTGCTGTTTGACATGATTTCGAATTGAGAGTTTACCGTTAAAGGTTTTTTGGTTTCAAAATTGGCAACACCTTTTACTTTTGAATATAAAGTTTTTCCGTTTTTAGAAATCAAAACAACACCATTAAAAACCGGAGAAGTTGTATGTTCAACAAGACTGTCAATTTTAGCGATATAATCATCTTTCTTTTGTGCAGAAGAATAGCAGTATGACAAAAGAAAAGTCAAAAGTAATAAAGCAGGAATTTTGTATTTAAGGCTCATTTTTTAGTCTCGGTTTTTTTTAGTTTTCAGTCTCAGTTTTCAGTTTTCAGTTTCGGTTTTCATCTGCGACTGTGACTGAAAACTGTACACTATTTTAGAACATTCCATTTTCATTAACCATTTCACCCGGAATTGGCTGTCCTAAATCCCAGAGTTCAATTATTTTATCTGATTCGAATTTGAAAATATGAACTACGACAAATCCCAAATCGGTTGAATTTTGTTTTAAATGCGAATGTACAGCGACCAAATCATGGTCAGCAATGATATGATGAATCTTAAAAATTTTATTTGGATTTTTTCTTGACGATTCTTCCATTGCCAGCATTAAAGTCTGGGCATCTCCTTTAAAATGAATATTATGATGCTTAAATTTTTTCCCTACATAAAGTCTAAAGGCTTCATGCGGATGCCCGCTTGCAGCAAGTTTTAAGAAGTTTTCTACGATTTCTTTCTTAGTCATAATCAACAGGATTAAACAGCAAACTAAGTTATGAAAT
This sequence comes from Flavobacterium sp. FG68, assembly GCF_057808895.1. Taxonomy (NCBI): domain Bacteria; kingdom Pseudomonadati; phylum Bacteroidota; class Flavobacteriia; order Flavobacteriales; family Flavobacteriaceae; genus Flavobacterium; species Flavobacterium sp. FG68. Next base: position 106,602 of record NZ_JBMDIY010000016.1, read on the forward strand.
TTAGAAGTACTTTTTGAATTAAAAAAACCTGAAAATTTTTATAAATCTTCAGGTTTTATCTGTGTTATATCGATGCCTAATTTTGTGAATTCTTTTTCACCTAAATCGGTAATATAAAAATGTTTGTCGGCGGGATTTTTCTTGGCGATCCATCTTTTTTCTGCAAAAGTTACAGCGAGCAATTGACCGAGTTTTCCGCCAATATGTTCGTAACACATTTTTGCCGGTTTTTGTTTTGCTGGTTTCTCGCTCATTTTACTGAATTTTAATAGGCTGTTTTCTGCGTCTTTTTACAAACTAATCTCAAAGCCAAATAGGCAGTTGGAATATAAGCAAAAACCAAATCTACAAAAGTAAACCACATTGGCGCCGGAAGAGAGCAGACACTTACAATTCCGCCCAATAAAAAGAAAGCGCCAATTACTAAGGCTAATTTCTTTTTGTGATTAATAGTGATTAAAGCCGTTGTAACTGCTCCTGCAAATGTCCCGATTGCGTGAGCCAGAAATGGAAAAATAAAATGCTGTACTTCAAATAAATGCATTGTTTTTTGCAAACCTTCCATGGTTGTGTTGTCGACTCCATCTGGCGGTGGAATAATTGAACCGCTGATTAAAATGATACTCATATTAACAATACTTCCAATAATAATTCCGGCAATAACAGCCAAAGTATTCCTTAAAACGGGATTCATAATTTTGATTTTATTGTTACGAATATAGGAAAATTATGCGTGTTTTGCCCGGATTTTTTTTAATTGAAAGACTGTCTGAATTCTAAAGGAGAAATGCTTGTTTTTGTTTTGAATAATTTACTGAATGACTGCTGATGTTCAAAGCCTAATTCATAAGCAATTTCGCTTACAGATAAATTTGTGGTCGAAAGTTTTTCTTTTGCTTTTTCGATTAATTTATCGTGAATGTGTTGCTGCGTGCTTTGACCAGTAAGATGTTTGAGTAATCCGCTTAAATAATTGGGAGAAACATTTAGATTATCGGCAATAAACTGAACTGTTGGCAAACCTTTTTTAGATAAAGAATCGTTTGCAAAATATTCTTCGAGAAGTTTTTCTAAACGGGCCAGAATCTCATGATTGCTTATTTTTCGGGTAATGAATTGTCGGTTATAAAAACGTTCAGAATAGGTTAGAAGTAATTCTATTTGTGCTATAATAACATCCTGACTGAATTTATCGATATTAGATTGATATTCTTGCTGAATATTTTTCATGATATCGATAATCATTTTTTCTTCTTTATCAGAAAGATGAAGCGCTTCGTAAACCGAATATCCAAAATATTCGTATTGTTTGATTTTCTGCGCAAGCGGCGTATTCCATAAAAAATCGGGATGAACGAGTAATGAATATCCTGTATGTTTCAATTCTGAGTTTCCTTCGATAGAAAAAACCTGACCGGGCGCAATAAACAATAAAACGCCTTCTTTAAAATCATATTCTTGCTGCCCGTAGCGCATTACGGCATTGGCATTTCTTTTTAATGCAATGGAATAAAAATCAAGAATGAGACTTTTGGGTTCTTGTTCGTTGAGAAATTTTAAATCTTCAAAATTATATACGCTAACAAGCGGATGTTCAGGCTTTGGCAAATCTCTAAACTCATGAAATTCGCTGATACTTTTTATTCGATGTGGTTGTTGATTTGCCATAGCCTAAATTACCTATTTTTGATTATATATTGCTGCAAATTCTTTTGCATATTCTGCCAGCTTTGTTTTTCCTAAAACTGCCGGTTTGTTTTTATAATAATCTTCGCCCAATAAACCGTTGTAAAGTGCAGCGTACATTTCGACCAAACCGGCTGCGATTTTGGGTTGCATTCCTACTGAAATTATTCCGTTTAGGACTTCTTCATCACTTATGAAATTCCATTTTAAATCTGGTTTTCCAATTGCTGCGCCTAAAATTTTAGCGGTTTCGTGTCCGTTTAATTCTTCACTTGCAACATAACGAACTTTTTTTCCGTCAAGCGGAGTTGTAAGCTCTTCTGCAATAGCTTCGGCAATGTCATTTGGTGAAACCCACGGAACTAATTCATCGGCACCATAATTTGCCGAAATAAAACCTTGATTTTTAATTGCAGGAATGTAAGCGAGTAAATTGTAATAAAAAGAAGTTGGACGCATAAACGTAATCGAAACGTCTGAAAGCTGATTTAAAACGGCTTCGATTTCATTATAACGCTGAATAATTCCTGATTTTTCTTTTAAATGTGCGCCAATACTGCTCAGGAAAACAACACGTTTTACACCAGATTGTTTAATGGCTTGGGCATAACTATTTCCGATTTTGCGTGTAAAAGCGTCTAAATCTAATTTCGGATCGAAATAATTAGCGCGTGGAATCATGCAGTAAACGGCATCTGCGTCTGTAAATGTTTTAGTTAAAAAATCTACATTTTCGACAGAACCAATAGCAGCTTTTGCACCTAAGGTTTCGATTTCTTGTGTTCTTTCGTTACTGCTGGCAATTACGGTAACGGAATGTCCTTTTTCAATTAATTCTTTTGCCAAAGGCTTGCTGATGTTCCCTAGAGAACCTGTAATTATAATTTTCATAAGTTCTAAATTTTGATGTTACAAAGTTGCGTAACATCAAAAAGAGGAATGTAGCCAAATCTACTATTGTTGTAGCTGAAAAAAAGATTCTAAGTTACTTAGATGCTGAGATTCTAAGTTTTTGCTTTTTTGCCCACGGGTTTTACGGATTGAACAGGTTTTCACTGGTTGCTTTTTTTAGATCGTTTTAATTTTTTTGCCACAGATTTAAAGGATTATTTCAGATTTTTAAAATCATTTTAATCCTTTAAATCTGTGGCATATTTTAAAATAAACTGCGAAAACCCGTTTCATCCGTAAAATCAGTGTGCTAAATCAGTATCTTAATTTTGAGATAGTTTCTTTTCGTTTTCGGTTTGGGGTTTTCCGGTTGCGTTTGGTTCGCCTTTTCCGGTTTCTATTAGTTTTTTAAGACTGTTTTGAATATAGTTTGTCCAGGCATCACGGCAAATTTCGAAGCATTCGTATTCTTGATTTAAACCAAAATGCGTAAAACGAAGTTCTGTTTTTCCGTCTTTTTCTGTGATTTCAAAAGTGGGTTTTGTTCCAGTCCATTCGGTTTTGTCTTCGGTAAATTTGAAATAGTTTTCTTCAACCAGCCAGACAATTTTTTGATTCGGAATTACTTCTGTCAACTTAATTTTGCAACGGTGAATATCTTCATAATGATAATTAAATTCATCATTTTGTTTGGCTGTATTTCCTTCAATTTCTTCTGACCACCAGCCGCGCACGTTTGTAACGGCATTAAAAACTTCCTCCGGAGATTGACTGACTAATATTGCTGTAGTAAAATCTGATGCACTCATTTTTATGGTTTTTAAGTTGTATATCAAATTTATTCTTTAAAAATCAATAAGTTAGGTTTTAATAAGACAATTGTGAGGTGTATTTCGGACAGATGTTTTGATTTTAGATTTTACTTTGAGTTAATTATATAATTGTCTCATTTTCTAATTTTCTAATTTTCAAATTATCTCATGATATCCATTCTGCTTATTTTTTAATTTGTTATCTCAAAAATAACAACTTGTTCTTTTTTAGTTTCATCGCCATTTCGGCCGGAAACATATTCGTGAAGTATTACTTTGTTATCAAAAAAGATGGATTTTATTATTTCGGCATTCAAATTTGGGGATTGTTTAAAAAGGTTGATAAACATTTCTTCGCATTCTTTTTTGCCGTTTATTGCTAATGTAAGATCTTGAAAATTATAAACTTTAATATCATCACTGTACAAAGGCATCATTTGTTGTATGAATCTATTGTTAAATGCTGACATTTGAATGTCCATTATTTCTTCTATTGTCATTATTTGGGATTGTTTTATAATATGAGTTTCTATTTTTTAGGCAATATAACTTTTAATATTTTCAACGGCTTTTTGAATTTGTACAAAATGATTTTCCATCACATTTTCCAAATCTAAAGTTCCGCCCAGAATTAGCATTTCTTTGTTTTCGAAGCGTTTTCCCAAACGATCTTCAAGCATTATGGTTTCCATACTTTGCGCCATTTTAATTTCGGTTAAAAAAGCATTTGGATGTCCGGCGGTGCAGATTACAAGTCCAAACGGAATTATTTTCATTTTTGGAAAATCGTCGGTTTGTCCGTAAGCATATCCAACTGAAAAAACGCGGTCGAACCAGCCTTTAAGTTTTGCGGGACAATCGCTCCACCAAACGGGATATAGAAAAATAATACAATCGGCTTTTTCGATTTTTTGCTGTTCTGCTAAAACATCTTTAGAAATGGGAAGATTAAGTTTTACAAAACCTTCTCTATTATATTCTTCTTCAGACATATCGCTTTGAAAATTAGAAGCGTATAAATCTGAAACTTCAAGATTCCAGTTTTGTTTTGCAATTGCAGATTTTAATTGTTCTAAAACCTGAAATGTATAAGACTTTTTACTCGGATGACTGTATACGATTAAGATATTCATTTTGATGGTTTTAGAAAGTTATAAAATCAAAAAAGAGAACCTAAAGTTCTCTTTAATACGAAATTACGAATAAAATCCTAATACCTTATTCTTCGACAAATTCTAAAATATCTCCGGGCTGGCATTCCAGAACTTTGCAGATTGCTTCGAGCGTGCTAAAACGAACGGCTTTTGCTTTGCCTGTTTTTAATATGGAAAGATTGGATAAAGTCAAATCAACTTTTTCTGAAAGTTCATTTAATGACATTTTTCGTTTCGCCATCATTACATCTAAATTTACTATAATTGGCATAACTTATATGGTTAATTCGCTTTCTTTTTGAAGTTCGATTCCTTTAGCAAAAAGCTGTGAGATAAAATATAAAATTCCGGCAAAAAAGAAGAATGCATCTCCAAGACCAATATGTTCGGTAAGATTTGGAAGCTGGATTCCCATTGCAGTAAATTTTTGAGAATAATTAACGGTTATGTTGCTAAAAATGCCAACAAGTAAGGAGAATCCACTCATTTTCTGGATCAGTTTTCCAATTGTTTCATGAAACGGGCTGACAAAATTAATCTTGAGGAAAATTTGAATGACAGAATAAAACACCAAAGCTTCTAAAATTGTAATTACCGTAATTGAGAAAACCATAATAGAGTAATCGACAACGTCGTATGCTTTTAACGAAGATAAATCTAAACCTAACTGCAGGTTTTTTGCTCCAACTTCGCTGATAAACATACTAACCCCGTAAGAGGCTAAAAGTGTTCCTGCTTTGATACAAAGCCCAATAAAAGCAATCCATGACACTACGTATAGGAGCTTTAAAATGTAAGTTGATCTTGTTGACATAATATTTTGATTTAAAATAAGTATGCAACAAATATAGTAATTTATTGTTTATCGATAAAAATTTATTAAATATTAATCGTTAATTATTGATTATTAACTTAATTGAGTTTTGAATTAACAATTCATAATTAACAAATTACAATTATTTGACGCGTTCATATTCTGATGTAGAGCAATCAATACATTCTTGTATTAAATACAGTTTATTGCCATGAAACTCAAATGACCTGTCAAAATAATATTCTTGTGTAATGAAGTCGCCTTTATCAATAACAATCATTTTTCTGTCTCCGCCAAAAACAGATTTTTTTGTTATGATAAAAAATTTCTGCTGTTGGGACAGATTTCCGTTTATATAGGTTTTAATTGTAGAATTTGAGATCTCAATTACAACTTTTTGATCTGATGTTTCTGAACTGGTTGGTCCTCCAAACCCGCCATAAGTGCGAACCCAGCTCCATTTGCCTTCTAAGCGATTTTCGGCAGAGTGATTATCATCATTATCATTACAGGAAGAGAATGCAATTAAAATAAGGAGAAGTAAATATTTTTTCATCGGTTTAAATTTTGGTAGTTTATTTATAGATGAAAAAAAAAGTTAAATGGTTGCTTTAAAGTGTTTTAAAAAGTTTAAATTATTTCAACCGAATCAAAAGGCCTTTACGTTTTACAATATTTTTATAATCCCATTGAATGTTTCTGGCTTTATCGAGCCATCTTTTTAAATCGTCGATATTGATTTGATCGGGGCTTGTATAACGTGCTTCAGCGGCTTTAAAGCTTCCTTCATTTTGAAGTCCGCTTTCCTCAAAAGATTGTCCGCTCCAAAAAAGCAGTCTGACAGAATCTTTAAGTTTACTATATCCGGCAACAGGATTTCCGTCTAAAAACCAAACCGGATGCCGATGCCAGATTTTGCTTTCGGCTTCTTGCAGGAAATCGTTAATTTCGACACTTAAAATATCACATATTTTTTTGTCTTCAGCGTTTTGAGAATCGTTGTATGCCTGGATTTCCTTATTCATGGTTTTGAATTTTAATTAATATCTTTTGAAAGTTCAAATAAAATGTAAGTTCCGTTTTCAGAGCGTCCTTTTTCTTTTTCAATAAATCCTGTTTTGTTATAAAATTCAACGGCTTTGCTATTGTTTTCTAAACATTTTAGAGTAAGCGGAAATTTAGTTTTTTGAATGGCTGCTTTTAATAATTCGGTTCCAATTTTCTGCCCTTGATATTCCTGATCAACATATAAATGGTGAATGAAACTATTTGGCATCCAAATCGAAATAAAACCAACCGGAATATCATTAATATGTGCTACTAAAATGTATTCTCCCTGCGTATGTTTTTCAAAATCATCTAATTTAAATTCTGATGTATCAAGCCACGAAAATGTTCTTTGTCTTTCTTTTAAAAACAGGATTTTTAAAGGTTCAAAATCACTTTTTGTAATTTCTGTTATTTTCATCAAATCGGGTTGTTGAATTTTGTTTTAAAAATAATCTTTTTTGTCTAAAATGATCAATTAAAAAACAATGTTCTTATGAAACCGGATTTGCGTTAGGGATGGAAGCGGCATCTCCCGATTTAGAAAAACAAGGCTTTTTAGCCGTAGTTTTTGTTAATCGGGAATATAGTGTACAGCCCGGCCGAAGGAAACGCCCAAATTATTCTATTAATCTGTAATCCACTTTCCTTGCTCTTTGGCAATGTCAATTAACTTTTGTCCGTGTTCGGTCATTAAGTTTTCCTGAATCATGCGTTCGGCTCTTTCTATGTTGGGTTTGCTCCATTTACTGGTTTTTGGGTTGCGATGCGAAAAAGTGAGATAATAACTTTCGCCGTCACGTTTTTTGCACAAACTGTCGATCCACCCAAAACAAAGCGCTTCTTCTGTGGCTTCAATTAAATTTACGCTTTTGGTCTGGCTTTTTTTATGAAACAAAATCAGCCAGACTGATTTTTCGTTTACACTGTTTTCTGTCAGCCATTTGCGCCAGTCTGCTCTGGTTTCGGCATAAACTGCTAATTTTCCGTCTTTCATTTCCATAAATCTTATTTTTTAGTAAAGGTAAAATGGCATTGTGACAACGGTTTGTCAGTAAGTAAAAATAATATTAAAATATTGATTATTTGGTGTTTATGTTTTTAAATCAAGTATTGAAATGTTTGTTGAAAGTAAGTGTAATATTGTTTACGAAATCTTTGGTATATTTTCCGGTTTCGTCTAAATCAGGATCGAGAATTGTTATTTCAAGTCCGCTTAGTTTTTTACTTTCAAATAGATAGGAGGTAAGTTCATTAAATTCATCATAGGTTAAACCGTCTGGCGTTCTGCTGTCTACGCACGGCATAATATCGTCGTTAAGAACGTCGACATCAATATGAAGCCAGAAACCATCTAAGTTTTTGTTTTCAACTTCTGAAAGAAATGTTTTTACAGCTTTTGCAATACCTTGTTTTCGCAGTTCCTGAAGGCTTATGTATGTTGCCGAAGATTTTTGGATTTCATTTTCGTATTCATCATCGTATTCGCGATTACCAACGCACCAAAGATTTTCTTCTTTTATATAAGGAGATAAATTGAGAATGTTGGTTAGTTTTTGATGCCCGTTTCCGGTAACAATTGAAGCTGCCATGCCGCCAACGCCACCGGTTTCAGACAAAGAAACATCCATAAAATCAGTATGACCGTCAAAATAAAATAAGCCGTAATTTCCTTTTTGTTTTAAAGCCATTGCAGGGCCTAAAAGAATGCTGCAATCGCCGCCTAAAATAAACGGAAATTTATTGGCACTCAATAAATTGTTTATTAAATAGGCTTGTTCTCTGGCGTAGGTAACTAATGAATCTGCGTTGAGAATATTGGTTTCGGGATCTTTTATATTCGAATATTTTGGAGGATCGACTCTTATGATGTTTTTTGGATTAATTGCTTTATGCAAATTATGTTTCCATAACCAATCCGGCAAACGATTTACGCCTGGTTCTTTTCCTGGTTTCGGTTCTTTTAGACCTAAATTAGAAGTGAATTCAACAATGCATATTTCTTTCATAGCGTTATTATTTACCGATAAAGTTATTAAAATTAATGCGGGTGTAGATTATTTTTAACAGACGGAAATCAAAAAAATCCGATTTGTTTTCACCAATCGGATTTTTGATATTTTATGATTTTCTCGTTAAATCTGTAATTAACAGCGGATTGTTTTCTTTTAGCTTATTAACTAATTCTTCGACAATTCCGGGATTTTCTTTTATGGCTTCGTATTCAGCAGAAGTTATTCCGACTATTTGTAAAAACGAAAGTTCACCATGCGGGGTTTGTTTCTTTTCGATTTCAGGATCGGCAACGATTACTAAAGCTGTAATATCGGTTTCGGTATCGAGTCTTATAGGGCCGTTTGCTGGCATATAATGAAATTCTTCAAACCAGTTGCCGCTGTCAAAAACATATTTGGCAATGTTTTGTAAAAGGGCAATTACCCAGCTTGGGTTTCCGTTATCTTCTGCAAAAGGTTTTAGTCTAAAAGTGAGTTCAAATCCCCATTTGCTAAATTCGTCTTCGATTTTATTTTCGTCATAATACAATTCAGAAAATCCGTAGGTTACAAAGTGAAAATGATCTGTTTGTTTTTTGCTTTCGTAAATGCTTACGCCGTCCAGCGGATGTTCTCCGCCAAGCATATAACTTATGGCCGGAGCAAAATGTTTGGGTTCCTGATCTGGATAAAGACGTTCAAATTCTTTATCGATTTCAAGCCATCCTACAGCATCATCTTCTGAAAATTGTTTTTTGTATTCTTCTAATGTCATACTTTCTTTTTATGATTAAAACGAATACAATATAAGATTTTTCGTTAAAAGAATAAATTAATATGTTTTTAATTTATTCATAATTTGATCAACGGCAAGTTCTAAACCTTTACCATAATCTCCTTTTTTAAATTCGGGAACGGCATAGATTGTAATGATATTTTGGGTATCGTTATCGCTTAGTTTATAACGAATAAGATCAATACTTTGAACCTGAATTTGTCTTAATTCTTTGCTTACTACGATTAGAATTGTTGGATCTAGTTTTGGATCTTTTGCCAGATATTTGTCTAATTCTAAAGAATAATCAGGGAAAGAGGTATAAGGCTGTATTGTTGAAGTTGTTACAACTGTAATTTTGTACAGAAATTGTTTTTCAAATGCCTTTAAAGTATTTGTGAGGTTTGTAATTTGATCTGGATTTAAGATTTTTTCGAAATCATTTACATAGTCATAAGGTCTTGAAAAAACATTTTGAGTGTCAGTAACTGTGTTTTCTTTTTTTGTTTGAGAAAATAATATACTTGCTGGAAACAAGATTATTATAAGGAAAAATATTTTTTTCATCGCAGGCGAAGATTAGATTTGGTGCTGCAAAAATACCACATTATTGGTTTAGGATAAAAAGATAAATTGATATTTATGTAAAGAAAAAATCCGATTTGTTTACAAATCGGATTTTGAATAAAAATATTATAATACAGGAATTAAATGTTCCCAATTTAATTGTTTTGCAAAATCGAGTGCTGTTTTTCCGCTGGTAGTTTTTACATTTTTATCTGCTCCTGATTCTAATAATATTTCTACCGAAGTAAGATTTCCTGCAACTGCTTCTCTATGTAAAAAAGTATAACCTAATTCATCTTGTGCGCTCACTTCTTCGGGATTATTTTTTACGAAGTCAATAAGACTGTCTTTCATGTTTTTGCTCATAGGATGTTCTATAAGATTCTCCGGTTTTTCTTTTTGCTCGTTAACGACTAAAATATCGTTGAAATCTCCAAAATCTAATCCCCAGGCTTCGTCATGATCTTCTCTTTCGTCGTCGCTCATTTCGGAACGCATTGCCTGAATGGTAAATGCCCCATATGTTTTTCCTCCAATTGCAAATAACCAGTCACTCATTTGGTTGATTGGAATTTGTACTTCGTCTCCATTATTGACATTGGTTAATTCACTTGGCTGATTCACCAAAACGCCATAAATAGTTTCGCCGTCAAAATTTACATCATTAATCCACATGTGTTCCACTACAGTTTCTCCGTCTATTTCCTGAGTAAAAGCCAGTTTTACACAAGCAACATCAAGTCCGGGAATTATTCTGCGGTATTCCCAGGATAACTCTCTCCAGAAATATTTAAAGGTTTCCTGCGCTTTTTTAAACGCTTCGATCATTTTTGGATTTTCTCCATCGGCGAAAAAAATGGGTGTGTTTTCCATTGTATATATTTTTAAAGTGACTTTTGAAATTCGGTTAAATTTAAACGAATAAAAAACCGATTTGTTTTGGCAAATCGGTTTTTTTATCATGAAAAGAAATCAATTTAGAAATTCACATCATCTGCGATATTCCCGCCTTGTTCTGCAGCAAATTTTGCAGCATATTCTTTTTGTTTTGCTTGTTGATAATCATGAAATTCTGTAATATCTGCTGAATTCCAGTTTTGATTTTGCTCTGTCATCCATTGCATTGCTACAGATTGGAAATCAGCCAAATTGATTCCAAAAGTTTCTAAAATCCATTGTGCACCGTCGATTCCGTATTCGTAAGCAGCTTGTCTTGCTCCGGCTAATTCTTCGTAGAAATAACGGTCTGTTCTGATTCTTTCCAAATTTGCAACACCTTCTTCTGAAATTTCAGCTTTAAGGTTTTCTAATTGCGGAACGGTTACATTTTCAGCATAATATTGTCCAAACAAAGTTGTAACGGTAAACGAAGTATCTTCGCCCATACGCTGAGGCCAGATTGTGTTTAATTCTTCCCAAACTACAGATTCGAAGCCCATTGCTTTGCAAACTTCAAGATAATCAACTCCTGCACTAATTTTAAGGCACATTGCTGTATACGTTCTTAAATCTACACCGTGAACTGGCTCAAGAAACGGATTGTTTTCATCAACTTTTACAAATCCCGAAGTTTGAACTCCGCTGTATTTTAAAGAATTTGCGTGCTCAAAACGAATCATTTGGTCTGAGTCGCAGTTGTTCCATTCTGTATAAACCGTTCTTCTGTAATTGAAATATATGTTTTGAATGTCTTTTTCGTCAAGGTTTTCTCCGCTTGCGCGTTCGTCGGCAATCCATGCTTCGGCTCTTTCTGCAACTTCGGCATCAAAATCTTCAACATCATAATGCGTTCCGTGTAAAGTCTCCGGATCGTATTCTACTTCCTGATATTCATTTTCGTAGTTATCTTCATAATTATCTTCATGACTTTCATTTGATGTTTGTGTCTGCTCGTAATTTTGATTTTCTTGTTTGTTGTCTCCAGTTAGAGCTCCAAAAAGTTTTTTAAACATTTGTTGATTTTTAAGGATTAATAATTATTAATTGGGTACTTGATTTTGATACATTTTTTCGTTGTGCTCTTTTAAATCTGGCGTAATTTTATTCCACTCGTCATACATGGCGCGCAGATAAACCTGATATAGTTTTGGAGCATTTTTAATTACAAATTGCCTTTGTTCTTCGAGATCGTCCATCTTTGCCTGAATTTCACTCAATACTTTTTTGTCTGATTCGTGAATTTTGCTCAGACTTAATTCATGTCGCTGATGATAGAGTTCACGCTCTTTTTTATCTTCAGTTTCAAAAGCTTCGTATAAATGAGCGGTTCTTTGTTCAGCAAGTCCTCGTGCAATGTTTTGTAAATTTCGGCCTTGTGTACTTGGTGCAAATGTATTTTGCGTTTGACAATACGGACATGAAATATAGGTTTCGATTAAAAAGATTTTTTCGATTTCAATATTTCCGCCGCATTGCGTACAGCTGAATTTGTTTTTAATGGCTTCGTATTCGTCTAATATTTTTTTGTATTCGATTTCGAGATCGCGTTCTTGTGTTTTTTCAAGTTGTTTTCTCCAATAATCAAATTTGTCGTCAAAATCATTATAACGATCTGAACATGCGCTTCTAAAATCTGAAAGTAAATCGTGATGTTTATCTAAAACAGAAATCTGTGAATCGAGATCATAATAAATACGGCTTATTTTTTCTTCGTATGTATCTCTGGCTTTGTCTCTAATATTGTTTAACTGACCGTTAATACCGGAAAAAACTCTGTGAAAAGTTCTTTTATAAAGGTCTTCATCTTCTTGTAAAAGCTGTTTCAATTCTGGAATCGAAGCTGTTGCCAGTTCTTCCATTTTTGCTTCGAGTTTTTCTAAAAAGGCAAACCATCTTTGCTGCGCTTCCTGAAGTTCTGCGTACCAATCTGGAAATGTTTCTTTATTGACTTCTTTATTATTTTGGTTTTTTTCTGGGTCTTTTGATTTATTAAATAGTCCGAACACGTGATATGATTTTAAATTGAATTATCTTCTTTTTTAATATAAACTCCGTCTGTAAGTTTTACGGTTATAAACTCAAATCCGCAATAAGCGCAATGCGTTACGCCGTCTTGTTTTGCTCTTCCGGCACCGCAGTTTGGACAGTCTTTTGCATTCATTTTGGCATCGTTGATTTCCATTTCACCGCCATAATTAGTTTGGTTTTGAGCTTTTTGTTTTAGTCTGTCTAAAAACGAATTGACTTTTTTCTCTTCCATTACAATTGGCTTAATAATTCAGATTTTTTTGTTTTGAATTCGTCTTCGTCGATTAAACCGGCATCAAATAAAGATTTTAGTTTTTGAAGTTTAGACGTTAAATCGTCTTTTACTTCTTCTTTTGGCGTTTCTTTATTTTGCTGTAATTGATTTAGCAGAATTCCCATGCTCAATGCGTTTTGGGTTGCATCGTGAAGCGCGGTTCCTTTATCGCCAATTGCGGTTGCGGTATTGAATTTGGTAAATTTATCCATATCGGTTACCATATTCATATTGGTGATTTTGTCGTAATGTGCCGTAACTTCTTCAGGCAATGTAACGCTGGTGATTACAAACTGCGTTAATTCAATCCCAAACTGAAGGAAATAAGGTTTAAGATACGGTTCGATTTTTTTGCCCAATTGGGTAATATTTCCGGCAATGTCGGTAACGGTGATGTTTTCGTTTGCTAGAACTTCTCCAAATTTTGGCGCAACGAAATCACGTAACTGATTTTGCAATTCAAAAATAGTAAGCTGTTGATACGTTCCTGCATATTGACGAAAGAACTTGGCAACGTCGACAATTTGAATGTCGAAACTTCCGAAAGCGCGAATTCTGATTTGTCCGTATTGTGGATCGTTTAGCAGAATAGGAGCGGGAGTTCCCCATTTATTATTGATGAATTGATGCGTGTTGAAAAAATAAACATCGACTTTAAACGGACTTTCAAAACCGTATTTCCAGCCTTTCAGCTTGCTTAAAATCGGAATGTTTTCTGTAGATAAAGTGTGAAGTCCCGGCGAATATACATCGGCAAGCTGACCTTCGTTTAAAAGCATTACATGCTGACTTTCGCGAACGGTTAGTTTTGCTCCGTTTTTTATTTCTTTATCTTCATCATAAAATTTCCACATTAGTAAATTAGGATCACTGGTTGTGGCTTCAATTATTTCTATAAAAGGTAATGTCATAAAATCTTATTTATAAAGAATAAAAATAAGAATTATAAGACGACTTCAATATTTTTTAATGTGAAGTTTTTAACAAATTTTTCTTTATAAAATTTAAAGTTTATAATATTTGCTAAAGTATTGTCATTTCGACCGAAGGGAGAAATCGCACAAGGAACTCTGCAAAGATTGGTGAGTTATTTTGTGGAATTTCTTTGTGGATATACGAGTGCGATTCCTCGTTCCTCGGAATGACAAAACATTGAATTTAGTTTTTCTTATTTCCATTAGTAATTATGAGTTTATTTTCTTCTTGCTCGACAATTACAATTTCACCTTTTTTAAATCCAAGCTTTTCAAGCCATTTGCCTTCCAGTTTAATTGATGGAATTGTAATGTGTTTGTATGTTCTTTTTTGATATTTGGTGTGAATTTTAAGTTTTCTCTCGTTGTTCAGTATTGTTGTTTTTTTAAGGCGAAGTTTTGTAATGATCAAATGTCTAATGAATAGTTGAGAATGTTGTCAACTTAAAAGTTGACAAGTGAGAATTTTATTAACAATTTTTAATGTGTAGATTTTTTTATAAAATAGGATTTTAAGACAAAGTATTGTCATTTCGAGGAACGAGAAATCTTCGCGAGAAACTCCGTGTAGAATGTCACCAATCTTTGTCGAGCTACTTGTGGAGATTTCTCCTTCGTCGAAATGACAAGATTGGGGATTTACTATGTGGATATACGATTGCGATTTCTCATTCTTCGAAATGACAAAACTGGCGATTTACTTTTATGGAACTTGTTTGTCGAGCTACTTGTGGAGATTTCTCCTTCGTCGAAATGACAAGATTGGGGAT
>NZ_JBMDIY010000017.1:0-115247 GCF_057808895.1 Flavobacterium sp. FG68
CAGTAGCTGAGAAAGTTGTATTAGCACCAGCACAAATTGTACTTGCAGATGGCTGAGCAGTAATAGCCGGAGCCATGTTAACAGTCAATGCTGCACTATTTGAAGTTGCAGCAGGTGTACAAGAACCAGTTGCTATAACTCTATATAAATATCCGCTTAATCCGGCAGTTGCACCAGTGATAGTTAATGTTGCACTAGTTGTACCAGAATATGGTGCACTAGCTGGAACATTACCAAAACCAGAACCCTGATCTACCTGCCATTGGTACCCTGTAGCACTTGAAGCTGTAGCTGTGAAAGTTGTATTAGCCCCTGCACAAATTGTACTTGCAGATGGCTGTGCTGTAATAGCCGGAGCCGTATTAATAGTCAAGGCCGCGTTGTTTGAAGTAGCAGATGGACATGTTCCTGAAGCTACAACCCTGTAGATATATCCATTTAATGCTGCAGTTGCGCCAGTTATAGTTAATGTTGCAGTAGTTGTACCAGAATATGGTGCAGAAGCTGGAACATTACCAAAACCAGCACCCTGATCTACTTGCCATTGATATCCTGTAGCATTTGAAGCTGTAGCTGTGAAAGTTGTATTAGCTCCTGCACAAATTGTACTTGCAGATGGCTGAGCTGTAAAAGCTATAGTATTCATACTTCCTGTAACCGCAACATTTTTAGTTGTTATACCGGTAGAAGAAACAGTAATATTACCAGATGGCGTTCCTGTAGCTGATGCCGCTAAACGAGCATATATGGTTTTAGTTGTTACAACACCGCCTACGTTAGGAAAAGAAATATTGTTAGTGTAAATACCAGCTACTGATGTAGAAATTTCAAAACCAGTAGTGGCTAATACATCCAATGATGAGGTTAAACCACCACCACTTATTGTAAAACTTTGTGCTGTTGAAGCACCACCACAGCTTGAAAACGCACTCAAAGAGGTCGTTGATACAATAGAACCCGCAGGTTCAGTAATAGTTACAGTTTGGGTTTTATTACAACCGCCAAGGCCATTTGGAGTGCTGTCCGTAATCGTTACGGTATAAGTACCAGCAGTAAGACCAGAAGCAGTAGCCGCTGTTCCTCCAGATGGAGACCATGAATAGAAATAAGGAGTAGTTCCGCCCGTAACACTAATCGTAGCCGAACCATTATTAGCACCGTATGTACTCGCATTACTTTGTGATGAAATTGAACTGCCAAGTGCCGTTGGAACGGTTAATGTTGCAGAATTCGAATTTACAGAAGAAGCTCCTCCAGCAACACAACGATAAATGTAAGCATTCATTGCAGATGTAGCACCTGTTATCGTTAGTGTAGAAGTACTGCTGGTACCTATAGAAGTTACGATTGAGTAAACACCACCATTCGAAATGTTAGTAAAACCGCTTCCATCATCAACCTGCCATTGTAGGCTAGTAGCATTAGTTGCAGCAACTGAAAATGAAGTATTAGCAGCAGGGCAAATAGTTTTGCTGGTTGGCTGTAAACTAAACACCGGTGGAGTTGTAGAAATATTTGGAGTCTGATAATTGGCTGCAGTTATAGGAAAATTAGTAGGACTGGTTGTATTTGTATCTATATCCCAGTTTGCCGGATTATTGATAAGGCTTAATAAAGTAGTAACATTCCCTGTTAAAGTACCAGTACTTTTATATTTGGCATTCGGATATTCCTGAGGTGATGGTGGAGGAAATAAAGAAATACAAGTTGAACCATTAACTAATCCTGATGGTAATGCACTTGAATTTCCGCCAGTTGTACCGGCCAGATTCCATTTTGTTGTTGGGTCATAATCACCTGAATTATAATCACCATTAATACCCGCAATAAAAGTCGGAGCATTTGGTGAAACAGGTTGGGCACCGGCTGATGACTGATAAGCTAAAATCTGATCACCACCACTAAGATTAAATCCTGAAAAACCAGGAGCAAAACCAATACCAGTTGTACCCGTTACTGTGAAAGTGTCGGCAGATGTTTCCATTACCGAAACAATAGTTCCTACTGTAGTCAAAGAAGGTACTGTCCATTGAAGATGTGCTTCTGCACTTCCAACATTCCACGTTGTACCATTCCATCCACGTTCACTAAAATAAATAACTGTTCCGGCTGGTATATCTTTTAAAACAATAAAAGAAAAACCATCCAGAGGAGAGGTATTATAGCCAATAAAGGCTATATCTCCCGGTGCCAGTTGGGCACTTGCTTTTTGCTGCACCAAAAAGGTACATAAGAGCATAATAAATAAGAGTAATTTTTTTTTCATAACATATGTTTTAGTTAATGACATAAATAAGCATTCTGCCAACCGCCTTGTTTGTCAGGCTTTGTAAATGAAGTGAAAGCCTTAATAAAATTTCCGTCATTTATCAATGTCTCAATTTTCCTAAAGCTTATATTATTAAGGGAATCTAAATTTAATTCGTAGATGTAATGATTAAATATTGTTCTGTTTGTTTCCTTGTCAAAGCGAATAGCTCCTCTGGGACCAACAATATTTAATTTGTTTATCTCTTCAATTAAAGAATTCAAACTAAAGTCTTTTGCATTTAGAAGAATGTTCTTTAATATCAGTCCGTTTTCATATCCTAAAATTGAAAACACTGATGGACTTTCAGAATAAGTATTTAGATATTCGGAGGTGAAATCTAATGCTTCAGTATCATTTTGCATCCATGAACTTACTACATAAAGATTGTGTGGATTGGTTTTATAGTGTTCTAATATTTTATCATTGATAAAAAAAGGAGTTACATAAAAAGGATATTTTTGTGTAATCTTATTTTTACTTACAAAACCAGCATTTTCTTCGGCATATATACCGCTGTAAAATGCAAAAACGGCATCAGGTTCCTGATTATTAATAGTCTGATCCATATATATGGCTTCATCTTCTCTTGGCACAAAAGGAGTAATGTAATGTCCTGAAAAATTACTATCTTCCTTAAATGCATATTCAATCGCGCTCAGCATACCATAACCAGAATCATAGAACGAAGTCGAAGTGGCAATTTTTCTATACTTTTTGCTTGTTGTTAAATAATTTCCTAAATGATAGCAGGATTCAGTTAATCCAAATGAATTAATGTAAACCCCTTTTGGAGTTACAGTTTCATAAGGTAATGTTGCTCCTAAATCTGCTGCGATTAATAAAATATCATTGTTTGAAGCATATTTATAAACTTCGGCTACATTGTAATGACCAAAAAAACCTATAATAATAGATACATCTTCCTGAAAATTTAATTTCTGAATTTTCTCAATTATTATTTTATCGTCTGCACCAATACCTATACTTTCGACAAAAAATTTTGTTTTGAGATTGTTAAGTTTTAAACCTCGCATAAAATCTTTATCCAGCCCGGAATACTGTTGTGACTTCGGAATTAAAATTCCTATTTTGATGTCGTTACCCATAAAATTAGATTAAAAAAAACAGAGGCAGGAATACCTCTGTTTTATAATTTGATATTAGTTACGAGAAGGGAAAATTCCTTCCATAGCAATACAAAGATTAATACCCAAATATGGATCTCTAATACTAAATGCCTGAGAGCCTCCTGCAATAGTTGTAGAACCAGATATACTTGCAGTTATACCTCCAATTTTGGTAGTGTTTGCAGTTGGCTCACTATAAATAGCTGGTGTAGCTCCGGCAGCTGCCAAGAAGTTGTTACCGCCGTCAGTTTCATTAGAATTTGTCCCGCCAGTAAAAGCATTTGCAGTATAAGCTAAATTTACCTGACCAGCACCAGTTCCAGGAATAAGCTGGTGATTGTGCTGTGGCATATTGTTTATAGTTAGTGTAGTGTTTTCAGTTCCACCAACTTGTCCATAAACAATAGGAGTTAAGCCAGGTCCGTTACCAACACCAACCATGCTGCGTCCTCTTAAATCTGGCAAAGCAAAAGTAGTTTGTCCATTTCCGCCGTAAGTAGTACCAAGTAATGAAAATAGGGCAGTATTTTGAGCAATTGAAATTAATTGACCGCTGCAAGTTTGCCAGCCCCTAGGATTAAAAGTAAATCCAAAAGCCATAATTGATCCTAAAAAAATGTCATTCATAATTTTTCTGATTAATAGTTAGTATTAGTTATTTTGATTTATTTATAATTTGCCAGATTTGGTTAAAAAAATACTCTGACAGTTTTTTATTACAATGCTAAGTTACTTGAATGTAACTATTTTTAAAACAGGTGTTTATACCTGATTTTTAAAGTAGAAAGTATTTTGCTAAAAAAATAGTTCCTACATTTTTAAATTGAATCACTAAACTTTTATGGTTTTAATTCAGGATTAAAATTAAATTTCAAATAGGTTAACAAGGAAAAATATGTCATAGAACAGGTTTTTCTTGTCATGAAATGGCATTTTAATAAAGGCGTGTAAGGTTTATTTTATAAGGCTTTTTTGTATAAATAAAGTTAAAAACACAAACGATTTCATTTGCAGTTTTTAGTTTGTAAGTTTCTTCGTTAATAAAGAATAAAATAAAGATAAATAAAAGCTTACAAATAAAAATTAAATATTTGTCAGATTTTTTCGAGGCAAATAAAAAATATTATTGTATAATATACTGATTCAGAGTATAAATAAAAGCAAACTGTCAGGAACTATATCTTCGTTATCTTATTTATTAAGGCTTTCGAAAAATGTTCCTGACAGTTTATTTAAAGAATATCCTTAAAAATGGATATTGATGCAGTTTAGAGATTTGAAGAATAACTTCAGTATGGGATTTGCTAATTTTTAAACTTCACAAGACGAAAGTTCATCTATTATAGTTTTGACACTGCGAATAAAAATTTCAGTATTTTTAGTTTCCTCCTTAATATAGATATCATAATCGGTTAAATTAAACTGTTCCAGCATATCTTTTTTAAGATACTTTATCATCGATTCAATACTTCGGGTATCGTTATTGTTTTGTCTTTTTAGTTCACGATGTTTGCTCTCCAGATATGATAAAGTCTTTTTTAATTTTTGAATGCTCAATTTATCCACGTTTCAATCTTTTAAAATTAATAGAAAATAATCACCAACTAAATATCTAATCCTTCGTACTTACGATTAAATCGATAATTCAGTTTTAATAATTTTCGAGAGTTTTAAAATATTTTATTTGAAGATGGTTTAACTTTTTGAATATCTTTTAGTTAAGATATATGTAGAGTAAAAAAAACTTTTTTTTTCTTAAGAAAAAACTTAAATGACCAATTATTATCTGGAATTTCTAATACTATAAGAAATATTCTAAACTTTTTGTTCTCTATTCTTAATATGATTTCGATGTGAAATTCCCCATTTAATCATTTCCAAAATTATAGGCCCGAAAGATTGGCAATAAGAAGTTGATTCATAAAGGATAGGAACTTCTGCATCACGATCTTCGGTTCTTTTTACCAAATTATTCAGTTCCATATCCCTTAATTCCTTCGATAACATTCGCGAAGTAATTCCAGGAATACTTTCCTTAATATCCTTAAATCTATTATTTCCGTTACAGATAGAATTTATAATAGGCAGTTTCCATTTTCCACCTAAAACATATATAGTATCCTGAAGAGCCTGAACTTCTTCTTTTTGATTTCTTGCCATATATTTTAAACCATATAAGTTATATAAGAAATTTTAAGTTTTTTATTTTCGTATTAATCTCAAAAGATCATTTTAATCCTTTAATCTGTGGCATAAAAAAACTTTGCGTCTTAGTGCCTTCGTGGCATTAACCAAACAAAAGTATAAAATAAATCATAAAATTAAATAAATGTTTTTATTTATGTATTTAACTACGTAGTTTTGTGATGTAAAAAAATAAAATATTATGGAGCCAAAAATTAGACCTATAGAAAACCAATATTCAAATGTTATTGTCGATTTAATATTAAACATTCAACAAAAAGAATTTAATGTTCCCATCACTATCGAAGACCAGCCAGACCTGCTTACTATTGATGATTTTTATTATGCCAGCGGAGGAGGTTTTTGGGGCGCATTTATAAAGGAAGAACTAGTTGGAACGATCGCTTTGGTAAAATTTTCTGATACTGAAGCCGCAATTCGAAAGATGTTTGTAAAGAAAGAATATCGCGGAAAAGAATTTTCAATTGCCCAAAAATTATTAGAGACACTAATAAGTTATTGCAAAGAAAATGGAATCAATGATTTATATTTGGGAACCGTTTCTATATTAGAAGCTGCATTGCGTTTTTATGAAAAGAATGATTTCGTGCGAATAGAGAAAGATAAACTTCCAAAAGAATTTCCTTTAATGGCACCAGACAATGTATTTTGTCATTTAACTCTAAAGAAATAAAGATGAACATTATAGACGAATCAGGAATATTGGCCCTTTCTACACGATTGCAGCGACTGAGCGAACAATTGCGAAAAGACGGCGCCTTGTTTTACAAGTCATACGGAATCGATTTTGAACCTAAATGGTTTCCCGTAATTTATACTTTATATCATAAAGAAGTTTTAAGCGTAGTAGAAATTGCCAACGAAATAGGTTACACGCATCCATCAACCATAAGCTTATTAAAGGAACTGGAAAAACAAAAACTGATTCGTTCTAAAAAAGATAAAATCGACGAGCGTAAAAGACTCCTTCAGCTTACAGCAAAAGGCCAGGAACTAATCGAGCAGATGAAACCTGTTTGGGATGTTATGAAAAAAGCCTTAACTGATATTGCCGATAATCAAAATAACCTGCTTCAGGCCATTAATGAAGCCGAAAATAAAATTGTTCATCAGAGTTTTTTACAAAGAGCTTTACAATTAAAAAGCGTAGAAAAACAGTAATTCTCATATTCGAAATATCATAACCATTGAAAAAAATACCCATATACAATCAGAGTCCCGAAGCTGTTGGCGGTATTTTTATTGCCTATCATTCTGCAGACGATCTGGCCAATTTCGATGCTAAATTAGAAGCGCACCGTGATGATTTTTTTATATTTTTTGTGCTCACAAAAGGACATGCCATTCTAAAATGTGACATGATCAATATCGAAATAAAAGCCATTAATGTACTGATGATCAAACCGCTTCAAATTCATCACGGACAGGATGGTTCGATAGACGCAGCAGGATACTATATTGGTGTGGCTCCATTTCTTATTCCGAATAATTGTATCGAGATTTTCCAGAATTTAAAAACTTCCGAACAGTTAAATACAATTAATACGGAATATAAAGAAGAACTTTTGGATACCATCGATTTATTACATCGTTCGTTTAAAAGTAAAAACAAGAACAAGCCGCAAATTATTAATGGACTTTTTAATGCGCTGATCTATCATTTTGCCAATATCTATTCAGGCTCACAAAATCCTGTAAAAGAAATAAAAAATCAGTCGGCGGTGATTTATGCTGATTTTAAAAAGCTTATTTCAGATCGTACCTTTCTCAAAAGTCCGTCATATTTTGCAAAGAAATTAAATATCACAACTTCCCATCTCAATGACTGTGTCAATGCTTCTTCTGGAAAATCGGTGACCTATTGGCTGCAAAATGCTATGATTACCGAAGCCCAGAGACTTCTTTATTATACTGATAGTGAAGTAAAAGAAATTGCTTTTGCACTCGGATTTGAAGATCATACTTACTTTTCGCGATTATTTAAAAAAATAACCAAAGAAACCCCGCTTGCCTTTCGCAAAAAATTCCGTGAATAGTCCAATCATTGCCATTTATTATTCAATGCCTTTTTAGTGCTTTATGTTCAATTTTGAATTGAATTTTAAAACCTGAAAATTATGAGTTCAATGCCTAAAATTATTGGCGACTTTATGGAAATGGCCTTCGCCGGTAAAATTTCCAAAGTAAGCGTGATCACTATAGAAACACCAAGCCCGAATATAAAAATAATCAATTTTAAAGGTACTTTTCCACATGTTAAATTCAAGCTCGGACAAGCCATAGTAATTCGGATTAACGATACCAATTACCGCAATTATACCCCAAGCAAATGGAACAGCGAAAACGGAACATTTGAAGTCATCTTTCATATTCACAATAACGGCCCCGGAAGCGCATTTATAAATAATTTAAAACCTAATGATCAAATTAGCGTTGGCCTGCCAAGAGGTTTTAAGATTTTTAATAAAGAAGCGCAATACCATTTCTTTTTTGGAGACGAAACTTGTATTAGTGTTTTTAAAAGTATGAAAGATGAAATTAACCGAAGTGAAAACAATTATTTAGGTATTTTAGAACTGGATGAACTTTCAGTTGAAATTCCTAAAAAGCTAGGGCTAAATGTAGATATCGTTCCAAAATCAATCCGCAAAGCAGAATCGGCAATAAAATCACTCCAAAATCTTGATCCCGAAATCTGGAACTTATGGAAAAATGGATATTTCTATTTAATGGGAAATGCCAAGTCCATTCAGGCATTTCGAAAAGTATTAAGAGAAAAAGGCGTTTCAAACAAAAACATTCACACACAGCCATATTGGGCAGAAGGAAAAGTTGGACTTTAATTCCCTGAAGTAACAATAAGAAAAAAGCGATCTTATTGGGATCGCTTTCTTGGTTAAAATATTAAGTGGAACATCAACGATATTATAAGAATGATAAACCCAATATGCTCCAAAAACAAATACCATTTGAATTTACGCCCATTCTCTAACACCATTTCATATATGTACGATAAATTCTATATTTTTGGTTTTGAAAGTATTGTTAAAGTTTTACAAATATTTTTCACGCGTAATAACTTTGTCAAAGTTCAAAACTTTGACAAAGTTTATTCCCGAACAAAAAAAGAAAAAAATCTTAGTACCTTAGCATCTCAGTATCTTAGAAACTCCACAAATGACCATTCAGCAGTTAAAATATATTGTTGCTTTAGATGACGAACGCCATTTTGCAAGAGCGGCCGAAGTCTGCATGGTAACACAGCCCGGATTAACGATTCAGTTAAAAAATCTCGAAGAAGAAATTGGAATCAAGATTTTTGACCGAAATAAAGTGCCATTAACGCCAACAATCCTCGGAACTGAAATAATCAACAAAGCCAGAAAAATTCTTCGCGAAGCCGATGAAATCCGTGATTTTGTGGTGAATGAAAAAAATCTTTTAGAAGGAGAATTAAAGCTTGGAATAATTTCAACTTTGTCACCTTATCTCATTCCGTTGTTTATTAATGCAATGAAAGAAGCGGCACCAAAAGTGCATTTTATTATTAAAGAAGGTTATACCGGACATTTAATGAGAGATTTAGAAATTGGTGCGATTGATGTAGCTATTATGGCGACACCCACGGGAAATCCCAATTTAATTGAACATGTTATTTTTAAAGAACCTTTTGTAGCTTATTTGAATGAATCGCATCCAATGGCAAAAGAAGATTTTTACGAACTTCAGCCCGGTGACAAAACCGAACTGTTGCTGCTGCATCATGAATATTGTTACAACGCACAGCTTCTGGATATCTGCGGATTAAAATCATCAGATAAAATTAAGGAGCAGTTTACCTACGATATCAATTCAATAGAAACCTTAAAAAATCTCGTTCGCGCACATTTAGGATTTGCGATTATTCCGCAGCTTTCTATTTTAAACGAAGCACAATCGCAGCTTTTTAAACCTTTCAAAGAACCCATTCCGGTAAGGGAAATCAGTTTAGTAGTTTCAGATTCTTTTTCGAAGAAATTATTATTAGAAAAAATGAATGAAGCCGTTTGGAACTGCCTTCCCGATGCACTCAAAAAAGATTTCGCATACAAAAAAATCCGCTGGAACGATTCACCGTATTTTGTAAAAGCGATTAGTAAAGTTTCTTAAAAGGAAATTCCAATAAAAAAATTCCAAATTCCAAGGAAAATTCCAATATAAAAATTCCAAATTCCAAATTTGTTAAGGCTTGGAATTTGGAATTTTTCTGTTTTTGTCATTCCGAGGAACGACGAATCACACAAGAAACTCTACACAGATTGTCGCCAATCTTTATAAAACCTGTTATTATTCTAGACAAAGAAATGTCATTTCGACGAAAGGAGAAATCTCCACAAGAAACTCCGTATAGAATGTCGCCAATCTTTGTAGAGCTACTCGCGGAGATTTCTCCTTACGTCGAAATGACAAGATTATGAATATTTTGAAATTTCAATTCCCATTTTTTTTTGGAATTTGGAATTTAAATTTTGGAATTTTACTCCATTTTTGGAATTTAAAAAAATTGGAATTTATTTTTTCGAAGCTGCAATAATCACATCAGCAACTTTTGCCGGTTGAGAAATAAAAACCACATGGCTTCCTTTTATCTCTGTAATTTTTGTGTTAGAACGTTTGTACATGGCACGTTCGATATCAGGATTGATACTTTTATCTTCAGTTGCTACGATTCCGTAAGAAGGTTTAGTTCTCCATGCTGCTTTAGTAATTGGAGTTCCAAAACCCTGAGCGTGAAAAGCACCTTGCGAAGCAAACATAAATTCAGCATCTTCTTTACTTAAATCACCTGCAAAACCAGCGTGAAATTTAGCTTTATCATAATAAGCAATTCCTTTATCATCTGGAGGCAATACACCATTTTCTGGAGCAGGAGGCGCAGTTTGTAACCATTGAATAGAGTTTTCTCCGTTATCAGGCTGTAAAGCGGCAACATAAACTAAAGCCGCAACTTTTGGGTGATTTCCGGCTTCTGTAATTACAGTTCCACCCCAAGAATGTCCCACTAAAATTGTTGGTCCGTCTTGTTTGTCAAGAGCTAAATTTGTTGCTTTAACATCATCTTCTAAAGAGCTTAACGGATTTTGAACAATAGTTACATTATATCCTTTTTTGGTTAAAATCTGGTACAAACCTTTCCATCCGGAACCATCTGCGAAAGCACCGTGAACTAATACTACATTTTTAATTTGTGGAGCAGCTTGTGCGTTTACATTTGCTGATGTAAATACTAAACTAAAGATTATTGCTGCGAATGCTAAAAAGCTTTTAATTGTTTTCATGTTTAAAATTTTAGATTGTTGATTTTGTTTGAAATTCCAATTTTTTGAAATCCCAAATTCCAAGTTTCGAATCATTATTGGAATTTGGAATTTTAATATTGGAATTTATTTAAAGTTATTGATATTTAATTAGTTCAATGTTACAGATAATGTGATCTCTGTGTTAAGAAGTTTCGAAATTGGACAAATTTCTTTTGCTTTTTGAGCTGCTTGTTGAAAATCTTCTGCAGAGATTCCAGGAACTTTTCCAATTAACTCTAATTGGATTAAAGTAATTGTACCGTCTTCAAAAGTTACTTTAGCAGTTGTATCTAAATCTTCTGGAACAAAACCAGCCTCAGATAATAAAAAGCTTAACTGCATGGTGAAACATCCTGAATGTGCCGCTGCAATTAATTCTTCAGGGTTTGTTCCAACACCTTGTTCGAAACGAGTTTTAAAAGATAATTGTGCATTATCTAAAGTTGTACTTTGAGTACTAATAGTACCTTTTCCTTCCATTCCTGTACCTTTCCAGTTTGCGTTTGCTCTTCTTGTAAATTTCATGATTTCTATTTTTTAAAGTTATTTTTTAAGATGATCAAATCATTTGTTTGATTTTGATGAGACAAATTTATGGTGACAATGCTTATTAATCAAATTAATAATTTTTAACACTTATAAAAATAATTTATAATGATAGATTTTACTGGGCTGGATCAAAACTTTAGTTTATAATTTTTTTTCAGATAAATTTTAAATCTAAGGAGAAAGGATGATTATTTATCTCTTTTTTGGTTTCAAGTTAGAATTTGAAACCAACTAAATAGCTGAATAATAGTTTTATATGTTGTATGGATTTAATTTTATTCAAAACAATTTTACAGGAATACCCCAGAGAATAAATTTTTAATGAATAATCTAACTTTTAAATTTATGAAAAAAGCTTTTCTAATAATTGTAGTTTGTTTGAGTACAGTTTTGTTCTCCTGCAAAAAAGATAAAGATAGAGATCAAACAAATCCCGAAACGGTAAAGTCTGATACTGCCGATGCTGCATTTGCCGATAACGGCTGGCCGCGAGAAGCCGAAAATAACGGCACAAAACTCGTTTATTATCAACCGCAGGTAGATGACTGGAAAGATTATAAAGAAATCACAGCCCGACTTGCTTTTTCGTTAACACCAAAAGACGGCAAACAAGTTATAGGTGTAGCTTCTTTAAAAGCAGAAACTTTAGTAGATAAAGATAACCGAAGCGCTTTTATTAAAAACCTTCAGGTAACTGATGTACGATTTCCTGCTCTCGACAAAAAGAAAGTTCCCGAAATGGAAAAACTCTTTAAAGAAACACTGCCCGTAAGCGGAGATCCTATTTCAGTAGATCGTATTCTGGCAGATTTAAGCCAGACCAAAAGCCCTGCAAAAGGAATTACGGCTAAGAACGATCCTCCTGCGATTTTTTACAGTACCAATCCTGCGATTTTATTAATCGTGCAGGGAGAACCGGTTTTAGTGCCCGTAGAAAAAACAGATATTCAATATGTAGTCAATACAAACTGGGATTTATTTTTTGATAAAACTTCTAAAGATTATTATCTGTTGGCTGAGAATGTCTGGCTGACTTCCAAAAAAATAGACGGTAAATGGATTAAAACAGGAAAATTGCCTTCGGGGTTAATTAACCTGCCTTCGGGACAAAATTTTGATGATGTTAAAAAGATGATTCCGCCTCCTTCAACGGGAACGGCTCCTGAAGTTTTCTACAGCAATAAACCAGCTGAATTAATTGCCGTATACGGTAATCCAAAATTTATCAAAATTCCGGGAACTAAATTAATGTACATTGACAATACCGAAAATGATATTTTTGCCAATGAAGCCGATGGACAATATTATGTACTATTCTCCGGAAGATGGTTTAAATCGAAAGACTTAACCGGACCGTGGATCTATGCCGGAAATAACCTTCCTGCTGATTTTGCTAAAATCCCTAAAGATTCTCCGCGTGCCAATGTATTGTCATCTGTGCCCGGAACGCAGGAAGCCAAAGATGCCGTTATGCTGGCACAAGTTCCCACAACTGCGATTTTAAAGAAATCTGATGCCGAAGCCAAAGTAAAAGTAACGTACGACGGAGCGCCTCAGTTTAAACCTATTGAAGGTACAAAAATGCAATACGCAAGCAATACGCAGGAAAAGATTATAAAAGTAGGCGATTTGTATTATTTGTGTTTTCAGGCCGTTTGGTTCATGTCGACAAGTCCTAACGGGCCTTGGAAAACAGCCGATTCTGTTCCGAAAGAAATTTATACCATTCCGCCGAGTTCTCCGGTTTATAATGTAACCTATGTTACGCAAACTACAACCGATACAACTGTCGAAAGCAGTTCAACAGCAGGATATTTAGGTGCTTTTATTATAGGTGCTACAGTAGGTGCTATATTAACGTATGGCACAGGATGGTATTATCCGCCTTATGTGTATTATGGCGGATTATATCCTATTTACCGTCCGTGGCCTTATGCGTATGGAGCAGGAGCAGTTTACAATCCGTGGACGGGCGGTTATGCTGTCGGAAGACGTGTTTACGGACCTTATGGTGCTGCAGGAACTTCGGCCTGGTATAATCCCGCAACGGGAAGATACGGACGTTCTGCAAGTGTGCAGGGCTGGTATGGCGGTCGTACTGCTGCAAGTACATACAATCCGTGGACGGGAAATTATGCCAGAACCAATCAGGGACATAATGCTTATGCGCAATGGGGACATTCTGCTGCTACAAATGGCAATCAATGGGTGCAGACAGGACACGTTACAACCCGACGCGGAACTGCAATTGGTTATGAAACTTCGGGAGGAAATAAAGGTGTAATTACGCATCGCAGAGGCGGAGGAACGACTATTCATACCAACAATAATGTATATGCAGGTCACGACGGACATGTCTATAAAAAAGATGCTAACGGAAACTGGAGTCATTATAATAACGGAAACGGTGGATGGAGTCAAGCAGGAACTTTAGGTTCGTCAAGCAAATCTGGCGGAGCTGTTGAACGTAATAAACCAAATCAGGGATTGGGAGCAAACGGAGCAGGAGAGAGGATTCAGCGTGATAATCTGCCAAAACCGGAACAAAACTTAGGCGGCGAAACCCGATTAGGCGACAGAACCCAGCGTGACAATTTCCCAAAAGCAGATCAAACCCTCGGACAACCGAATAAACCGCTTGGTGAAGCAGGCCGTCCTGATATTACAAACGATCTTGATCGCTCAGCATTATCGAGAGACCGCGGAGAATCTCAAACCCGAAATTTCCAAAACTTCCAGCATCAAGGTGGTTTTAGCGGTGGCGGATTTAGAGGCGGCGTAGGCTTTAGAGGCAGAAGATAAATAAAAGTAAAGGTTGATTATTTTTTAAATTCCAATTTTTAAATTCCAAATTCCAATCGCTCGTATTGGAATTCAGGATTTGAGAGTTGGAATTTATTTTTGAAATCAAGATTCTGGAATTTAAGCATAATCTTGTCATTTCGAGGAACGAGAAATCTTCGTTAGAAACTCTACAAAGATTGGTGACATTTATTTAAAATTCCAATTTTAAAATCCCAAATCCCAACGCAATCTTGTCATTTCGACGAAGGAGACTCGAGCGATAGCGAACAGGCGAAGCAAATCTCCACAAGAAACTCTACAAAGATTGGCGACATTTATTTAAAATCCCAAACCCCAACGCAATCTTGTCATTTCGAGGAACGAGAAATCTTCGCAAGTAACTCTACAAAGATTGGTAACATTCTATACGGAGCTACTCGCGAAGATTTCTCCTCTGTCGAAATGACAAATTATGAAAACTTGAAACCTAAAACATGAAACTTCAAACAAAACAAATTCCCTATATTTAATAAAAAATCAGACAAATGAACTCTAACAAACTTTTACTTTGCCTTTTATTCACAATGCAAATAGCATTAGGACAAACCAACCCCGACATTAGTTTAAAACAATTAAGCAAACAGCATCAGTATGCTAAAATGGATAGTTTAAACAATAAGGAAAAAGGCAAAGACTATTATTTCTACAAAGGATTATATGCCAATGTCTGCAATAAACCCAAGTTGTCAAACCAGTATTTAGACAGTTTAAAAAATAACGAACTCACCAATACTTACGAATTTGCGAAGCTGAAAAATGACAATTATATCAAACTCTTTAATTACAATTTGGCTTATACGGCTTCTAAAGTTTTAACCCTTAAATTTCAAAAACAGTATACCGAAGATGAACTTCAGGACGAATTAAACACACAGCGAATCTGGCAGACTTTACGCAATACTCGCGCACAGACAACCGATAAAATTTCGACAATTTCAGTTGCTGCGGTAAAAGACAAAGCAGGTTTAATTACAGCCGAAGTTAAAGCAAATGAAACGCAGTCCAGTTTTGTTTTTGATACCGGAGCAGGAATTAGCTGTATTACCGAAAGTGTGGCGAAGAAAATGGGAGTTAAAATTCTGCCCGATAATAATATTTCGGTGGCGAGTTTTACGGGACAAAAAAACAAAGTTGGTATAGGCGTAGCACCCGAAATTAATTTAGGTGAATTGAAAATTCATAATGCGGTGTTTTTAGTATATCCTGATAAGGCTTTTACATTTGCAGATGGCGCTTATGTCATTAACGGAATTATTGGTTTTCCTATAGTAAAAGAGTTAGGAACCATTACGATTGAAAAAGATAAACTTACCTTTTCGAAAGAATTAGAGACCAATACAACCGAAAAAAACTTATTTGTAGACGAACTCAGAGCGATTGTAATGCTTACGTATAAAGGCAAAACTCTTCCGTTTAATTTTGACAGCGGAGCAAAAGAAAGCCTTTTCAACAAAGCGTTTTACGAAACCTTCAAAACAGATCTTGACCGTATAGGTACTTTAGAAACGTCTAAATCCTCCAGCGCTGGCGCAGAAGTGATTTCTACAGAAGTTTTGGTTTTAAAAGACCAGCAAATATATCTTGGAAAAAAACTAATTCAACTCCCAAAAATGGAAATTGACCAAAAGGATTATGGCGTTTATGGCGAAGTTAATTTTGGAAATATTGGTCAAGATGTATTGGGACAATTTGAAAAGGTTGTGATTAGTTTTGATGGGAATTATTTGAGTTTGGAGGATTGAAAATTTTAGTTTTCCATACCGAAGCGAATGTCTCGATATTAGAGAATTTATTTAATTACTTAGATCATTTAAAAACCAATTAATAATTTTGTCTCCAATTTTATCATTTAAGCATTTTTCATCTGATTTGAAAATAGAAATTTTTCCCAAACCACATTTATGTTTTGAATCATCACCAATAAACTTTTGAAATCCTTTAAAATCAGTTTTATTTGAGGGATATAACAACATAGCTTTCGTAGATTGCCAATACTCATTATAAACATACATCTGACGTAAATCATGAGTTGAAGGTTTATTGTTGGAAATGTTTTTCCATTTTGTATCAATGATATATTTACATGTATTATCTTCAATTACAATATCTGGTCTTATTGAAATATCGCCCCAAAAATGAGCAGATTGTTGACCACGAATAGTTACTTTTAGATCCGATTGCTTTAATCTTGCTAATATATATTCTTCCCACAAGGAATTCATATCAAAAAGTAACGCCAACATATTTTCTGAACCACTAGAAATGTTGGGAGCAAAATTTAAGATTATAAACTTTGAAATTGCTAAAGCAGTTTCATAAGAAGCAGTTTTTCTATTTTTAGGGATTTTTGAAAATGTTGCTTCGGTAACTGAAATATTTTTTACTTCAGGAAAATCTAGTTGGACTGTTTTACATTTTGAGTATAGATAATTTCCTTTAGTGCATTTTTCAATTATTTCTAAAGCTTTAAATAAAATTTGATGGACTAAATGATCTTTATCATAAATCTGGTGGGTCGTGTAAAAACGCTCTTTATGAACAAGGTTTTTACTGATGTGTTTGGCAAATTCTAATTTTCCTTTTAATGCTTTTACATTACTTGTTTCTTTATAATACTGTTTTATTAATCCTTGATGGATTAAGATTTGAACTTCATTTAAGAACCATTCAAAATAAAGATCCAGCAAATGAATGTTTTGTCGGTTCACATTTGCCTGATCTACATTTTGTATTTTTAGCTTTTTTGTTACTCGGAGCATTTCAATTAAAGCCTTTTGCCATACTGCTTCGTCTCCATTGTGATTGTCTATTTTAGGTAAAATTTCTATTGTTAGTCCATCTACTTGAATGACTCCCACAAATTGTTTGAATTTTATGCCATTGTGTCTTAAGTCGAAATATTTGTAATTATGTAATGCATTTAGTTTTGACAATGCCACAAAATGAGAATGCCTAAATTTATCACCAATAGGTAAAAAACTATGTTCAAAAACTTTAATGCTATTCATTTACTCTTCCTAATTTGATGTTTCTTTTTTATCTAATAGTAATTTTAAAGCTCCTATAATATCAAAATCGTCATTAATAATTTTTAATTTATAAGTCTGATGTCTATCTGGTTTTGAAATATTAAAGAAAGAAGGAAACGATACTTGTTTATTAAAATCTGTTTTTTCAAAGAATCCTTCGCCTAAGACTAAACCGATTTTTTCATAATCTCCATAAAAATATTCCTGTAATAATGGAATTATATTGTTTTTGAATATTTTTTTCAATCCTTCTTTGTCTTCGTTTTCCAATTTAATGAAATAAGAATGACCTATGGTATGATCTCTATCTAGTAAAACTTCAATTCTTTCATTTAAAACCTCTAAGAGATTATCTAATGTAATGTCGCTAATAATTATGCCTTCTAAAGTTTTTGAATCAGGCATAACTTCTGTAAATGAAAAACGTCTTCTTAGAGCAGTGTCCAATGCTTCAATACTGCGATCTGCAGTGTTCATTGTTCCAATGATGTATAAATTAGGAGGTATACAAAATTCTATTTCGCTTTTAGAATAAGGTAAAGTAATTCTGGTTTCGTTGTGTTTTCCTAATCTTTTATCTTCTTCTATTAAAGTAATTAATTCACCAAATATTTGTGAAATGTTTCCTCTATTTATTTCATCGATAAAAAGGAAAAAAGGTTCACTAACTTCGAATTTAGCTTTTACAATTTCTTTAGAACTTTTTAAAGCATCATTTAAATCTTCAAAGCCCGCTAAATTCGCAGCTTTATCACAAGCAATTTTGAAAATCCCGTCTTCAATATTATAACTCAATTCGTTATTTTCATCAAGAATGGGTTTAATGCCTTCTATAAAATCTTCATAACAAAATGATTGATGGAAAGTAGTGAACAAACTATTTGTTTCCGAATTAAATGTAGCATTAAGATTCTCTTTTGAAGCTTGATCGTCAAAAAATATTTTGTTTGCCTTTAATCCTTCAATTAAAGAATTCCACCTTTTCCCGCCATTTAATCGGCCAAATGTGGGGGTATAAGATGCTGAAAGCAATTCAGGAGTATCGAATATTTTTATCCATTTTACTTCAATTGTTTGAAAATCATAATCTTCATCAAGCGCTTTTGAATAATCATAATCGTGAAGTGCTTCAGCTATTGCATAAAATTTTCTACCAGAAATTATACAAAAGTAATCTCCTTTTCTAACGTAAGAGAAGTAAGATTTTATATTAAAGTTGTTTGTTTGATCTCTATTAAGAGTTTTTAAATCTCCAATATCATTATGACACCATTCATAACCAAGTCTGTTTCCTGATTTTAAATCTTCCCAAAGATAACCACCTTCTCCAGGTGCTAAATGCCAAAAGGTTTTATGTTTATTTATAAGAATAGAATCATCAATATTAATTGTTTTTTTATTCTTTTGCTTGTTAAAGAACGAATTAATTTTAAATGTTTTTCCAGTTCCTGGAGGTCCATAAAAAATTTGATTTAGTGAACTTAAATCAAAATGATGATTTTTTTCATTATTTGATTCTTCGTCAGGATTTGGATTCTCAGCAATTCCCCACAAAAAATGCATTAAGTCAAAATAGTCTTGATTAGCTTCTTTTTTAGAAATAATGTATTTGTTTAATACTGAATAACTTTTTACTTCACCTTTAAAATCTAAATATTCTGCTGCTGCATATAAGGGATCCCAAGTAAAAATATTAGTAACATTATAATCACTGTACAAAAAAGCAATTTTCCATTTGCAAGCAGGTCCTAAATCAATATTTTCAATTTTTTCAAGATCATTTGATTGAGCATATTTTATTATTGAGACTAAAATTGTTCTAATAGAATGAAAAGCTTCATCAACAGTTGAACCGTATTTAGTAAACCAAGCATACCCTTGATCTGTTTTTCTACTGTTTCCACTTACAATTGTAGCAGTATTTCTTCGTTTGTAAATACCGAATTTATATGCAGAACCTCCCCAAATACTTCCTAATAAATTAGTTTTAGCCTCAAGCCAGTAACAAAAAGATGTTTTATCTAAATTGGTATATTCTTCTAGAGTAAGTTTTTCAATTCGTGATAAAGGCCACTCTTTTAAAAAATCTTCTTTTAATTTATAATATTCTTGATTTATCATTTTTGTTTTATTTCAGTAAAGATTTCTCTAAAAGACGTAACAGAAATTAAATATCTTGAATTTTCTTTTTCTTGCAATAATATATAATGAATAATATTATGCTCTATACTATCAATAAGTATAGTTTTATTCCCAGAGTATTCTACTTTAAATTTATTGTTTGCAAAACCTTTTTCGGTTTTATTAAGTTTGTAAATTTCATTTCCCACATGCGTACTCACATTTGTAAGATCGTAAATAGTATTTTCATTATTTAGTTTGTATTCTAAAATATCACCCTCGTTTATAAGTTGAATAGATGTTACAAGTTCCATAATTTTGGTTTTTCTTAATGTGTTTTACAATATTTTTATTCCGGCTTATCAATATATTTTCCCCAACCATCAGGTATTATGTGCTCATTTTTCATCCAGAATAACCATTTATAAAAAACAGTTTGATACTTTATTTTTTTCTTATCCCATGCCATAAAATCATCATAAAGTAATTTATCCGTTATTGGTTCATTCTTTATAATTCGATTATTCCAGACAGCATAAAGTGTTGCAATAAGTTCACACTCTCCCCAACTTAGTGGCCTAAATTTTAAAAGCGTATTGTTTATTTTGACAGATTCTTCAGGGAAATTTTCTAGAAATAGGTTTTCTAATTCATCTGCCCCTGATAAAGCATGATAACGTACTCTTTTGTTATCCGTTTTATCTTGGACTACATTAAAAAATCTCATACGATTAAAATCAGTTTCAATGTTTTTGATCAAAATATCATCATATGGTCCTGCAACTTTTTTAATATAATTAGAATCAAAATCGATTTTACAAATATATTCTGTCAAGAATAATAATTTTTGAAACTTAACTCTACCAAAATCAGTTGTATTGTTTAAATTAATAATATGTCCTGCAAGAATTGTTTTTAAAGGATTTTCTATTTTTCTATCCGTAATAGAAATATTTTTAATATTTTTCTTTGGTTGTAAAGCCTCTCTTAAAACCTGTTGCAATAGTTCATCATTATAATTTTGACTTTCCTTGATACTTTTTTCTAAATTATCGCAAAATGCCATTAATTCCTCTAATTTTTTTACGATTTGCTCTTGTTCATGAAGAGGAGGAATAGGGATTATAAATTGTTCTAAATTATATTTTGGTAGTCCTTCACGGCCTGCGCCTGTTGTGGAACTAAAAATTTGTTTTTGAAAATAAGGAGATAATACCAATTTGTGTAAAAACGTATTATTTATCAGTAAAGATCTTATTATGCAAACGTGCTGACTTACGTTTCCTTCTTCAAAATCATTAGGAACTAAAGCAGATCGTCCCATAGAACCTCCAGTAATATTTAACAAAATATCATTTGCTATTACAATAGTTCCATTCATTTGCATTTGAACAGTATCGGAAATATATTTGATATCTGTATAAACCAACCCATCATCATGAATGTTTTGAGAACGAAAAAAAGGCTTTCCAACCTCAGAATAATTACTTCCTTTTGGAGTACTGCCAGATCCAATTTTAGTACAAATTTCTGCTAATCTGCACCACGTCCAATGCTCTGGAATTTTGAATGGAATTTTGTCAATAGTTATTAGCGGTAGTTCTTTTTCTTTCTTAAGTTTCTTCTCTGCAATTAATTTTGTTTTTTCTACTTTTATTTTTTTTAAAAGTCGCTGTCCAGTTTCTGTTGTATTGATATTTTTAATCAATTTTCCTTGCACAGCTTCAAGAAGAAAAGTTTGACGTAGTTGTTTTACTAAATCAAGCTGATTTATGAGTTCTATATGTAAATTTTCTTTTTCTGTAATTATACTTAAAAATTTATTGATTAAGAACAACAACTCTATTTCAATTTTATTTCCATTATAATTATTGAAATTTGGTTTTTTATCATCTAACAAATACTCATCAATGTTTTTGAATAATTTCGCTAGCTTTCTTTGCATTTCAAATGATGGAATGTTAAATTCAATTCTACTTACATCATTCTTATTAAATCCTCCTTGTGCACTCCTTGATATTGATGTTAAAAAATTTTGAAAATAGGAGCAATGTAACCAATAAAATAAAAAGTCTTTATCTACTACGTTTTCTTCTAAGAAAATTATTTTTGCACATGCAACATTATATGCTCCAGCTTTTCCTGTTAGTATTTTACCTACCGATGCTCCATATCTTCCTAAAAGAATATCATCATTTTGACAAATTTTATTGTTTTTGGTTATTGGAATAAAAGTAGGTGTGTTTTCGGAAGCAAAATCTCTAATTTGCAAAAAACGAATATAACCATTTTTAGGTTCATGAATAAATTGAGATTTCGGAGGCTGTGTTCCTCCAGAAATATCGAAGTAATCTGTAAAAAGACCTTTTTTAAATTCTTCAGGAAATTTTAAAGCAATTTTATTTAAACAATCTACAAAGGTTTGAATTGACGAATCCCTTTTAAGTTTGTTTCGATATAATGATGTTAAATCAGCCATTTACTTCCTTTTTGATTTTAATAAATAATTGATTAGTTTTAGAAATTGAAATTTGTAGTAATTCTAATAATTCAGAGCTGGTATGAGTAATGACTTCTTCTTTTTTTGCTGGATTTTTTATTGCTAAATCATAATTGCGATCAATAATTGTTTTGATATCTACTTTCCAAGCAATTTCACTTTCTTTACG
The DNA here is from genome assembly GCF_057808895.1 of Flavobacterium sp. FG68. NCBI lineage: Bacteria > Pseudomonadati > Bacteroidota > Flavobacteriia > Flavobacteriales > Flavobacteriaceae > Flavobacterium > Flavobacterium sp. FG68. Next base: position 22,195 of record NZ_JBMDIY010000017.1, read on the forward strand.
ATCATTCCACCAAGTTTTGATTGGATTAAATTCTTTTATCTGTATAGGTCTAGTTTTGTTATATGCTTTATGTCCTTCAGGTAACCTGTGTTCATAATACCAGATTTCTTTGGTAGGCGTTCCTTTAGTAAAAAACAGTAAATTTGTAGCTACTAACGTGAACTTGACAATTTTATAAATCCCGAAGAGATTTACCCTGTTATAGCAACTACTTCCGAATTGATGACAACAGGTGTCGATGCTCAAACCTGTAAAGTAATTGTTTTAGATACTAATATTAATTCAATGACCAAGTTTAAGCAAATAGTAGGTCGCGGAACAAGGATTAATGAAGAATTTAATAAACTTTATTTTACCATTTTGGATTTTAGAAATGCTACTGATAATTTTGCTGATCCGACTTTTGATGGAGATCCTTTAAGAATAAAACCAATTACGGATGATGTAGATTTAACTCATATAATTGATGAAGAAGAAAATGAATATTCCCCGATAATTGATGAAATAAGCGGTGAAGAAATCATTTTGGAGCAGCCAAAAGTTCGAAATACTTTAAATGAACCAAATACAGAATACAAAAAAAGAGAAAAACAATACATAAACGGTATAGATGTATCTGTTTTAGTAAGTCGTGAATTGTATTTCGATTCAAATGGAAAACCTATTACTGTTAGTCTTCAAGACCATACAAAAGAAATTATTAAAGGAAAATATACTTCATTAGATGATTTTTTATTGACATGGAATCAAGCTAATCGTAAAGATGCCATTATCAAAGAATTACAAGAACAAGGAATTTTAGTTGATGCTTTATACCATGCTGTTGGCAAAGAAGTAGATTTATTTGACTTAATTTGCCATGTAGCTTATGATCAAAAACCGTTGACAAGACTAGAACGTGCAAACAATGTCAAAAAGCGTAACTATTTTACAAAGTACGAAGCGAATGCTCGTAAAGTATTAGAAACTTTATTAGATAAATATGCAGATGAAGGTGTAGAAAATATTGAAAGTATTGAAGTACTGCGTGTAAAACCTTTTGATAATTTTGGTTCTACATTAGAAATTGTCAATGGGATTTTTGGAGGAAAAGATAGTTATACAGAAGCAGTTAAAGAATTAGAAACAGAATTATATAGAAAAGTATAATAAAAATGAATAATCACGACATATTTGTTGATCTAGTAATTAGATCATTAAATCTTGTAGAAAATGAATATTTCTATACTGCCAGTAATAATTTTCACCAATTTAGATATCATTTAAGGAATTTGGGGCATTTTAGAGGTAATACTTTTTATAGATATAGTGAACGAGGATTTGCTTATGAATTATATCATCAAATGCGAATTGAAATTAATACAATTAGGACTACAGACGATTTTTTTCCTAGACATTGCTTACAAGGTGAGATTAAAAAAATGGATGTTGAAGAAGTAGTCAATCATTTTGGTTATCAAAGATTGGGTGCGTCTTATATTCCAGATTTGTTATTTCACATACCTTCGGAAGATTCTAATGCTTTTGTTATTGAAATAAAAAGCCAACCCGAACTATCGAACAGAGATTTAAAAAATGACTTAACTAAGCTATTTAAGTTCCTAACAAGATTTAATTATGCTAGAGCAATTTTTATTGCTGTTAATGTAACTCCGGAAACCGTAGTTAATCTTATAAATGACGAACGGGATTTTATGCTACATCAACTTGATAATAATAGACTACAGGATTGTCATATAATAATTAAAGAACATAATCATACAACAGAAAATATTTTTTCTCAAACTTTAGCCCAAATATATAATGTCTAACATTTCCTCAATACTAAAAAGCATACAAAACATAATGTGGCAAGACACTGGTCTAAACGGTGATGCACAAAGAATAGAATAGTTAGGCTGGATGCTTTTTCTTAAAATATTTTCAGATAAAGACAAAGAATTAGAATTACTTGATGATAGTTATACTTCCCCAATTCCAGATTTATTTCATTGGGTAAATGAAAAAGGAAACTGGGCAGGTGATTCTGAAGGAATGACGGGAGACGAATTATTAGAATTTGTTGACAGACAATTATTCCCTGCTTTACGTAATATAGATGTGAGTACCGGAAACCGCCGTGCATTAATCGTGCGTGAGGTTTTCGATGGCAATCATAACTACATGAAAAGTGGTACCAATATTCGTAAAGTTTTGAACAAACTTAACGAAATGGACTTTAATGTCGCCAAAGACCGTCATGCCTTTGGAGAATTATATGAAACTATTTTAAAAGGATTACAAAGTGCTGGTAAAAGTGGCGAATTTTATACCCCTAGAGCCATTACTTCATTTATTACGGAAATGATCAACCCACAATTGGGTGAAAAAATATTGGATCCAGCCTGTGGAACGGCAGGATATTTAACTTCTGCTATTGAACATTTAAAAAAACAAGCTAATAGCATCGAAGATCTTCAAAGTATAGGTGAAAATGTAATGGGATGGGAATATAAACCTCTTCCTTATTTACTCGCAACAACAAATCTGATCTTACATGATATAGAAGTGCCAAATATTCGTTTTGGCGACGCATTAGATCAGCCTTTAAGTAATTTTACAGAAAAGCATAGAGTAAATGCGATTTTGGCAAATCCTCCATTTGGCGGAATAGTTGCTAATAATAATGAAACTAACTTTCCACAAAACTTTAGGACAAAAGAAAGTGCCGATTTATTTTTGATTTTAATGATTCATTTATTAAAAAAAGATGGTCGTGCAGGAATTGTTTTGCCCGATGGTTCACTTACAGGTGATGGAGTAAAACAACGTATAAGACAGAAACTTTTAGAAGACTGTAATTTACATACAATTGTGCGTTTACCTAATTCCGTATTTCAACCTTATGCGTTTCCCATCTTCATTATCACCAGTAATTTGCATTACATATTTATAATTCTCTGATACTAAATCAGCATTATGTATAGAAATTGCTTTTCGCATGCGTTCAGCGTGATCAATATCCACACAAAAAATAATTGTTTTCGCAAAACGATCTAGTCCTTTTAAGTATTCTGTCACTTTTTGCGCAACTATATCAGTTCGTTCATCAATAACAAGTTTTTTGTCAAAATCTCTTCTGTTATAAATGCGATCTTCAACTAGATTTCCTTCTTTATCAGTTTTCCCTTTTTGTGGTCTGTAACCTTCAGTATCAACATTAATTGCGACACGAATTACTTTATAAGGTGCTAAAAAGCCATCATCAATTCCTTGTTTTAAGGAATAAGTGTAAACAGGATCTCCAAAATATTCGGTATTACTAGTTTCTTTAGTTTCTCTTGGAGTGGCAGTTAAACCTATATGGGTTGCTTTATTGAAATATTTTAAAATTTCACGCCATGTACTATCTTCATTTGCACTTCCACGATGACACTCATCAATTACAATTAAATCAAAAAAATCAGGAGAAAAATCTTTATAGGCATCTTCGATTCCTGGTTCATTATTAGTTAAACCTTGATATAAACCTAGAAAAATTTCATAAGCTTTATCTTCAGTATCGATTCCCCTTTTTTTATTGCTTACTAATTCGTCTTTACCATTACTATTTGTGAGAACTTTTTTCTTTATAATAGTCATTTTATCTTTAAAATGCTTAAAATCTCCTTTTCTTGTTTGGTCAATCAAAGCAGTTCTGTCAGCTAAAAATAAAATTCTCTTTTTAGTTCTGGATTTCCATAAACGATATATAATTTGAAATGCTGTATAGGTTTTTCCAGTTCCGGTTGCCATAACTAGTAAAATTCTATTTTGTCCATTTGCAATTGCTTCAACGGTTCTATTTATGGCATTTTGTTGGTAATATCTCGGTTTTCTGCCTGAACCATCAGAAAAATACTTTTGTAAAGCTATTTTTTCTCCTTCAGGATTTATAATGCCTTTATATTTTTTGTACTTGTTCCATAAAGTTTCAGGTGAAGGAAATTCTTCATTAGATAATTCAGTTTCTATATTTTCATCATTTGCAGTTCGATCATGAAATAAGAAGCCATCTCCATTACTACTAAATACACAAGGAATGTCTAAAATCTGGGCATAATTTAATGCTTGTTGAATTCCTGAACGAATAGAATGTTTGTTATCTTTTGCTTCAATTATGGCAATTGGATTGTCTTGATAATAAAGAATATAATCTGCTCTTTTTCTTTCACCTCTTGCAGTAAGTTTTCCTCTTACATATATTTTGCCATCGGTAAAAAAGACTTCTTCTAAAATTTGTCTTTGCAAATCCCAACCTGATTTTACTAATGCTGGAGTTATAAATTTTGTGCAAATATCCCTTTCTGAAAGATCTTTTTTATTCATAAGATTTATATTACGTAAATATAATTTTTGCTAAGATATCGAAAAATATAGGTTTTTGAGTAAGGAAATGATATTCAATAAAATTTATTCTTAACTGGTGTCATAATAATTGAGTATGAAACAATGATTAATAACGGCTTAATTCTTTTGAAAATCGTTTAGCTATTTAACTTTTAGCCATTCGTTCAAAAAGATCAAGTTTTTTCATTTGTAGTGTCATATGATGCTTAACAATTCGATCATAATCATTTTCATCCTCAAAAAGCTTGCTAACTAAAACTAGCATTTCAATCCCAAAAAGTAATACAAACCAAATAAGCCATATTGTTAATGCAACACCAGATTTAGAAATTAAACTCCACATTACTTCTAATTCATCTAAAAAGCCTACTTTACTAGAAATATCTTTTTCAAGTTGAGGGCGAATATTTAGAAGAGCCGATTCTTTTTTAGATTTTTGAATATTTAATTCATGAATAGATTTTTCTAGTGGAGCAATCATAGAAATTTTGGGATTGGGTACATTTGAGCTATTAATTACTTTAACAGGGACTGATTTTTCAGTTGTAACATTATTTCCTGTTATTGGATCAAATGTGACATTTTTTTCAGTTTTATTAGTTGAGGTGGTTGAATATATTATTGAGGTAGGATTTCTTGCAATTTCAGTAATATAATTTTGTCTTTCAGTTTCTTTTTCTATAATAGCTTTTTGTAAATCATCAATCTGAGTTCTTAGTTCTCGAGTTTTAGAATCTAATGCTTTATTTACTCTAGCCTCAATAAATGTAATTTTTTCAAGTTCAATATCTTGTTGAAAAATAATTTGATCAAGAATAACAGATCCAATAATCGCCATGGTTATTGCAATAATTCCTCTAGTTACATAAAGCCAATTATTTGGATTAATAGCTAGTATTATTTGTCGTTCAATTTGAATAATAATTATTATAAAAATTATGGAGCCAGAAATTGATGCAATTATGCCTCCTGTGAGATATCTACTCGTAAAAGAATAGCCGATAAATGCCCAAAGAAGACAGACTATTAATAATGCTGACGTATATCTTTTTACAGTTTTAACTGAAATTTCGCTGCAATTTTGCACAATTGCATAGTTATATCCTGTAAGGAAACAACCAAATCTTATCCATATATTTTTCATAACTAAAAGTTCTTTTTCATTATAGAATGATGAGAAATTGCAGCTAAGCCATTATGGAAACCTCTTTTATAACTTAAGATAATTCCATAACCAATACCTTTATTCTCTTTTGCATCATTCTCAATTACCAATATTTGATTTATATGTTCTTCAGCTGTATCTTTTTTTACCGTTAATTCTTCAACAGTATCTACCATTCCGCTTCGGCTTCTGGTTTCAATATGAAAATTTATTTCACGAATAAAATCTTCATAAAATGTTTTTATTTTTCTAATTGTTCTTTCTAAATCATTTTTTAATGCTTCGATGTTCTGTTCTAAATGTATTTTGTCTGGATTTATTAAAGCATCATCATATCCTTTTCCTTCATAGTTCTTTTCGATAAAATTAAATAATACTGATATCCCGTTTTCAGAATTTGATGCAGTAGTACGATCAGTTTGAATTGCATCTGGTGTCGTTTTTTCTTTTTCAAGAAAAACGTTTTCTGGAATTTCTACAAGCGGATTTGCAAGACTGTCTTGTCGAACATCTATTGTATTACCGTTTGAATTTTGTTTTCCATTAAAAAAATTAAATAGTCCCATATTTCTAAATTTTAAATGTTTATTGTTGGTACCTTATATTTTGAATGACCACGTCTATGACATGATTCACAGAGTGTAATTAATAAGTAATCTTCGTATTCCCAAGGAAGTTTAAATTTGTTTTCACGAACTATAAAGTGATATTGTCTATGATGTACTTGAAGATTTTCAATCGAAAAACAAATTATACATTTTTGATCACGAGCTAAGATTTGCTTTCTTTTATTCTTCCACTCGATAGTAAATAATAATGAACCATAGCTGCCATGCGCTGGTATTTCTTTTGTAATTGGTTCTAAAATATTCAAGTCAATACTTTTATCTGCTTGTTTATATCGGCGGTATGTATTATTGCTTTTCATTTCATTAAAGCGATAATGACTATCAGTTGGATCAAACATAATTTGTAATTATTAATAAGGATTAATATCAACTTTTTATATTTCTATTCTAAAGCGAATTTTTTTTAGAGTTGTCAAAGATTACTATTTAACAATCAGTTATTTTACGGAAAACCATAATTGGATAAAATTTGCTTGCAACAAGTGTAATAAATAATTAAAAATCAAGCACAGAGTATTTATACGGTATTTTCCAAAATAAATTAAAAAAACAAAACCCTCAATCAAATGATCAAGGGTTTATAAATTTTAAAAAAAAAATAATTTTACTCCACATCCAAATAAGGATTCAAAATCTCAGCCAATTCATTAAGCCAGTAAAAGCTGTTTTCTAGTTTTGGTATTTCTTGCTGCAGGGTTTCGTTTTCTCTTATTAAACTTAACGAAAGAACAAAATTTACCTGTCTTAAGGCTTTTGCCATTTGTTCTGGCGCTACGGTTTGATTGAAGAAATTGGTAAGCCTAATTTCGGCTTCTTTTGAAAGGGTTTTGGTACTCATAATCTTTACTTTAGGGAAATGAAACCCGCGTGACTTAGGTGTCCTACGCTGTAAAGAGAGCGTTGCAGTTGTTTCCAATACCGCCACCATACCACACGGGCAAACTTTTTTTCTGATATCATAACTTTACTTTTAGGACTGTAAAGATATCAAAAAATGTTTTTAATTGTAAGAAAAATATTTCTTTTAAATTTTGTTTCTAAATCAAATTTCCACAAAATCTTCTAATGAAAACGAGTGTCCTAGCCCTGATCGAAGCGGCATCCTTTTTCTTGCTTCTTTAGCAAGAAAAAGATACAGCGGAGAGCAGGAATCAGCTCCTAAATAGTATTACGAATATATGAAATGGAAATGAAAACCTAAGCTTCGATAATACTCAAAATTGTCTTTGGAATTTCGGCGAAAGCCTCAAATGAATAGGGTTTTATAAGATAAGCTTTTACGCCCAGATCGTCGCATTTTTCTTTGTACGACGGATTTATGCTGGTAGAATAAACAAAGCAGGGAATGTTTTTTAAGTCTGAATTGTTTAAAATTTGCTGTAAGGCTTCGATGCCGTCGACAATGGGCATGTTGATGTCGGTCAGGATTACGTCCGGACTTTCGTTTGCCGTGTCTTTAAGGTAATTGAGCAGTTCTTCGCCATTGGCTACAAGGCTTACTTTGCCAAAATTGGGGTTTTGATTGAATGTTTCGAAGATCACATCAGCGTCATCATTGTCATCTTCGGCAATTATGATATGCAGGTTGTTTTTTTGTGGCATTTTATACAATTGGAAAGTAAAGATTAAATGTCGTTCCTTCGTTCAGTGTACTTTCGACGGTAATGTTTCCGGAGTGGTTTTCCATAATCTTTTTACAAATCGCAAGGCCTATACCGTTTCCTGAATATTCGTTTCGGGCATGAAGGCGCTGAAAAATGGTAAAGATTTTAAGAAGATGGCTCGACTCCATGCCAATTCCGTTGTCTTTAATTTGAATCTTTACAAATTTAGCATTTTGATTTGGCATTTCGGCATTTAAATTTTCTGCCTGATAAATTTCTATAAGGGGGGCAACAGCTTCTTTACTGTATTTTATGGCGTTGGTAATAAGGTTGCCAAAAAGCTGCCTGATTTGGACTTTAGAGGCTTTTATGGCAGGGAGTTTTCCTATTTTAATATGGGCTTTTTTATCTGCAATTATAATTTCGAGGTCTTCGATTACTTCGCCTATTATGGAAGTTAAATTAATTTCGGTTCGTTCTTCCTGCGCTGTGTGCGACGAATACTGCACTAAATCATCAACCAGAGAATTCAACCGCAGTGCCGATGATTTTAAAACATTCATTGATTTGGCATCGTTATCAGAAAGGTAACTTCCGTCGATTCGGTCATTATGCATGACAATTTTCCTCAGCGGTTCTTTTAAATCGTGCGAGATAACATGAATAAACTCTTCGAGATTGGTATTAATCCGGTTTAACTCTTTGATTTTTTCTTCTAGTTCCTGCTGATGATGGAGGAGGGCTTCTTCGTGTTTTTTCTTTTCGGTCAAATCGGTAATCACAATTCCAATTGCTTCTACAGAAGGTTCCAGATCGGTTAGTGCGATATAAGCCGGAAAAGTTTTTTTGTCTTCGCTCGATTTAAAAAGAATTTCGTGTGTGGCGATTCCGTACCGAAGTGCCTGAATAAGCTGGACAAACTGTGTGGGATTATCAAAATATTCATTTAAATACGTCCCGATAATTTGTTCTGACGGAATACCTACGAGTTCAGAAAAGTAGTCGTTACAGTACAATATGAGTCCTTTGCGCGAAATACTAAGCGCACCCTGTCGGAACTTTTCAATAAGAAGTCGGTACGTATAATCGGCCGTTTCGAGAGAATAAAGCTGGGGTACTCCGTTATTGTTTACTACCAGTGCATCTACATCTCCTTGTTTTATGGCTTCGACTATACTGTTTGCTTCATAAAGCTGTTCTTTTAATGACTCGATTTCGGTCAATAAATCTTCTATATTTTTATCGGTAACCTCCAAATTCTACATAATATTTAATATTCTCAGTACTTTATCTTTATCTGATAAATCACCTAAAATGATTCTTTTGGGCTCGGGACTTATCTTTAATAACGTAGGAATTGCTACTATCTGATGTATCACGGCCTGTTCTTTATCCCTGCTGATGTCTACGATTTCTAATTCGTAGTTTTCTTTGAGATAAGTATCGCATATTCTGCGTAAATTTTCAATTGCATGTCCTGATTTAACAGACATACCTGAAACAAAAAGTATGAACTTATGTTTGGTTGTACTTGTGCCATCAGATGAATCTTCCATGATTAAGCGTTTATAGGTTTAATATTAAGCCCTACAAGCACTCTTTCTTCATTAGAAAGGTCACCTATAATTTTACGGATTGGCTCAGGAAATTTCCTGACCAGGGTTGGTACAGCCAAAATTTGATCGCCTTCTGCCAATTGCGGATTCTTCAGCAAATCGATAATCTCGATGCTGTATTTTCCTTTTAAATGTTCTTCGGCGTACTTTTTTATATTTTCAAGTGCCTTGATCGATTTTGGCGTCTGGCCTGCTATATAGAGCAATAATTGCCATTCGGCTACTTCTTTTTTCATTTTAATTTTCTTTTTTCTTAGAAGATAATTTAGCCTGTAATTCTTCTGTTGCTTTCAGGATACTCAATTCTTCTTCTGCCGATTCAAATTCGGTTCTCAAGGCTTCAATATTGGCTTCCAAAACTTTGCGTTTGCGCTCAATTTCACGGTCTTTTCTGCTGATTTCGTTTTGAAGTTTAATATCAGAAATGGTTTTCTTAAACTGATGCGACTGTCTGGCAGCACCGGTCAGGATTCCCTGCGGACCTAATTCTACATCGAGTAATTCGATTCCTTTTTTAGTGATCACAAATTCGCGAACCTGATTAGAATGTCCCATTCCTCTGGCTTTGATAATAAAAATACCGCGGTTTCTTTCTCCAACGCCTTCCATATCACGAACCGTTATCCAGGTATCGACTAAAGACGATACGGATTCTTCTGCCAGATCTGGTCTAAAATTATCTGTTTGTTTATTTAATGATGTAAACAAAGCCGTAATATTATTTGCTTTAAGCATATCTATGAGCCTTACCAGCATAGAACGGACTTCCTGTTCGCTTCCTACTGTAATAAGATTACTGATTGGATCAATAATAATAGTGGTAGGCTGAAATTCTTTTATTAATTTTCGAAGTGTAAGTAAATGCAGTTCAAGACCATTTAATGACGGACGTGAAGAATGGATTTGCAAAATACCCTTTTTGATATGTTTGTCGAGATCAATTCCAATTGATTTCATATTGCGAACCAATTGCTGCGGCGATTCTTCGAAAGCGAAATAAATCGTTTTTTCGTTTTTTTCGCATTGTTCATTGGCAAAATAACAGGCAACCGTAGTTTTAGCTGTTCCCGCAGTTCCTGAAATTAAAATATTGCTTCCGCGATAGAATCCGCCGCTATGAAACATTTCGTTTAATCCGGGAACTCCTGTAGAAATAATATCCGAAGAAACTTCGTTGTCGAGTTTTAACGATGTAATAGGAAGTACCGAAATACCTTGTTCATCAATTAAAAACGGATATTCGTTTGTTCCGTGTGTTGAACCTCTGTATTTTACAATACGAAGTCTTCTGGTCGAAACCTGTTCAATAACACGATGATCGAGAACAATAACACAGTCTGAAACATATTCTTCTAATCCTTGTCGGGTTAAGGTTGCTTCGCCGCGTTCTCCCGTAATTACAGCAGTTACGCCTTTTGTTTTCAGCCAATGAAATAATCTTCGTAATTCGGCTCTTAAAATCGCCTGATTGTCAAGGCCAGCAAATAAAGATTCGATTGTATCCAGTACTACACGCGTTGCTTTTATAGAATCGATGGCGTGGCCTAATCTTATAAATAAACCATCAAGATCGTATTCGCCCGCTTCTTCAATTTCTGATCTTTCGACGCGGACATGATCTACAACGAGTTTTTTATCCTTTTTGAGCTGCTCGAGGTCAAAGCCGAGTGATTTTACGTTTAAGGTAAGATCGTCTGATGGTTCCTCAAAAGACATGAAAACCCCGGGTTCGTTATATTCTGTAATTCCTTTAATAAGGAACTGCATTGATAATAATGTTTTTCCACAGCCGGCACCACCGCAAATTAAGGTTGGGCGTCCTTTTGGGAAACCGCCATCAGTAATCTCGTCTAGTCCGTCAACGCCTGTAGGCGTTTTTGGGAATATAAAATGATGTGTTTTTGTTTTTTCCTGCACGATATAAAAATTCAGTATTATCTCAAATATACGTTTTCTTACAGAATTTACAATGAATTCTCATTAAGATTTAACAGCTGTTTAATGAAGTTTTAAAAATAAATTAAGAGAATTGATCTTTAAATATGAATAAATCGGATAATTTTAACCAAATAACTGCACATTCAATCTAAATATTTAACAGTAATTTTTGAGTTTTGCCTGAAATTGATTTTTGAGAATATTTAAATGTTAAAATCTACTTTCCAGTATACTCTATGATACCTTTAAAAAAGCAATACTATTTGCAATTTAACTTTGTCCCGTTAATTTAAAACATATAAAAATGGACAATTTAAAAGATAAAGTAGCCGTAATCACAGGCGGAAACAGCGGTATAGGCTATGCAACAGCAAAACAGTTAAAAGAACAGGGAGCACAGGTTATTATTACCGGAAGAAGAAAAGAAGCAATTGAAAAAGCAGCACTGGAACTGGGCGTAACAGCAATAACATCAGATCAATCGAGTATTTCTGATATTGAGAGTCTGGCTTTAAAAGTTAAACAGGATTTTGGAAAAGTAGACATCCTTTTCATCAATGCCGGAATTGCCGGATTAGGAAATATCGAGCAGGCAGCAGAAGAACAATTTGACAGTATCATGAATGTAAATTTTAAAGGCGCATATTTCACATTAAGCCGATTTATCCCAATTTTGAATGATGGTGCATCGGTTGTATTTCTTTCTTCGAATACTGCCAGTATGCCGGGACCGGGTTCTTCGGTTTATTCGGCAAGTAAAACAGCTTTGAATTCGGTTATGAAATCAGCAGCTTTGGAATTAGCACCTAGAAAAATCAGAGTAAATTCTGTTAGTCCGGGACCAACCCAAACCGAAGTAATGAAAAAAGTTGGTTTAGATGAAGCCACTGTAAATGGTATTATGGATATGGTTGTCGAGAAAGTACCATTAAAACAAATGGGAAAATCTGAAGACGTCGCCAAAATGGTTTCGTATGTAAGCAGTGAAGCAGCAAAATTCATCACCGGAGCAGATTTTATTATGGATGGGGGAATGGTGTTAGCTTAATTGTTAATGGTGAATTATTAATTGTTAATTCTGCTGGTGATTTAACCACAAAGATGCTAAGGTTTACGCAATCCCGATAGCTATCGGGAGCTAAGATTTTTAATCTCGCTAAGTCGCGAAGTTTTTTTGTCTCCCGCAGATTTAACAGATTTAGCAGATTTTTTTGATTATTCACAATGAATTAAGAAAATAACAATCTGCTCAATCTGCAGAATCTGCGGGAGTAAATCTTTAATCTCTGGCAAAAAAATAATAATCTGTAGCAAAAACACAAATAAAGATCGCAAAGTTATTACCCACATAGCTTTGCGATCTTCGCATTTTTATAAAACCAAACGAGCCAAAAAACCTTAGCGCGCTTTGCATTAAAAAAAATCACATTCCACTCTGTCCGTTTCACCTCAAACTTCGTCCGTTTGGACTGTTTTCTCATTTCGTAAGAATGGTTATCGATATACTTTTGACGAAGAAATTAACTGATATTCAAATAATTTAAAAATCAAAAAAAATGAAAACACTTCAACTAAACAAGCGTAGTTTTTTAAACGTCATTGCCACTGGAACTTTTATGTTGGCAACTGCCGTATCTTTTGCACAGAACGAAACTAAAACCGATTGTAATTTAATTCGTCCGTATCATATAAGCGTTTCACAGGAAGCGATTACAGAACTTCGCAATCGTGTAAATGCTACTAGATGGCCGGATAAAGAAACCGTAACAGATCAATCACAGGGAGTAAAACTAGAGCAGATTCAGAATCTGGTAAAATATTGGGGAACCGATTATGACTGGCACAAAACAGAAGAAAAGCTAAACGAACTTCCTCAATTTGTAACCAATATCGACGGACTGGATATTCAATTCATTCACATTAAATCAAAACATAAAAATGCGTTACCGTTAATTATTACTCACGGATGGCCGGGATCATTTTTTGAACTTCTAAAAGTAATTGGTCCATTGACAGATCCAACAGCGTATGGCGGAAAAGCCGAAGATGCTTTTGATTTGGTTATTCCTTCAATGCCGGGTTATGGTTTTTCTGAAAAGCCAAAAGGAACAGGCTGGGGACCAGAGAAAATTGGAAATGCGTGGGATGTTTTAATGAAACGTTTGGGTTACAAGCATTATGTTTCGCAAGGTGGTGACTGGGGTTCTGTAATTGCCGATGCGATGGCGCGCCAGGCTCCAGAAGGTTTATTGGGAATTCACGTAAATATGCCCGCAACGGTTCCGGCAGATGTTGCCAAAGCGCTTAAAGACGGAGATCCGGCACCAAAAGGATTATCGGTTAAAGAAAATGCAGCTTTTAATTCGCTGAATAAATTATATACAAAAGGCGGTGGTTACGCCGGAATGATGGTGACTCGTCCGCAGACTTTAGGTTACGGACTTACGGATTCTCCTGTTGGTTTGGCTTCGTTTTTCTTAGATAAATTCAACGATTGGACATACAGCGGAGGAAATGCTGAAAAATCATTGACTAAAGATGAAATGCTGGATGATATTTCGCTTTACTGGTTTACGAATACTGCCAATTCATCTGCTAATTTATATTGGGAGAATAACAACAATAACTTCAATGCCGTAGAACAAAAAACAGCCGAAATCAAAATTCCGGTTGCGATAACCGTTTTCCCAGGAGAGATTTACCAAGCACCAAAAACATGGGCTGAAAAAGCATATAAAAACTTAATTTATTTTAAAGAAGTAAACAAAGGCGGACACTTCGCTTCTTGGGAAGAACCGCAATTGTTTTCAGTTGAACTTCGTGCGGCTTTTAAATCATTGAGAAAATAATTTATTTTTTTTAAAACACATATAAACATAGGTTGAAAACGTGATAAAGGTTTTTGAAAAAATCTGGATTTTCACACATAGTTATGTTTGTCGATAAAAAGTTTCACGCAGATTCGGCAGATTTAGCTGATCAATAAGAAAAAAATCTGCTTTATCTGCAAAATCTGCGAGAGAATACAAACAAGTAAAACGGCTTTCCAGACAAAGAAAAACTATGTTCCTATGTGTTTAAAAAACTAACCACTAAAAAATAAAATCATGGAAACTAAAAAACAAAAAACTTGGGTAATAATCGCCATTATCATTTTAGGAATAATCGCCTTTTTGATTCCGAATCAAATCGCAGCACAAACCGGAATAAAACGTACTGACTTACAAAAACACGATTTAAGCATTCCGGGAAGAGAAACCGTTCAAGCCAAAATAGATTTCGACGGACATACCGCTTTCGGAAAACATTCTCATCCGGGTGAAGAAATCATTTATGTATTAGAAGGTTCACTTGAATATGAAGTAGAAGGCCAAGCACCAGTAACCTTAAAAGCTGGAGAAGTTCTTTTTATTCCAGCAGGAGTTGTTCACTCCGCTAGAAATAATACAAACGTAAAAGCATCAGAACTGGCAACATATATAGTCGAAAAAGGAAAACCGGTTTTGGTTATGAAGAAATAGTTTCAGGTTTCAAATTGAAGTGCGAATAGTTTAACCGCAAAGTGCGCTAAGGATACACAAAGTTTCGCAAAGTTTTTGTTTCCCGCAGATTTCGGAGATTGAGCAGATTTGATTAAATAATTTGAAACGAATAAAAAATAGTCTGCTAAATCTGCAGAATCTGCGAGAGAAAAAATCATTTTAATCCTTTAACCTGTGGCTAAAAAAATATAAGAATATAGAGTTTTACGGCTAAACTACTCACATTTCACAACTTGACCCTTGTCCATTTCACCTTTTACTTTGTCCACTTCGGCTTTTTTCTTCTTTTAAAACGAGGATTGTCGAGATACCTTTGACGAAGAAATTAACTGATAATCAACTAATAAAAAAAATAATAATTATGAAAACGATATTAAAAATCAAAAACAGAATTACAAACGCAGTTCTTTTAATTGCCTTTATTTTAGTAAACGCAGCAGCAATTGCACAAACAGAAAAACAAGACGGTTCACTAGGAACTTTAAAACAAATCAACGCCGGATTATTAAACGTAGGATATACTGAAGCTGGTCCTTCAAACGGAACTCCGGTAATCTTACTTCACGGATGGCCTTATGACATTCACAGTTACAATGAAGTAGTGCCAATTTTAGTTTCAAAAGGCTATCATGTATTTACACCTTATTTAAGAGGTTCAGGAACAACAACTTTCCTTTCAAAAGACACTTTCAGAAACGGACAACAAGCAGCTTTAGCAACTGATATTATTGCTTTTATGGATGCTTTAAAAATTGACAAAGCAGTAGTTGGCGGATTCGATTGGGGAGCTAGAACTGCAGTAGTTATGGCGGCACTTTGGCCGGAACGTGTAAAAGGTTTGGTTTCGGTAAGTGGTTATTTAGTAGTGAATTTAGAAGCTAACTTAAAACCATTACCTCCAAAAGCCGAATTAGGATGGTGGTACCAATATTATTTCGCAACTGAAAGAGGAAAATTAGGCTACAGCCAAAATACATATGAATTCAACAAACAAATTTGGCAGATCGCTTCTCCGTTATGGAATTTCGACAAAGCTACTTACGATCAAACAGCACAATCTTTTGATAACCCAGATCACGTTGCAATTGTAATTCACAATTACAGATGGAGACAATCGCTTGAAGCAGGAGAATCTAAATACGACAGTTTAGAAAAACGCCTTGCAGCAAGACCGGAAATTAAAGTACCAACCATTACAATAGGAAGTGATTTTGACGGCGCTTTTGCAGATGGAAAAGCATACGCAAACAAATTCACCGGAAAATACGCCCACAGAATTCTAAAAGGAATAGGACACAATGTTCCGCAAGAAGACCCAAAATCATTTGCACAAGCGATAATTGACGTAGATGGGATGAAATAAATTCCAATTACGCATAATCTTGTCATTCCGAGGAACGAGGAATCTCCACGAGAAACTCTACAAAGATTGGCGACATTCCTGACGGAGTTACTTACGAAGATTTCTCCTTCGTCGAAATGACAAGATTGTGGGAAAAATAAATTCCAACAAATAATCTAAAATCTAAAATCAACAATCTAAAATTTTTTAAACATGGAAACAAAAATCTTATACACAGGAAAAACACACACAACAGGTGGTAGAGAAGGCGCTTCTCAAAGTTCAGATGAACAATTGAATATCAAATTAAGTTCACCGGGAACATCGCGTCCGGGAACAAATCCGGAGCAGTTATTTGCTGCAGGATGGTCAGCATGTTTTATTGGAGCATTAGGAATCGCAGCTTCGAAATTGGGAGTTAGACTTCCGGCAGAAACGGCAGTAGATGCAGAAGTAGATTTATGTGTAACTGAAGAAGAATATTCTTTACAAGCACGTTTAAACATCAACCTTCCGGGTATTGATCGTGAAACTGCGGAAGCTTTAGCGGCTCAGGCACACCAAACTTGTCCTTACTCAAAAGCAACAAGAGGAAATATAAACGTAGAGATTAACATCCTTTAATTTCTAAGTTGTTTAACCTGCAAGGTTTTCAAAACCTTGTAGGTTTAAATTATAGACTTTCTAAATAAAAAAAATACCTGTAAGGTTTTAAAACCTTGCAGGAAATAAATAGGAATCATGAAAAAGATAAAAATAATAAGTGCTTTTACAATGCTGTTTTTCTTAACAGGAAACACCATTTTCAGCCAAAGCAATCAAGATAAAAAAGGTTTTGCTCTTTTAGAATTATACACTTCCGAAGGCTGTTCGAGCTGTCCACCAGCAGATGAATTATTGGGGAAAATTCAAAATGAATTAAAAGATAAAAATGTTTACGTACTTTCTTATCACGTTGATTATTGGGACAAACAAGGCTGGAAAGACATTTTCAGTAATGCCGATTATACCAAAAGACAATACGATTATGCAAAATACATGGAGAAAGATCCAATCTATACACCGCAGGTAATCATAAACGGAAAAATAGATTATATCGGTTCTCAGGAAACAAGTTTACGAAACGGAATTAAATCGGCACTTTCAAAACCTGCTTCGACGAATTTAAGCTTAGAAGCAAGTCAAAATGCGAATTCTATTGCTGTGAATTATAATGTGGAAGGAACTTCAAAAAACAGCCGTTTATTAATTGCTGTAGTTCAAAAAGAAGCCAAAAGCAATGTAAAAAGAGGGGAGAATGCTCATAGAGTTTTATCTCACTATCAAATCGTTCGTAATCTGCAATGGGTAGATTTAAACAAAGTAAAAAAAGGAACAGCATCGGTTCATCTTCCTAAAAATTATAATACACAGGATTTTGAGATTATTGGGTTTGTACAGGATATGAATTCAGGGGTAATTTTAGAAGTAAAACGAGCTTAAATTTTTTCTTTCTCGCAGATTTAGCAGATTAGCAGATTTTTTTTCCTTTCTTATCTGCAAAATCAGCTAAATCTGCGGGAGAATTAAAAATATATTTCACGCAGATTTGACAGATTCAGGCAGATTTTGTAGATTCTATTCCCAAACAATTTGCGAATAAAAACTTTGCGCCTCTGCGGCTTTGCGAGATTAAAAAAAATACCTCGTCACATTTGTCATTTCAAGGAACGAGAAATCTTCGCAAGTAGCTCCATACAGTATGTCGCCAATCTTTGTAGAGCTTCTCGTTGAGATTTCTCCTTCGTCGAAATGACAATACTTTGGGCTGACTTTTTAAATCTGCATAAAATCTTTTTTCAAAATAAAACTATCTTTGACAAACAGGAAAAAAAACGATACAATTATGGAAAAATCAAAACGTTTTCAGGTTTCGCTCAAAATTATTTTGGGAAGCTCAATTGCACTTGCAATTCTGGCTTCAATTCCAAAATTATTTGATGCCGATTCTACGCCTGGAGACATCATCATAAACTCTTCAATTACACTGCTGTTTTCCCTTTTTATATGGTATTACAACATTTATAGTTTACCCAAATTTTCCTCGCAGCGCACCAATAAAAGTCTGTTTAACTGGAAACTTTTACTAAGTGTTGTTTTGGGGATTTTGCTGATGGTGATTCTCGTAATTGCACATCAGGAACTTTTTCAGGTTTCAAAAATGGACGCGCCAATCATGTTCGAGCTTCGAGGTATTTTAATCAATTTGATTGTGTATATGTTTCTGCATTTACTTTTTCAGAATTACCAAACACAGCAAATGGGAGTAGAGTTGGAACGTACCAAAGCAGTACATTTAGGAGCGCAGTACGAATTATTGAAGCAGCAGGTAAATCCGCATTTTTTGTTTAATAGTTTAAATACTTTAAAATCGATGGTTGATATGCAGGATCCGCAGAGTTCTGATTTTATTCTGAAATTATCTGATTTTTACCGATTTACTCTCGAAAGCAGAAAAATGGATTTGATTCCGTTAAAGGAAGAATTACAAATTTTAGATTCGTATGTATATCTACTGAAAGCCCGTTTTGAAGACGGATTTGAAGTGATAAAAGAAATCGACGAAAAACAATACGATTGCGCGATTCCGCCTTTTTCGCTTCAATTATTAATCGAAAACTGTATCAAACATAATGTTGTTTCGCTTGATAAACCTTTGAAAATTAAATTATATACCGAAAATGATTTTCTAGTAATTGAAAATCCAATTCAGCTGAAACGAGGCACTTTGTCAACCGGCGTTGGACTGAACAATATCAATCAGCGTTTTCTGCATTTGGTTAACAAGGAAATTGAAATTGATAAAACCGAAACCCTTTTTAAAGTAAAAATACCACTGATTTATGACTATCGTAATAATTGAAGATGAAATAAAAACGGCCAAAGCACTTGGTCAGCTAATTTTGAGTATCAGACCCGATGCTCAAATTTTGTCGTATATTCAAAGTATTGACGGAGCTGTAAGTTATCTTCTAGAAAACGATCAGCCCGATTTAATTTTTATGGATATTCAGCTTGCGGATGGTTTGAGCTTTGAAATCTTCAAAAATGTAGAGGTTTTGTCTCCGGTAATTTTCTGTACTGCTTTTGATGATTATGCTATCGACGCTTTCAAATCAAACGGAATCGATTATGTCTTAAAACCTTTTTCAAGAGAAAGTATTTCTCAGGCAATTAAAAAAGCAGGTGAACTGAAAAACTTCTTCCAAAGAAATAAAAAAATGATGCCTGATTTCGATTATCTCTTAACGAGAACAGGAGAAAATAAAGGAAAAAGCAGTTTTTTAGTTTTTAAAAACAATAAATATCAAACGATTCAAACAGAGAATATTGCCTTTTTCTACATCAAAAACGAAACCCCAACAATCGTAACTTTTGATAAAACCGAATATCAAATCACACAATCTCTGGATGAAGTTCATAAGCTTTTATCAGCCATTCAGTTCTTCAGAATTAATAGACAGTATTTGGTGAACTTTTCGGCAATTAGAGAAGCAGAGCATTATTTCTCAAGAAAATTGATTCTCAAACTTACCATTCCAACTGAAGAAAAATTATTAGTAGGAAAAGAAAAAGCAACAGCATTTTTAAGCTGGCTGGAGAATAGATAGTTTTTTTAGTGGTCAGTGATCAGTTTTTTTTAATGATCAGTTTTAGTATCAGTTTAAAGAATTAACCTAATGCAGTTTGTCATTTCGAGGAACGAGAAATCGCACACGAAACTCGCCAAAGATTGGAGAATTACTGTGCGGAATATCTGGTGCGATTTCTCGTTCCTCGAAATGACAAACTGTGACTAAATCCTGCGACTGATTACTAAAAAAAACTGACCACTGACCACTAAACCTTAGAAGGCGGTAACCCAAACTGTTTCTTAAAAGCAAACGAAAAATGCGATAAATCCTCAAATCCCACTTCTAAATAAACTTCCGAAGGTGTTTTTCCTTTTTCCTTAATTTGATAATAAGCTTCCTGTAATCTTTTCTGAATGAGCCAACGACTTGGGGAAAGATCAAAAATACGTTGAAAATCCCTTTTGAAAGTCGCTAAACTTCTTCCCGTTAAATAAGCAAAACGGTCTAATTGTACATTAAAATGAAAATTCTTTTTCATAAATGCTTCCAAATCAATTTTTCCGGGTTCATTGAAATCGAATAAAATATCTTTTAATTCCGGATGACATTGCAGTAAAATAGTAATGGCTTCGTTTACTTTTAAAGTTTGAAGTTCTTCATTGATCAATTGATCCTCATTGATATACGGAATCAGCGAATTCATAAAGCTTTTCAATAACGGAACTTCTTTTAATTGTAAAACCATTTCCGTTTCCGGACTTTTAATCAAACTTGTTTTCTGATTGTATTGTATAGAGTAATCCCGAAGTGCTTCCTGATTCAGATAAATCGAAATAGACTGAAAAGCGGTATTCGGATCAGGTTGTTTGATGAATTTTATGAGCTGATTTCTTCGGATAAATCTAAAATCGCCAGGATTAAAAACGTATTCTTTATTGCCATTATTTAAAGTCAAAATTCCCGAAATCTGAAAACTCAAAACATGTTGTGCAGCAAATTGCTCGCCTTCGCGATTTTGTGTGTAATAGCAGGAATACGCAATTGGCGAGGTTTTCTGATTTATTTTTGAATCGTTCATATCACAAATTTATAAAAATTAAAGTTGGAGAATATTTTAAACACATAGAAACATAGATTATATTCTAAATAAAAGATGTTTTAAAAATCTAGATTTTCACACATAGTTTTGTGTTTTAAACAAAAAACTTAAAATAATGTTTCCCGCAGATTTAGCAGATCAAGCAGATTTTTTTTTATTTAATCTGTGTAATCTGCAAAATCTGCGAGAGAGTATCAAACTATGTTTGTTCAAAACAAGTGAAACGCCTTTATAGACAAAGAAAAACTATGTCCCTATGTGTTTCATTAACCATTGATAATGCTTATTTCTTACCAGTATACCATTTTCCCTGAGCTGAATCAAAAAAACTTCCAGAATCCTCATGATCTGTAGACAAACTTACATTCATCCATTTTTCCATTTCTTCCGTTCTGTTTTGATCAGCGTTTTGTAAAATTCCAATTGCCTCGCTTCCCAAAACAAGATGTACAGGCGGATTTGGATGCGAAGCCAGATCAACCATTACTTTAGCCGCTTTTTCAGGGTCACCAACCGGAACAAAATTTCCTCCTTTAAAGAAATCGGTACGTTGTTTCACCATTTCATAGCCTTCAATATCTTCGGCATACGTCATCGATGCGCCAGCCCAATCCGTACGGAAACCGCCTGGTTCAACGCTCGTAACCAAAATTCCAAGCGGAGCAACTTCTTTGGCTAAAGCCTCAGTAAATCCGCCTAAACCAAATTTCGCTGCCTGATACATGGTTAAACCTGGATTTCCAACGCGTCCGCCAACAGAACTTATTTGTAAAATTCGGCCAGAACCTTGTTTACGCATAAAAGGCAGAACGGCACGTGTAATTTCAATTGGTGCGTATAAATTAGTTTCTAACTGACTTCTAACTTGTTCACTTGTATAAGCTTCCGCAGCGCCAATAATTCCGAATCCGGCATTGTTAACCAATACGTCAATTTTTCCGAAATATTCAACAGCTTTATTTACGGCCTGATGAACTTCATCATAATTGGTAACATCTAATTTCAAAGGCAGAATCTGATCCTGAAATTTTTCTTTCAAATCATTTAACTGATTAATGTCTCGTGCAGTTGCAGCTACTTTGTCTCCGCTTTCTAAAACTGCTTCAGTAAGATTACGTCCTAATCCTCGAGAGCTTCCTGTAATAAACCATATTTTGTTCATTGTAATTGTGTTTTTAAGTTCATTACAAATTTACGTCGGGAATGAAGGTTGTTGTTTTGTTGAAAAGCTCAAATTTATTTGTTTTAAGGCTCAAGGGTGTTTTGCCGCGAAGACACAAAGGCGCTAAGTTTTGTTTTTGCCACAGATTAAAAGGATTAATGGATTTTTTTATTTCACGCAGATTTAAAAAGATTTAAGCAGATGTGCGCAGATTATTTAAAAAAAAATCTGCGCACATCTGCTTAATCTGCGTGAAATAAAAACTTTGCGTCTTCGCGACTTTGTGGCGAAAAAAATTAGTTAACTGTATAAGTTGCAGTATATAATCTTCTAAACATTATATAAGTAACACTTACCATAACAAAAGCAATAATAGCATCAATAGTTGCAGGAAAACCTAATACAACCAATTTTGAAAAGAAAGCGAAAATAATGTCAAAAAATACTCCGGCAAATACCCATTCTTTTAATCGTAATAGTTTATTCGGAATTAATAATGTGATAACTCCTGAAACTTTCATTACACCCAGGATGTAAATAAAATGAGCTGGATAACCTAATAGTTGTGTAATTTCCCAAACCAATTTGTTGGTTGTAAGTTCAAAAAATCCGCTGGCACCAAACCATAAAGAAGTTAAAATAATTCCTGTCCAATAAATAATTTTTGTTGTTTTTGCATTCATGATTTTAAATTTTAAGTTGTTAAACAGGACAAATTTGCGGCAACGGCAATCGGTTTCATATTCAAATTTTGGTGAAACGGACAAATTCAAATCCGAAATAGACAATCAATAAGTTCATTTGATTTTATAACTTTACAAAAGATTTTCAAACCCAATAGTCACCATTTAAAATGGAAGCCAAAACACTTTTAAAAGAACATATCGCCAAAACAGTTTCGCTGACAGAGGAAGAGTTTGATTATTTCTTTTCGCATTTCAAATCCTTATCTTTTAAAAAAGGGCAAACAATTATTAGCGCAGGCGATAAAGTAGATTGTGAGTATTTTGTGATTTCGGGTTGTTTAAAGGCTTTTTATATTAATGACGAAATCAAAATGTACATTTTACAGTTTGCGATGCCAACTTGGTGGACATCTGATTATAATGCACTTTACAACCAAACTCCGGCTGCTATAAATGTTGATTGCATTACGGACGCCGAAGTGCTTTGCCTTTCTAACACCGACCGCGAAAAACTCTGCACCGAATTTCATCAGGTGGAACATTTTTTTAGATGGAGAACGAATAAAGGCTACATCGCTTCTCAAAAAAGGCTTTTATCTTTTATGAATAATAACGTCAAAATTCGTTACGAAGAACTTTTGGCTTTATATCCTCAATTATACAATTTAGTTCCAAAGCATTTGATTGCGGCTTATTTGGGTGTTTCGAGAGAAACCCTTAGCCGACTTTATAATTCTTAGTTTTTGTAGCCCACGGATTTTACGGGTTATTTTTTTGTTTTGCGTAGATTTTGTTTCTCGCAGATTTTTTATCGCTATAAAAATATTGCCTGTGGTTTCAACCACAGGGGTCTTGATTATGGCAATACTTTGCGTTCCAGCGGTTGAAACCGCTGGCTATATTTAAAATTCGATATCAATATAAAAACCTTTGTCTCTTTGTCCCTTTGCACCTTTGAACCTCAAAAATAAGAATGTGATCTACATCACGTAACCAATTTCCATAGTCGCCGTTCCTTTGTACTGTACTTTTAAATACAACAAAAAATGGAAACAATAAATTTTAAAATCGTAAGCTCAAACAGCAGCGTAGAATGGACTGGTAGAAAAGTTACTGGTGCACATAATGGTACAATTGGTATCAAAAATGGTAATTTCATCTTTAATGATGGAAAAATAAAAGGAGGGAATGTTGTTATCGACACCACTTCGATTAAAATTCTGGATGTAACAGATCCGGCAACGAACACTCAATTTGCAGGACACCTTGCATCTGATGATTTTTTCTCTATCGAAAAATTCCCAACAGCAACATTAGATATTTTAAACGTAAAAGAAATATCAGGCACAACGTATTACCTTGAAGGAAACCTGACTATAAAAGATATTACACATCTTGTTGGGTTTGAAGTACAGGTAAACAGTAACAACAATACACTTTCACTTGGAGGTAAATTGATTATCGATCGTACCAAATACGATATCAAATTCCGTTCAGGAAATTTCTTCAAAGATTTAGGAGACACACTAATCTACAACGACTTTGAGCTAGATTTCAATATCACTGCCGAAGCTGTTTTTACAGGACAATCTAAAAACTAATTATCATGCCTTACGTAAAAATCGAATTGACCCGCGAAGGAGTAACACGCGGGCAAAAACAACAATTAATCAGCGGCATTACCAACCTGATTACAGAAGTATTAAATAAAGATCCGCATTTGACTCACGTTGTGATTCAGGAAATCGAATTAGACGATTGGGGTTATGCAGGAGAACAAGTATCAGTATTAAGAGAAAAAGGCATTACAGCCGATAAAAAATAAAAATCATGAAAAAACAAACAATAATCGTTACCGGAGCAGCTTCTGGTATCGGAAAAGGAATCGCTAAATATTTCTTAGACAGAGGCGATAATGTGGTTATAAACTCAGTTACAGCATCTTCATTAGAAAAAACTTTCAATGAATTTGGTGCAGGCGAAAATCTTGCAATGTTTGCGGGAGATGTAAGCGATAAAAAAACAGGTGAGCAATTGGTTAAAATTGCTTTAGAAAAATTTGGTTCTGTAGACGTATTGGTTAATAATGCAGGGATTTTTGCCAGCAAGCCATTTTTAGAAGTAGACGAAGCGTATCTAGATACATTTTTGAAAACCAACCTAAAAGGAACTTATTTCACTACACAATCTGTGCTTCCGCAAATGCTGAAACAACAAGGCGGTGTTGTAATTAATATCGGAACTCCATTAGTAAATCACGGTTTAGGCGGATGGCCGGCTTCGGCTCCAATTGCCAGTAAAGGTGCAATTCATGCTTTAACAATTCAGTTAGCAGCAGAATTTGGAAAACAAAACATTCGTTTCAATACCGTTGCTCCGGGTGTAATTCGTACGCCAATGCACGGAGATAACGCAGATAAAAGTGCCGGTTTGCATTTATTAAACAGAGTAGGAGAGATCGATGATGTTTCTGAAATGGTCTACACAGTTGCTAAAAGCAATTTTATTACCGGATCAATCATCAATGTTGATGGCGGAAAAGGTGCAGGACACAATTTAAATTAAGGTGAAAACTATATTATTAACTGCTTTTATGCTCTGGAGTTTTCAGGGCATAAAAGCTCAAAATACTAGTAAAATGGAAAATCAAATAGAAATTCAGGCTATTACCGATGCAATAGAAAACTATTATTTTAAAGGCATTTATGAAGGTGATGAATTATTGCTTGGCAGTATTTTTCAATCCGGGACATTTCTTTTCGGAGATATAAACGGACAACCCTATTTTAAAACCGTTGATTTGTATTTAGACGGCGTTAAAAACAGACAAAGCCCAAAGGATTCGGGAAAATCTTTTAAAGGTGAAATTTTACATATAAGCGTTGTAAATTCTATCGCTGTAGCGGAATTAAATGTTAAAATGTACGACTTTAATTATAGGGATTTTTTATCTTTCCATAAGATTAATGGCAAATGGCTTATCGTCAATAAAATGTTGACTGATACCAATAAATAACTTAAATTTGAAGCTATGTGGTACAATACAAAAGCTAAGGAACTGTTAGGGATTGACTATCCAATTTTGCAAGGCCCTTTTGGGGGTAATTTATCAACGGTAGAATTAACAGCGACGGTTTCAAATCTTGGCGGATTAGGTGGTTACGGTGCTTACACTTTAAGTCCACAGGAAATTTACGAAGTAGATAAACAAATAAAAGCAGCCACAGATAAGCCGTATAATATTAATCTTTGGGTTTCAGATCATGATATTCCGGATGGAGGTTTAACTGATGATCAATTTGAAAAAACAAAAGCGATTTTTAAATCTTATTATGACGAACTTGGAATTCCGTTACCGGAAAAACCAGCGCCATTTCAATCGAGATTCGAAAACCAGTTACAAGTTATTTTAGATGTTAAACCAAAGGTTTTTAGCTTTATGTTTGGCGTTCCTTCAGATGATGTTTTAGAGCAGTTTAGAAGATTAGGAATTGTTACTGTTGGTGCTGCTACAACACTTGATGAAGCCATTTTTCTGGAAAGTAAAGGAGTTGATATGATTATCGCTTCGGGTTTTGAAGCAGGCGGACACCGTCCTTCTTTTTTAACCAACGCCGAAGCATCTGTAACCGGAACTTTTGTTTTACTACAATTAATGCGCGAAAAAATAAAAACACCAATCATTGCAGCTGGCGGAATTGCCGACGGAAAAGGAGTTGCCGCAGCCTTAACATTAGGCGCAAGCGCAGCCCAAATAGGAACCGCTTTTTTAGCTGTCGATGAATCGAATGCATTGCCAATTCACAGAGAAATGTTATTTTCTGATGCTGCAAAATATACAACGCTTTCACGCGCATATACGGGAAGATTAGGTCGAGGCATTACAAGCCGAATTGCAAAAGATATAATTGGAAAAGAATCGAACATTCTGCCTTTTCCATTACAGACTACTTTTATTTCTCCATTGAGAAAAGCTGCACTCGATCAGCAAAAATGGGATATGATATTATTTTGGGGAGGACAAATTTCGTCAATCTTAAAACATACCAAAGCAAAAGAATTGATGCATTCTTTGATTGAAGAAACTACGGCGTATTTTGATGGATTAAAGTCATAGTTCCTCGGAATGACAAGCGGTACGATAATTTCTGTTTCAATACAAACTCATTTCAAAAAACGGAATGAGTTTTTTTATGCTTTTTCTACAGTAAAAAAACAGAATTAGTCAATTTTATTCTATCAAACGTATGAATTTCCATTATAAAATAAGGAATTATTAAAAATTATAATCTGATTTAATTATCTAAAAATCAATCATTTGTATTTTGTATAAAATGTTTTTCAATTAAAATTCAAAAAAAATAAATTTAAACACTACTAATTCGGTAGAATTAATATATATTTGTGTCACAGAAAAATTCTGAATGATACTTATCCAGAAAGACTGAGGGAGTAGGCCCTATGAAGTCTTAGCAACCTGTTACCGAATAAGGTGCTAAATCCTTCCCGCTTGCGGGACAGATAAGAAAGATTGGCGCAAATCTGAATAAGATCATCATTGTTGAAATTATTTATTTTTTAAAATGAAAACCAAACTACATTTTTTACACGACAGTGACGAACTTTTGAATTCAATCTTCGAAGAATATAGTCTTGCTGGTTTCCGAATGCGAAAGCATTAAATTCTCTCATTTCTTTTTAAATACTATTTGCTAAAGGCCTTTATAAATTGGCTTAAGGAATTCTTTTGCTCCAATATTAAACGATAATAAAAATCATATCATCACCTTAAAATCAAAATAAAATGAAAAAAATACTATTAGGTTTTGCCTTATTTCTTGGAGTTGCACAAACTCAGGCGCAAGAAAATAATTTACAGTTAAAAGGAACTGTTGTCGATACAGTTGCGCAATATGTGTATTTGCAAAAATTCCACAATAAAATGTTTACCACTATAGATTCGGTAAAAGTGAAAGACGGAAGTTTTAGTTTTAAAACTAAAGTTAAAACACCAGAATTATACGGATTAAGTGTAAACACAGAGGATTCTCCATTGTATATTTTCCTTGAAAAAACGCCTATTACAGTAAAATTAAGCCCGAAGAAATATTATACAAGCTCTGTAGTTGAAGGTTCTGAATCTCAGAATTTATTCGATGCCTATAAAAAATCAAAAGATGTAGAAATCAGTAAATTCATTACAGAAAATCCTAAATCTATTGTTTCGGCTTATGTATTGTACAGAAACTGGTCGTATAGATTAACGCCGGAACAAATCACTCAAAACATTGCTTTGCTTGATAAAAGCCTGCAAAGTACCACTTACGTGAAAGAACTAAAAGAACTGGTTACTGTTTTAGACGGATTAGCGGTTGGTAAAAAAGTCCCAGATTTTACTGCTAATGATCCGCAAGGTAAACCAGTTCGTCTTTCAGAAAATTTAAAAGGCTATACTTTAGTTGATTTTTGGGCTTCATGGTGCGGACCTTGCCGTAGAGAAAACCCAAATATTGTGGCAGCTTACAAAGAATATCATGACAAAGGATTTAACATCGTAGGTGTTTCTTTAGATAAAAAGAAAGAAAACTGGATAAAAGGAATTCAGGATGATAATTTAACATGGACTCATGTTTCTGATTTACTTTTCTGGAACAGTGCAATTGCTAAATTATATGGCGTAAGAGCGATTCCTGGAAATTATTTAGTGGATTCAAAAGGAATAATCGTTGCGAAAAACCTTCATGGAGAAGAATTGCAAACTACACTTAAATCACTTTTAGGGCAGGCAAATTAATTTTTTTTAAACACATAGAAACAGAGATTATATTCTAAATAAAAGAGATTTGAAAAAATCTAGATTTTCACACATAGCTATGTTTATTAAAACAAGTGAAACGCCTTTTACCACAAAGAAAAACTATGTTCCTATGTGTTTAAAAAAAACAATCAATAATAAATTTAGTTAATTAAAATGATAAAGGAAATGAATGCTATTGAGACAACAGAACCAATTGAATTGGAGTGTTACTTCTCTAAATTTAGAGAAAATACAATAGGAGTAGATCACCGTTTTAAATCCGTTTACGGAAATCAAAACCTGCTTTATGCAGATTGGGTTGCCAGCGGAAGATTATATGCTCCAATTGAGGATATTATGCTCAATAAAATTGGTCCAATGATTGCCAATACGCATTCACTTTCTAGTCAGACTGGAAAAACTTCAACGCACGCTTATCAATATGCGAGAGATATCATTAAGAAATCAGTAAACGCAAATACTTCTGATGTTTTGGTGACTACGGGAAGCGGAATGACTGCCGCTTTATCAAAACTGCAAAGAATAATGGCTTTGCGAACGAATGATGAACAAGATAAACCTGTTGTTTTTATCACGCACATGGAGCATCATTCGAATCAGGTTTCGTGGTATGAAACCAACGCCGATGTTGTGATTCTGCCACCAGATGAAAATAATTTAGTCGATCCCAAAATTCTTTCGGAAGAAATTAAAAAATATGCTCACAGAAGCTTAAAAATAGGTTCGTTTACGGCTTGTTCCAATGTTACGGGAATTATTACGCCTTATCATGAATTGGCCAAAATTATGCATCAAAACGGCGGACTTTGTTTTGTTGATTTTGCAGCTTCGGCACCGTATGTCAAAATCGATATGCACCCAAAAGATCCGGAACAGCAATTAGATGCTATTTTCTTTTCTCCGCATAAATTTTTGGGAGGGCCGGGAACCTGTGGTATTTTGGTTTTCAACGAGAAATTATATAAATCTGAATTTCCGGATAATCCGGGCGGCGGAAATGTAAAATGGACCAATCCTTTAGGCAGATATTGTTATAGCGAGGTCATAGAAGTTAGAGAAGATGGCGGGACACCAGGCTTTCTACAAGTAATAAGAGCTGCTTTAGCTTTAGAATTAAAAGATAAAATGGGAGTGGCAAACATCAAAAACAGAGAAAAAGAACTGCTTGCTCTTTGTTTTTCGAGACTTCAAAAAATAAAAGGTTTGTCAATTTTAGGAGATTTAAAAACAGAAAGAATCGGCTGTGCTTCTTTTATAATCGAAGATATTCACTATAATTTAATCGTAAGGCTTTTAAATGACCGTTTCGGAATTCAGGTTCGCGGAGGCTGGTCATGTGCAAGTACTTATGCGCATTATTTGTTTTATATAAACGAAAAGAAATCAGCACAAATTACAAACGAACTTTTAGAGAAAAATCAAACTAATAAACCCGGCTGGGTACGTTTGTCGCTGCATCCGATTACGACAAATGATGAGCTTAATTTTATTTGCGATGCAATTGAACAAGTATCTTTACATTATAAAAAATGGAAGAAAGATTACGAATATAATTCAGTAACAAATGAATTTGAAAATTCTGAAATTAAAGAAACTATAGCTGAAGAAGTAAATGAATGGTTTAAGTTGGATTGATTTTTTTAAACACATAGAAACATAGATTTTTTTAGTTTTTATAAAAGTTGATAAAAAGAAACTAGTTTCTAACACATAGTTATGTTTGTTTAAACAAAGGAAATTTAAAAAGCATGTTTATCATTCCTCGTTCCTCGGAATGACAAATACTGACTAGCTATGTTTGTTTAAACAAGTGAAACGCCTTTTACCACAAAGAAAAACTATGTTTCTATGTGTTTAAAAAATTAAACAGCTATACTTTTGTATAATAAAGCAATAAAAATGAAAGCAATTGTATTACAGGAAAACCGGGAATTTCAATTAGAAAACGTAGAAATTCCGCAGCCC
Organism: Flavobacterium sp. FG68; assembly: GCF_057808895.1. Classification (NCBI taxonomy): domain Bacteria; kingdom Pseudomonadati; phylum Bacteroidota; class Flavobacteriia; order Flavobacteriales; family Flavobacteriaceae; genus Flavobacterium; species Flavobacterium sp. FG68. The sequence goes on from NZ_JBMDIY010000017.1 coordinate 52,743, forward strand.
GAAGAACATCAGATTCAGGTAAAAATTAAAGCTTCAGGTTTTAATCCGATTGATTATCAAATGACGGAAGACGGATCTGAAAGAAAGCTTTTGCACTCTCCAATTCTGGGTCGGGAGTTTTCAGGGATTGTATCGGCAATTGGTAAAAGTGTAACTGATTTTAAAATTGGCGATGCTGTTTTCTGCGGATCAGGAAGTATGGGTTCTAACGGAACTTATGCAGAATATATTTGCGTTCCCGAAGCAATTGCGGTGCATAAACCTGCGAATATTTCTTTTGAAGAAGCTGCTGCAATTCCATCAGCAGGATTAACAGCTTTGCAAGCCTTTAAACGTATAAATGCCATTTTTTCTGATTCCATATTAATTACAGGCGCTGCTGGCGGAGTTGGGAATATGCTTGTGAAACTGCTTCTGGCAAATGGCTTTCAAAATTTTGTAGTTACAGCCGGAAATGAAAGTAGCATTAACGCATTAATTGACCTTGGTGTAAAACCAAAACAAATCATCAACTATAAAAAAGAAGAAATTTACAAAACTGCACTTTCTTTAAACGGAAATAAAACTTTTGATATTGCAGTTGATTTAGTTGGAAACAACGTGGCAGAAATTGCTGCAAAACTTTTAAAAACCAATGGAACTTATGTTGATGTAACCAATTTTTCTACTCCGGAATCGCGAGGAATTCTTTTTAGTAAAGGAGCCTCAATTTTAAACATCTCCAATTATGCGTACGGACTTGAAAAACGTTACGACTATTACAAAAACGGATTAAATGAGCTAAGGTTACTTTTGGATCGAGAAAAAATTACGCCACCTGCTATTTCAATAGTCGGAGAATTAGAAGTAAATACAGTAGAAAACGCCCATAGAATACTTCGTGAGAATAAAACGGAAGGAAAAAAGTTAATCATGAAAATTTAGATTTTTTTTCACGCAGATCCTGCTGATGTTTAACCGCAAAGTTTTTTGCCTCCCGCAGGTTTGGCAGATTGGTTAATTTTGTGTAATAAATTCAGAAAAATAATCTGCTCAAATCTGCCAAATCTGCGTGAAAAAATCTTTTTAATCCTTTATATCTGTGGCTATTATTTTAAACACATACAGAGGCATTTTTGTCATTCCGAGGAACGAGGAATCGCACTAGAAACTCCATAAAGTATATCGCCAATCTTTGACGAGTTACGTGTGCGATTCCTCGTTCCTCGGAATGACAATTCAAAGCAATCGTTATAGTAATCTACTATTTTGATAGGTTAATAAAAGTTTTAATGGTTTTTATACTAAAATTAAAATTATCTGTTTAAATTTGCAGCAACAATGAGAAATAATAGCCAGAAAATGAATAATTATTATAGCTACAGCATGATGTGCTGGGATGCTTTATGATTGTTTGGCTTATATATAAATGATATTATTTATTTCAAAAAGCCTTTCAAATAATTATGAAAGGCTTTTTTGTTTTTAAACCTGAATTGAACAAATGATTGAATTAAAAAACGTTACCAAAACTTTTCATCAAAAGGACAGAATCGTTTCTGCTTTAGATGATGTTTCGCTAAAGGTGCCGCCCGGGAAAATTTTTGGTGTTATTGGAACTTCCGGAGCTGGAAAAAGTACACTAATTCGTTGTGTAAACCTTTTAGAAAGACCAACTTCTGGAGAAATTATTGTAGATGGAAAAGCTTTGATGCAATTATCAAATGCTGAATTGGCTACAGAAAGAAGACAAATAGGGATGATTTTTCAACACTTTAACCTGCTTTCTTCGAGAACTGTTTTTGATAATGTTGCTTTCCCGCTTGAATTGATTGGAACTCCAAAAACAGCCATTAAAACCCGTGTTTTAGAATTACTGCAATTGGTTGGTTTAGCTGAAAAAGCATACGATTATCCGGCAAGTCTTTCTGGCGGACAGAAACAAAGAGTTGCGATTGCGAGAACATTGGCCAATAATCCGAAAGTTTTGTTGTGTGATGAAGCTACAAGCGCACTTGATCCCGCAACAACGCGTTCAATTCTGAATTTACTGAAAGACATTAACCGTCGTTTAAATATTACCGTTTTATTGATTACACACCAAATGGAAGTCGTTAAATCGATTTGTGATGAAGTTGCGGTAATCAGCCACGGAAAATTAATAGAGCAGGGAAGTGTAGGTGAAATTTTTGCCGATCCAAAACATGATTTAACAAAAGAGTTTATTGCTTCGTCGCTTCATTTGGAGATTCCAGACGTTTATCAGGAAAAACTACAAAAGACAGATAACGGAAGCCTAAATCCGTTATTAAAGCTTGAAATGACCGGAAAATCGGTTAATGAACCTGTTATTTCAGAGGTTTCAAGATTGTTTGACACCAATTTCAAAATCGTAAGCGCGCAGATGGATCAGGCCGGAGATGTAAACTTTGGCGTTATGCTGATCGAATTATCAGGAAAACGTGAGAACTACGACGCTGCCATTCAATATTTTATTTCAAAACACATTAAAACAGAAATCATAGGTTATGTCTGATTCTATTATCGCTTTATTATTAAATGGAACCTGGGAAACCATTGTTATGACATTTGTGTCTGGCTTTTTCGGTTTCCTAATCGGACTTCCAACGGGAGTTTTACTTTTTCTTACCCGAAAAAATCAAATACTCGATCAGCCGGTTTTAAACAGAACTTTATCGGTTATTGTAAACGTTTTTCGTTCCATTCCGTGCATTATTTTAATCGTTTGGATGATTCCGTTTACACGTGCTATTGTTGGAACTTCTATTGGAGTAAGTGCTGCTTTAGTTCCGTTAAGTATTGGCGCGGCACCGTTTATCGCCCGTTTGGTTGAAAACAGTTTATTAGGTCTGCCATCGGGATTAATTGAAGCTGCAAGAGCTTTAGGAGCAACGCCTTTACAGATTGTATATAAAGTATTACTTCCAGAAGCTTTGCCATCATTAATAAACGCAGCATCGATTACTTTAATCACTCTTGTAGGTTATTCTGCAATGGGCGGAGCAGTTGGAGCGGGCGGTTTAGGACAGGTTGGTTATCAATATGGATATATTGGTTATGATGCCGTAACGATGAATTCGGTTTTGGCATTATTGGTTATTTTGGTTTTCCTTATTCAGTTTATTGGAGACAGATTATCAAAACATTTTGATCACAGATAAGTATCAATTAAAAATTAGGAATTAAAAATTAAAAATAGATTTGTCATGAAAATAAATTTCTTGAAAACAGCCGGAATTTTAGCTTTATCATTGGTTTTAGCTAATTGCGGAAAAAGTAAAAACAATGATCCGCATTTTATAAAAGTTGGTGTAGCTTCCGGACCTGAATTAAAAGTTGCTGAAGCAGCTAAAAAAGTAGCCAAAGAAAAATTTGGACTTGAGGTTGAATTGGTTTCTTTCAACGATTATGTAATTCCAAACGAAGCTTTAAGTCAGGGTGATATTGATGCAAATGCTTTTCAGCATAAACCTTATTTAGATGAGCAGTCTAAACAACGTGGTTATAAATTGGCAATCATCGGAAATACATTCGTTTATCCGATTGCGGCTTATTCAAAAAAAATAAAAAACCTTTCTGAATTGAAAAATGAAAGTACTATTATTATCCCAAATGATCCAACAAATGGCGGACGTTCGTTATTGCTTTTACAGAAAAATGGTTTATTAAAATTGAAAGATGGTGTTGGTTTATTACCTAAAGTAACAGATATAGTAAGTAATCCTAAAAACTTAAAAATATTAGAGTTAGAAGCGCCTCAATTGCCTCGTGCTTTAGACGACGCTAATGTTTCGATTGCAATTATCAACAACACTTTTGCTTCTGCAGCAGGATTGGTTCCGTCACGAGATGCCTTGTTTGTTGAAGATAAAGATTCTCCTTATGTAAATCTTGTAGTAAGTCGTGAAGACAATAAAAACGAAGAGAAAGTAAAACAGTTTTTACAGGCTTTTCAATCTCCGGAGGTTGAAGCTGCAGCCGAACGTGAGTTTAAGGGCGGCGCTGTGAAAGGATGGTAATAATAATTGTGAGTTGTTAATTGTGAATTGAACTTTGACAACTAATTATTTGATATAAAAAAGGCAGATGAAATTGTTTCATCTGCCTTTTTTATTTTATTGTATTTTGTTTGTGGCTTCAAATCTTTTTTTTGAAGCTTATATTAGACCCAATTGTCTCGCTTTATTAATAAGCTCGGTATCACCGCCTTTTTCTAATAATAAATGGCTTTTAATATTTGCTTTTCGCTTTTCAATTGAACTCATTGAAAGCGGAATATGATTTGGAATATTAACGGTTTTAACGCCTTGAGATAAAAGAATTAAAATCTGACTGTCGTATTCGTCCCAATTTAAATTTCGGTGCGTTAATTTCTTCTGAGATTTGATAATCTCATCGCTGTAAATTATTTCCCCTTTTAGAATTTTTTGGCAGATAGCCGGAAAAGATTCAAAATTAACTTCACTTTTTGATATAAACCCGTCGGGAGCAATAGTTTTTATAATTCTGTTTACGATGAAGGCTTCGGTATGCATTGTCAGCAATAAAATTTTGCAGGAAGGAAGTGCTTTTCTAATGGTTATTGCCAAGTCAATACCATTAGCAATATTGAATTCTTCATAAGGCGGAAGATTAACATCCAGAATAGCAAAATCCAGTCTGGTGTTTTGTTTTTCAAGCAGCATTATCCTTTTATAGGCAGTCTCGCAATTGTATTCTTTTAGGAAGATGGGTTCAACTGTATCAAAGCAATCGTCAGACAGAAGGTTGACATAACTGTCTACCGTCATAGGATGATCATCAACAATTAAAATATTAAGTGACATTATCGTAAAATTTAAACAAAATTAAACAATCTTACGGATTTTCCGTAAAATATGCAACTTTTTTGGATGTTTTTTTGCAAAAACATAAAAATAACACACCATGAAAAGTAAAGTAATTCGTATTCTTTTTGCATCAATTTTAATGATGAATTTATCTTGTACAACTGATGATCTTGACAACCAAGATTTTAATTCATCCGAAAAAAAAAAGCTTAATAACCAAATCAGCAAAGATGAAACTGTTAACTCCAAAACAATTGACTCTTTAAAAATCAGTTATAATTTACAAGTGAGCGCTCCAGATGGAGATCCGCTAAATCCAAAAATTAAATAAAACATGTTCGACTCTATTCACTGAAGACTATAATACTGATATTGAAGTATTATAGTCTTCTTTATTTATAATATATTTGAATTTAATTTATAAAGTATCATTTTGAGATTGAAGTCGAAAATATATATTCCAATACTTCTATTAGTAATAGTAATTTTATTAGTGTTTTATCATAGGAGAGATGAATTAAAAATTAGAAATCAAAACCAGAATACTTTTGATGCAGAATACTTTAATAAAATTTCAGGAACTGCAAAAGAGAAATATTTAGATTCGCTTGTCAATAATTTAAAGCATCTAAAAAATGACTCAGTTGTTAGAAATTTATATTTAAAAGCAGGAGAGGAATATTATTATTTAAATAATATAAAAAAATCACATTCCTCAAGCGTAACAGCTTTGAAATTATCAAGAGAAGAAAACGATAGTTCCAGAATTGCAAAATCCCTTTATTTTATAGGCGACTGCTATGAAAGTTCCCAAAAAGACAGTGCCTACTATTATTATCTGCAGGCTCAAAAAATTTATTTAAAAATTCACGACTACGACAAGTTAGGGCAAATGTATTTTAATAAAGCCTATGTTCTTTTTTATGATGGAAATTATGTAGAATGTGAGGTAGAATTAACCAAAGGTCTTGAATACTTAAAAGATTCAGATAATATAAAATTGCTTTATTCCTGTAATACCTTAATGGGGAATTGTTTAGAAAAGCTGTTTATGTACGATCAGGCTTTAAAATATCATCAACTGGCGTTGAGAAATTTAAAAGCAATGAAAAAAAATAATACAGATAGTGATGAAGTGAATAATTTCAATATTTCATCTGTAATTAATATTTGTAATTTATATGATTTAAAAGGCGATTATTCTAAATCAATTAAAGAATTAAAGCCTTTGCTGACTAAACATTTAAGAAAGAACTGGCCTCGGTTTTATGCTATTGTTTTGTCTAACCTGGCTTATTCTAAAATGAAAAATAAAGAATATAAAAATGTTGAATCAATGTTTTTAGAGTCTTTAAAAATTGTTGACAGCTTAGGGTATACTTCTGACGTCATGTATAAAAAAATTCATTTAGGAGAATTTTACCTGACACAAAATGATTCTTTAAAATCCTTAAAAACTTTGCAGGAAGCTTATACCGTTTCTATCAAATTAAAAAATACCAACGAAACTTTAAACACATTAAAACTGCTAACCCGAATAGACAGCAGAAAGAGATTGTTTTATGCCAATCAATATATTGCTATAAGTGACAGCATTAACAGTATTCAAAGCAGAACCAAGAATAAATATGCCAGAATTGAATATGAAACTGTAAAGGTCGAAGATGAAAATAAGATTTTGACTAAAAAGAACTTTTATATTTTAATTTTTTCTTTTGCCTTGTTTTTAGTTCTATCGGCAATTTCGGTAGCTATTTATTTAAAGTATAAAAACAAAGAATTAAGATTTGTAAAGCAGCAGCAAAGTGACAGTGATGAAATCTACCAGCTTTTGAGCGAACAGCAAAATATAATTAACGCCGCCAAAGAAGAAGAAAAGAATAAAATTGCAAGAGAACTTCACGACGGTGTAATGAATAAGGTATATGGTGTAAGAATGAATTTAGGATTTTTTAATTCTAAATCAGACGAAAAAACGATAGAAAAAAGAAAGCAGTATATATTTGAATTGCAGAATATCGAAAATGAAATCAGAACCATTTCGCATGATTTAAATCAGGATTCTTTTTTAGAAAGTAATGATTTCAATACCCTTTTATCTAATTTAATTAAAAGTCAAAATGAGATTAGTAAAACGCAGTTTAATTATTTTGTAGATGAGAGATTTGAGTGGGAGCAGGTTCAGAATATTTATAAAATAAACTTTTACCGCATTATTCAGGAAGCGCTTCTAAATATTCAAAAATATGCTCAAGCCTCAAAGGTTGATGTTAAAATAGATTTAATTGATAAAGATGTTTTGCAGTTATCCATTATAGATGACGGTGTTGGCTTTGATATCAATACCGTAAAAAGAGGAATTGGCTTATCTAATATAAAAGAGAGAACCAACTCTTTAAAAGGAAACTTCGAAGTAAAATCTAAACCGGGCGAAGGCACTGAAATCATTGTAACTTTTGCTATTTAATTGAAAAATAGAGAGATAGAAATGAATCTTATTTTGTTGTTCTTCAGACTTTTAGATGTCTTTTTTTGATTTAATGCAGACTAATTTTGCTTTGTTAATTTGATTAAAGCAAATTAATGAAATTTTAGACTTTGCATTAAATTAAAAATATTTGTCATGAAAATATGCAGCTTAATCTTTTTATTTTTTACAATTAGTTTTTTTGGAAATCCTGTAGAAATTAAAAATGATACTCCGCCGTTGAGTCCGGAAATGGAAAGACTTAATACTGAGCTTTTGGATGTGAAAGCGATGATTAAAAAAAATGCGGCTTACAATACAAAAATAGCCTTCTTTATTGATATGAGAATTAAATCGGGTAAAAACAGGTTCTTTGTTTACGATTTAGAAAAAGATGAAATTGTAGACCAGGGTCTTGTAGCAAACGGTTTTGGTTCCGAAACGACAACCAGAGGGGAATTAAAATTTAGTAATGAACCCAATTCAAAATGTACATCTCTAGGAAAATATATTGTTGGTAAATCCTATAGAGGAATGTTTGGAAAATCTTATAAATTATCTGGTTTAGACGAAACAAACAGCAACGCAGCAAAAAGAGCCATTGTGCTGCATTCCTATTCAGCAGTTCCTAATGAAGAACAAGACTATTATATAGCAAACAGTCATGGCTGTCCAATGGTTAGCGAAGCTTTTTTTAAAAAATTAGAAAAGATAATAGACAACTCTAAACCTAATATTATTTTACATATTTATTATTAATTAAAACATATTTAAATGGTTGAAAATTAGTCCGAATACGATTATATATTCAAAAGAGACAGCTTAAGACAGCTGTCTCTTTTTTTGTTTATTATCATCTAAATTTTAACAGAATTTCATATTGTTTTTATTTGATTATTTGTTTTTAACATAATATGTTAAATTTTTTCTTTCTTCCGTTTTAGTAATTCTTTTCCCAACATCCAAATTTAATCCTCATGCAAAATAACTTATTGAGTGGCTTAAAAGAGCACGAAAACAAATTACTAACCATATGGTCTCAACTTCTAATCGATGGTGGATCTGATGACGGAGCAGTAGAAGAAGAAGAGTCAAAAGAATTTGCTTCTCTGTTTTTAAAAGCTGCCGCTGCTGCTGAAGGTAAAATTCAGGATTCTCAGGAATTTGAAAAAGTCGAGGATCTTATAGTTGGAATAGCTTCATCACGAGGAAAACGTGGGTTTTCGCCAAGAGAAAATGCGCAATATTTAATCACATTCAAAGAAGCAGCTTCTAAAATACTATCTGAATTAATAAAAGACCCGGAACAGCTTTTTGATGCAAACCTGCAGCTAAATGCAGCTTTGGATAATATGACTATTTTGACTTTTGAAGCTTTTATGCGAGGAAGAGAAGATATAATATCCAGACAAGTGGATGAAATCAGTGAAATTTCAACTCCGGTTATCACCGTTTGGGAAGGTGTAGTTGCCCTGCCTATTATCGGAACTTTAGACAGTTCGAGAACGCAGATTGTAATGGAAAATTTACTGCAGCAAATTGTAGATACAGGAAGCTCTATTGCTATTCTTGATATTTCGGGTGTTCCGGCGGTAGATTCTCTGGTGGCGCAGCATCTTATTAAAACTGTAAGTGCAACCCGATTAATGGGAGCTGAATGTATCATAAGCGGTATCCGTCCGGAAATTGCTCAGACAGTAGTACATTTAGGAATTGATCTTACAGGAATTATTACTAAAGCATCGCTTGCAAGTGCACTTAAAACGGCATTTGATATGTTGCAGCTTTCAGTTGTTAAAAGAAAAATAGTTTAAGATTTTATAAATTGATATGGAAAGAATTCCTATACTTAAAATGGGAGATTTTCTGCTTGTTACCATACAAGTAGATTTGTACGATCAACTTGCAGAAAATCTTGAATCAGACTTAATAAACACCATTAGTAAACATAGTTCAAAAGGTGTATTGATAGATATATCGGCGGTTTCTATTATCGATTCATTTATGGGTCGAATATTAGGAAACATAGCTGTAATGTCTAAAATAATGGATGCACAAACAGTCGTTGTAGGAATGCAGCCGGCTGTAGCTATTACACTGGTAGAATTAGGATTATCTTTAAACGGAGTTATAAGTGCCCTTAATGTTGAGAAGGGCATGGATCTACTGCGCTCGAAAATGCAAATAAGCGATAATGAAGAGCAGGATTATGACGACGATATCGAATAGTAAAGAAGAAGCACTTATCGTAAAAGAACAAGATGTAGTACCATTACGCAACCGGGTAAAAGAGTATGGCGTAAAAATTGGTATGAGCATTTTAAATCAAACTAAATTAATTACGGCAACCAGCGAACTTGTTCGTAACCTCCTTAAATATGGCGGCGGCGGTAAAGTCATTATAGAGTCGGTCAGTAATGGCCGTGACAATGGCGTACGCGTTACTTTTATTGATAATGGCCCCGGAATAGCCAATGTAGAACTGGCTATGAAAGACGGATACAGTACCGGTAAAAGCTTAGGCTTAGGATTACCGGGTACTAAAAGGCTTGTCAATGAGTTTGATATTAAAACAGAATTAGGAAACGGTACCACCGTAACTATAACAAAATGGAAAAATGGATAATACTTTTTCCACTTACAAGATAGACGATCGAAGTCTGATTGCTTTTATAAAAAGAGAAATACATAACCTGGCGCTTCAATTAGGATTTACGCCGCACAGAGCAGGAGAAACGGATATAATTGTAGCAGAATTAACTTCCAATCTTATTAAATATGCAAATGGCGGTGAATTGCTGTACAGGGCTAATATAGAGGAAGGGCAAAACGAAATTGAAATTTATTGCCTTGATAAGGGAATAGGATTTGAAAATGTGTCAAAAATAATGAATGACGGTTATTCGTCATCCAATACATTGGGACATGGTTTGGGCTCGATCAAAAGACTGAGCAACGATTTTCAAATTTATTCCATGAAAAACTGGGGTTGTGTACAGTACGTGAAAATTTGCGAAAAGCCGGATTTTCGTTTGTCTGATATACAAAAAGGTTTATACCATAAAGCCATAGCTTTAAATTATCCCGGTGAAAAAGTCTGCGGTGATGGTTATCATATTAAAAATCTTAAAAAAGGTTTTCAAATATTTGTAGGTGATGGTTTAGGTCACGGTGTAAATGCTCATGAAGCCGTGCAGCTTGCTGTTAAAGCATTCAAACAGTCGGTAGAATCTGATCCTGCGGAAATCCTAAGGGATATCCATTCAAAAGTAAAAAAAAGCCGAGGACTTGTTGCTACAGTAGCCACAGTAGATTATAGTTTAGAAACCTGGAATATTTGCGGTATTGGCAATATCAATACGCGAATTTACGACGGATTAGAAAACAAAACTTATACGCCTTATAATGGAATTATTGGACACAATATTCCGCGTACATTAAACAATTCGGTTGTTCCTTACAAAAAGCACCAAATTATTATCATGCATAGTGACGGACTGAGAACAAGATGGAATCTTAGCGATATGAATTCTATATTTAAACAAAGTCCAGGAATTATTGCATCAGCATTGCTTAAGGAAAATATTAGAGGTACAGATGATGCCACAATTCTTGTTGGTAAAATAATTTAGTTATGAAGGAAATCATAAAAATAAATCTGGATAACGAAATGGACTTAATACTGGCCCACAAACGCTGCATGAAAATTGCCGAAATGTGCGGTATGCCATCATCTTTCCAGACAAGATTTTCGACAGCAGTATCCGAAATAGCAAGATGCTCGATTGCAAAAGGTAAAAATTCTTTGCTTGTTTTGGGAATTAATGTTATTAAAGCAACTCAAAAAGAAATTATCGCAATCATTACAGATACTGTAGATTTAAAAAACTGCAATCCTGAAGCTTTTAATTATGCATCGAAAATTTCCGGAAATATAGAATACAGTTATTTAAACAATCAGTCTACAACGAGAATAAGCCAGCCGGTTGCTTCTCCGGGACTTCTTTCAGAAACTAAAATAAAGGGATTTATCGATTATTTTAAATACGAACCTCCTTTATCGCCTTACGATGAAATCAGAAAGAAAAATATTGAACTCATTGCGCTTTCAGAAAAACTGGCAGAAAGTGAAAACAAATACAAACAGCTCGCCAACACAATTCCTATTTTAATTTGTGTAATAAATGAGCGTAATAATGTTCTTTTAACCAATGAGTCATTAGAGCATTATCTGGAAGTTCCAATTCTCGCCTTCGACAAGAAAAACCTAAGTAATTTTATTCATCCTGATGATATTGACGGAATATTGGAAGGCTGGAAAATAGCAAAATCAAAGCGTTCTGAATTTTTAGGGGAAACCCGAATTAAATATGGTTTAAGTTATATCTGGCATTTAATTTCGATTATGCCAAACAAGGCAGAAGACGGGACTTTTAACAGCTGGCTAGTTTATTTTGTAGACATCAATGCTCAAAAAATGGTCGTAGAAACGCTGAAAGATAATACAGAATTAAAAGTAATTCAACGTGAGTTAGAAAGTGCCAACTTAAAACTGGTTTTTAAAAATAAAGAATTAGAGCAGTTTGCCTATATTGCCAGCCACGATCTTCAGGAACCACTTCGTAAAATCATGATTATGCTTTCGCGCGCCGGGGAACATTTAAGTGAAGACCAAAGGAAATTATATTATTTTGATCGAATAACGATGGCGGCAGGAAGACTCTCTAACCTGATTACTGATGTTCTCAATTATTCGAGAATAGACAATAAAAAACAAATATTTGAAGAAGTTGACCTTAACCAAACCCTTTCGGAAATATTAGGAGATTTAAGTCTGGTTATTGAGGAAAAAAATACTATAATTGATATTAAGTCTTTGCCGACAGTTTTAGGACTTGATACACAACTTCGCCAGTTATTTTATAATTTGGTCAACAATGCTCTTAAATTTAATACTGCTGTGCCTGTAGTAACTATTTCGGCATCAAATATTAATGAAGATAACAAAGTGTCTTCACCAGAAAATTATCATATAATTTCAATTGCTGATAACGGAATCGGAATGGACAGTCAATATTCTGGACGTATATTTGATATGTTTCAAAGATTACACGAACGCGATCAATATGGAGGAAATGGGATAGGACTAGCTTTGTGCCGCCGAATTATTGAAAACCATAACGGAGTAATCAATTTTACCAGTAAACCCGGAGAAGGAACAATCTTTTGGATTTATCTTCCCAAAAAATAAATAATAAAAAAAGGCAATCAACAGATTGCCTTTTTTATTATTATAAAGAAAATTAATTATCCGTGAGCTGCAACTGAAACATCAGCCCATTCTTCCCATGTTTTTAATTTTTGTTCGTAGGTTTGTTTAGCAAATGGTAAAGCTATTTTTCCTAAAAATAAACGTAAAGGAGGATTTTCTGCTTCAACTAATTTAACGATTGCAGGAACTGTCGCGCTAACTTGTCCAAATGTATCGGGATCGTGTCCGTCTGCAAGTGCTTTTTTGATTCCGTCGTAAGCAGGAATACTTTCGCTGTGGAATCCGTTACCCCAAATATCAGTAAAGTAACCATTTGGCTCTACTAATGAAACATTGATTCCGAATTGTTTTACTTCAGATGCCAAAGTTTCACTTAAACCCTCAACAGCAAATTTTGAAGCATTATAAAGTCCGATAACCGGTAAAGTTGCGATTCCTAAAATAGAAGAAACCTGAATAATATGTCCGCTTTTTTGGTTTCTCATAATTGGTAAAACAGCTTGTGTTAACCATAAAGTTCCAAAGAAATTAGTTTCGAATTGTGCTCTCGCTTCCGCTTCACTTGCTTCTTCAACAGCACCGTTTAAAGCGTAACCTGCATTATTGATCAAAATGTCAATTGTCCCGAAATGATTTTTTACTTTTTCAACTATTGCAAATGAATCTTCACGTTTATTTACGTCAAGTTTTAATGGTAAAATTGCGTCTCCGTATTTTGCTTTTAAATCGTTTAATGTATCGATATTTCTCGCTGTTGCAGCTACTTTATATCCTTTTTCTAAAAATGCTTCTGTCCAGGCTTTTCCAAATCCTTTTGATGCTCCTGAAATTAAAATTGTTTTTGACATGATTTCTTAAATTGTTAAATGTGAATTGTTAATTGTGAATGATCTTATTTTAATTGGTATTATATTTTTGTTGATATTGTTATTTATAAATATGACTGATCGGTCATATTTTTAATAAAAAAAATTAGATGCTGTTTTGGTCTATTAAATTTTTTAAGGTTTTAACAATGATTTCCATTTTATCATTGTTTCCGGACATTCTTGACATTAAATGTCCGCCTTCGAGCATTGCAAACATTACAGTTGCAAAATCTCCAGGTTTTAAATCAGTTTTAAATTCTCCGTTTGCTATTCCTTTTTCTACTAATCCAGAAAGCAATATTTGACCGGAACGAATAACAGTATTTACCTTTTCTTTTACTATTGGGTTTGTATCATCAGCTTCTGTTCCAAAATTCAAAAGAGGACAGCCTCCAAAAACCGGTGGCTGCAACGGATTACTAAAAAAGTCTATATATGCAAACAACTGTTCTTTTGAAGTTTTGTATTTACTTATTGCTGTTTGAATTTTTGTGTTAAGCATTTTAATATTATGATCAACAGCCGCACAAGCTAAAACTTCCTTATTTTCAAAATGTACATACATGCTTCCTTTAGACAATTTGGTGGCTTCCATAATATCGCTCATAGAAGTAGCTGCAATTCCTTTTGTATTAAAAATAGGAGCGGCTTTTTCTATAATAAATTGTCTGGTTTCTTCACCTTTTGCCATGATAGCTTTTATTTAACGGTACAAATATATGACCGATTGGTCATATTTACAAACAAAAAGAAGATTATTTTTTAAAAAATTTCAAAATGTGCCTGTTTATGAGGGATTCGTAAGGGCTATAATTAATTTTTTGTGTTCAGGATATTGTGCAATTAAGGTATCTCGATCTCCTAAAAAGTAATTATCAGGATTAAAAGGAGGCGCCATTGATACGCCCATAAGGCTCCAGGAATCTTTACTTTTAATTCTGGAACCAATCCATGTTCCGCCCGGAATTACTTTCATTGGTTTTCCGCCTTTAGCAATATCATTACTAAAAATACAGATTTCAGATTTTGGCGTATGACCTTCCGGATATAATAAAAGCATTTCAACAGGCTTTCCGGCATAAAAATGATACAGCATATCTCCTGTAACTTTATGCATAATAGAGCAGCGGGAATTATCCAGAAAATAATAGATCGCGCTGCAAGGAGTATTTTCGGCAGGCGGAATAGGGTAAGTATTGGCAAAATAACCACCTTCGGTACTGTTTAACTGCAAATTAAGAAGTCTAATTATTTCAGATGCTGGTGACATAATGTTAATGTTTAATTGGTTTGTTAGAAATAGTAAATCCCCGAAGATTTATACTAAAACTTCGAGGATTTGGGGTTAGTAAGCCTTATACTCTGGTTCGGTTGATCGGGCTGATATCTGTTAATTCTTTTGTTGGATTAAATGGCGAACCAACGCTTTGCTGAAAATTAAAATAGTTGTTTGGATCTACTTTCTTTTTAATTTCTAAAAGGCGTTTGTAATTGCTTCCGTAATATTGTTCGGTCCAGTTGTGCTGTAAAGGATCAATGTAGTTTACATAAGCTCCCGTAGCATTTCCGGCATCAGATAATCTTTCGAAAAATTCATACGCCCATTCTACATTTTTCAATGTATCTCCAGGTTTATCTAAATCCCAGATTGCTTTAACTTCCGGAATAAAACGGCTGTTCCTGTGTACGTATGCTGTAGCATCTGAGGCTACATTTTCGATTGCACCTCCGGCATGTGTCCAAACGGCAAAACTTTCCGCAGACGGAGCTTTACTCATAGATTCTATAATAACCTTTGCCACTTTATTATTCATTCCGCCTTCTGGAAGAACCGTAGAACGGATGTAAGAACTTCTTCCGGCAACTCTTGTCGTGTAACCGTTATAAAATTCCCAGTCAGGAAGCGTCATATTAAACAAATCGGCATTAATTGGTTTTAGTTTTAAAAGTCCCTGAAGATGTTCAATTCCTTCGGCACCGTCACCATTAAAAACCGGAGTTAAACCCAGCACTTTTACATTGGTCACTTTGTCGATTAGGTCTTTTTGATTTCCCATAAAACCATAAACGGCCATTGCGTCTGGAACATCTTCAACCCATTCGTTGTAATAACCTAAAACATCTTCGGCCATTTCTAACGGATATCGAATTTGCCCCACTAACATTTTTTTGCTTAAAGGTTTACGAACTCTCATTTCCATTTCGACTACAATTCCAAAGTTTCCGCCACCGCCGCCAGAACAAGCCCAGAAAAGATCAATATCTTCTGCAGATGTGCTGTGTAGACCAATATGACGTAGTTCTCCGTCTGGAGTAACAATTTTTAAACTTTCAAGATTATCAATGCTCATTCCGTAGGAACGTGAAACAAAACTATAACCACCGCCAAGCATAAATCCCGGAGGTGCAACAGTAGGGCAGCCGCCGCCTACAGGAATTAATCCTGTATTAGTTAACTGCATGAACTTGTAAACATCGTACCATATTACACCCATTTCTGCCGTAACGGTTTCTTTTTTAGGATCGAATGTAATTCTGTTTAAATTTTTCATTGCAATTACAACACCGCCTTCGTTCAGGCAGTAACCGGCAGCACTGTGTCCGCCGCCTTTTATGGAAAAAGGAAGATCGTTTGTAATGGCAAATTTTAATCCGAGTCTCACATCTTCAACTACGGCCGGAAAAATGATTAAACGCGGTCTGAACTGAATTCGGCCGTTATCAATTTTTATAACATCTTCATATTCTGAATCGCCGGGCTGAAGCACATAACCACTCAGTTCACGAACTAATTCCTGAATTGCTGTTTCTATCATGATTTTTGGTTTTTGGGGTTAATTTTTTATCTGGTAAGCGAATACACTTTTGACTGGTATTTTATATAAGAATCAAAAATGTACGTGTTGTCAATCATTCCGGCAGTTGCAGGAAAAAAATCTTCGTGCTTTTTGCTTGTCAGATAATCATCGTACGCTTTTTTACTTTCGTAGATAATTGAAACCGCAACATCAAAATTTCTAACAGAAACATTTCGTTTAATATCCGTTAATCCGCCAGTTGAAAACTGCTGAATTCCCGGATGTCCTGATAAATATTCTACACAGATATCCGTAAATTTTTTAATGTTTTCCGGAGATTTATCTTTTAGAGAAAAATACAAGTCATGAAACATACTTTGCGGATAGTTTCCATCGGCACCAATAGTTTGCGGTTCTGAGGAATTTCCACCAATAATAAGATTGGTTACATAATAATCCATAACACGTCTTGTTGTGCCCGGAACCCATCTGTTTACGTCAATTACGAATTGATTGTGTGCAGAATCATTTCCGTTATACACATTAAAAGCATCTTCGTTTGCAAAAAGCTGATGCATGGCAATGTCATAATTAAGATCATTTTCAGGACGAATCATATCATCAGCCCTTACGCCAATCCAGAATGAAATCATTCCCACAGATTCAGAAAGATATTGTCTGGCTTCCGCCATATAAGCCTCTACAATGCCTTGAGTATTACTTGTACCCAAGTTGAAGTACGTGCTGTGCATCAACATAGGTGCGTTATTTGAATTTTCCATTTGAATTTCTTTTAAATGTTTTTAATTGATTTTCTTCAGAAATTATTATTGCTGAAGGCGAAGTGTTGCTACTGAAATATGAGGCCATTTAATTTCGACAACGCTTCCATCTGGGGCAAAAACGGGGAAATCAAGGATTACGGTTTGTGTATACTGCAATTGAAGGAACTCTGAACCGTCTGGATTTTCAACAGTTTCTATCCAAAAAATTGCAGAAAGACTGTTTGCATTGGCATTTACATTTACAAACGGAATGTTTGTAATCCCGCCAACCGGAGCAGTTGCGCCCGGAGTTGCAACGCCATCAATAGGGTTTGCATCTAAAAAGATTACAACGGTTTTAGTAATGTTTTGTCCTTTAATGGCATTTTCCAAAAGAATATTCGGGTTCATAATTACTTCTTTTGCAATTCCCGGAGGCGGAACAGCATTTACCAATTGTGATAAATAAGTTTCGCTTGTGTCATTTACTCTTTTTCCGTTTACAATAAAAAATGGAGTAGGATCTGCTACTTCAAATTGTGGCGGCCCGTTTACGGTAAAAAAAGTTCCTTGTGCTAAAATTGAATCTCCGTGCGGAATTGAACCTAATCTGGCGATACTTGGCTGTACCGCCGGATCAGTACCACTTGGAAGATTTAAGAATAATCCCGTTTCTAAATGAATTCCGTTTTGACCGCTTGGCAGGTTAACATCATCTACCTGCTGTAAATAATGCAGCCCCTGAAAAGCGATATCAGATTGTGCATTTCCACGGTTGATAATATCACCTCCAATTGAATTGAAAGTAAAAGTTTCTGCTGTTGAATTTAATATGATTTTAAATTTATCAGCCGGAGGCGGACCCGGTTTTGCCTGATTCATATTTGGAACTTCAATGATATTGAATCCCGGACCAACCCAAGTTCCAACTAATGAATTTAATACACCAAGATCAGCTGATGGAATTTCTACAGCTTCGGCTTTAAATTTTGACTTAAGTCCCTTATTGACTGTTTTTGTTTCTAGCTTTTCTAAACCCGACAGATTCAGGTTTGCTAACGGATTGTTGTTTTGTTGTGATGCCATTTTATTTTTTTGAATTGATTTTGTTTTTACTAGGGTATAAAATTGTTTTGAGGGTTTAAAGTGCTTTTCGGCTAAATCCCTGAATCTGAAATAGTACTTCAGTGGTCATGAAAACATTTGGCGGCGTGCTGAAATCGCTTAGAAATAAATCGCCGTAAGTTTTTACAAATTCAGTAAATATGGGACCGTTTACATGTTTAAAAAACGCATCCTGATTTTCATAAACTTCCCAAAAAATAACCTGACCCTGTGGCGGAGTCGGTAGGCTTTTTTGGTTGAAATCCGGAACGTGAACCATATACAATAAAGTTTCCGGTTCGTTTTCCTGAACATCTTTTGCCAGTTGAATTAAAGCTGTTTTTGCTTTTTCTTCATTTCCGGGCAAAATGGTCCATTTTGCTTCAAGTGGGTAATACATAGTTTTTTGAATTATGAGTTATTAGTTATGAATTATGAGTTATAGCCATTGTCATTGCAATAGCAATTAAAATTGCCATTTCCATTGAAATTGCCATTTTACACTTCTACATATTCAAATGTTGGCCCTGCGCATTCGCCATTTTCAAGCGGAATGTTTAGTAATTCCAGCGCTTTGTATTTAAGTTCATACATCACTGTAATTCCTTTAATAAGAAGTTCAGGTTCACCGCTCACTGCATCGTTAATCCCGTTTAGGAGCTGTACATATACTTTATTGAAGTCTTTTGCTTTTTCCAGTAATTCAGGATTTTTTTCATAATCTTTCATTTTTGGATTTGCTTTCATATTATAAACAGATGACCAGCTTACCGTAAAAGGTTTTCCTGTTGGTATACTTTTTACAGGCATTTGAAAATTGGTATCATTCGCGCTGTACATTCTTCCAAAACAGATTTCCTGAAATTTGAAATAATGTGCGTATTCAATATCTTCTCCAAATAAAACCTGCTCAGTTGCAATAGTTCCGTCGATACCTTCACCTTGACCTACGATTTCTCCAATCGCTTCTTCGGCATCTTCATACCTTACAACTTTTGTGATTTTACCACCGCTTCCATAATAATGTTCGGCAGTAATTTGACGGCTTGGATCTCCAATGAAAATTCCATTCTTTGTTGTTTTCTTTGCTTCTTCATTTAAACGAAGCAAACCATAACGAATCGCTTCATAAAATTGCCCGATGCTATCAAAATGACCCGTAATAGGCGCTTTTGGATCAGAAGGTCTTTCGATTGTAGAAAATTCATCTAATGCTTCTCTGGAGAATTTTAAAAGATGAACTTCAAACGGAGGCGAACCTTTCGGGACTTCCGGAACAATGCCGCCCGGAAGCGGAGTAGGGTAGTTTGGAATAATCTCTTTTACGTTAAAAAGTTTATCACCTTTTTTAATTGTTTTTGGATCTGTAATAGCGTTCAAAATGTTGGATACCAAAACCATGTGCAGCATTTCTTCAACCACGACACTTCTAATAAGTGCTGCTGCCTCTACATTGCTTCCTTCTTTAATCGTGTAAAGCCCGCATAAATAAGGCGGAATCGTTGAAAGCTCCAATTTTAAAGCGGTTCTAAGACAATCCTGAAGATGTTTAAGATCTTTGATGTAATTTTTTACATCTCTTTTAGACATTTTCAACGACATTCCTTTTGCACTTTTAGCTGTTATTGCCGGTGCAACACTGAGTTCATTATCAGCAATAAAGGCATTATCTGTCGCAACTGAATAAACCTCTTCGTTAATATCCAGATCAGCAATTGGTTTAATTAGCTTTTGACGATTTGGATTGTTTTTTTGAAATAATTTATTTTCCATAATAGTTATTGTTCAAGTTGTTGAAGGATAGCTTCTGCCGCTTTAAAAGTCAGGGCAGACATAGTTAGAGTTGGGTTTGATGTTCCTAGAGTCGGCATATTTCCACAGCCTACTAAGTACAAGTTTTCGTGATCCCACGTACGCATATTGGCATCGACTACAGAATCTTCTTTAGAGAATCCCATTCTGTGTGTTCCTACAATGTGTCCTGCGCCAGCAAAAGTGTAGCCTTTGCCTCTGTAAGTCACATAATCAGCATCCGAAGCCGGATTGTAAGATGTAAAATCTTCAATATCACATTGGCAGAACAATTGCTCAGAAACAATTCCTGATGCTTCAAAAGCTTTTAGCATGTATTCTGTTGCTTTATAATGAATTACAGGTCTGTAATTGCCAATGTTATCTTTGTATTGAGGATCAATTGTTACACGATTATCAGGATCTGGAGCCTGTTCGCATTCAAAGTGTGTAAAGAATTGTCTTGTAACCAGATTTTCGATTTTTGCACGAAGCTCTTTACCAATAATGCCTTCATTTACAGCATTAATAACATCTGTTGCAGGTGAACCAGTTGGCCATGCCCAGCCCCAGTTGTCTAACGGTAAAATCCATGCAGCGTGATTTTTACGAAATTCTCCATCTCTAAAAGTTGGAATGTTAGAAGTAGAACCCGGACCACGATACGGATAAATAGGATCTTTTGATAATCCCCATCTTAAAACCGTCATGTGATCCATTAAATTACGTCCCACCTGGTCACTGCTGTTTGCTGCTCCTGATGCTAATAATAATTTAGCATTTTCAATTGCGCTGCAGGCCATTACATATAAAGTTCCTTTTGCAGTATGTGTTTCATATTCTGATGAACTTCCTTTGATATACGTTTTGTATTCAACACCGTTAATCCAGTTTGAAGTTTCGTTGATTAACAATCTTGAAGCAACAGCTTGTGTTTTTACGACAAGATTTCCCATGTCGCATTTTCTGAATGTTTTTAAGGCGTTGTATTTTGCCTGAACCGGACAAATAGGTACACAGCTTGCATTTCCTTCGCAGCGCTGACCTGTATATTGATCCCAGTTTGAACCAACCGGATCATATTCTCCAGGTTCAATTTTGATGATATCTAATTTTTTTGAACCTGGATTCCATTCTACTCCGCCAATATTGTAATCAAGATTAGGGATTGAATTTCTTCCTTGTGGCGTACTGATACAAGTTAATTTATAGTCTTTACCATTAAGTTTAATGTTATTGTTTTTATCAATAACTTTTTTCATTACGCCGTCAAGGTAACTCGTTGGAATACCTTTCATTGGAAACACATAATCTTTACCAAAAATGTTTTTTTGTTCGATAGGATAATGCTGATCATCTACATTTCCAGAAACACCAATTTCGTTTTCGGCCATTTGATAATAACGGGACATATCATCATACTTAATTGGCCAGTCTACACCAACACCATATTTAGATTTCATTACAAAATCATTTGGCAGCATTCTAAGCGTAGTTCCAAGCCAGTGCAGCGTTGTTCCGCCCGGCGCTCTTGTATTATCACTTGCAAAAGGAAGCGGTCCCATTTGTACCAAATATCCTTTTGTTGAAGGTCTGTCTTTCGGGATTTTCTGAATATCAAGAACATCAATTGAAGGGGCATCTTTTATATTCGGATAAGGCGAATTAGGAACTTTTGCAGAAGCATTATAAAACGTATTAAGATAATCCTGATAGTTTTTATAATTAGCATCCTGATCCATTGCTATCCCTGCAGAAAGACCTGCTTCTAGCATTAAGACTTTCTTACCTGCATTGGTAAGAACCTTTGCTATTATTGATCCGGCAATACCAGAACCAACAATAACTACATCATAATTATTTTCCATTTGATTACCTTTTTGTTATGAATTTTTTACTGTAAGCGGACGTTCTGCCCATGAGCCGTAACCAGGTTGTTTTGCTCCCGGCGGATGTGTATGCGCAGCGTTCCACATAAGTCCCTGAATGTAAGAAGCTGATGATACTACATCGTTGCCCCAATTTCCGGTATACCAAAGGATAATGATGTTTTTTGCCAATCCATTATAAGCTGATGCAGCCATAAATTGTGAAGCTAAAGCAGCTTCAATGTTTTTTTTGGATTTGTCATTTAACAGCACATGCACATCAAGAAAGAAATAATCGATGTCTTGTTTGTCTGTGTTTTTCTGGATCGTGTTGTAGTAGGTTTCTAGCATTCCAGTTGCTTTGAGTTCAGTTTTACTGAAACCGGTTAGAAGCGCCGAAACCTCTAAAAAGAGTTTTGTGTGGGAATTAGGTTCCATGGTGTTAGTTTTTTGGGAATTAAAGGGTTAAACATTTTTTGTTAATTGGTTTTTGATGTAACATGTTTAAGTCCAATATGCTAACGTTGTACCTTGAGTATAGATGCGATGATACATCCAGAAGTAAAGTCAAGCTTATACAATTGGCTGTTTCCGCAAGTTTTGAAGCGCAAGTATTAGTAGCGTTACTTTGCTTCGACACAGTAGTATTAGTTTTGATATTGAGCCTTGTTTTTTCTACTAAAATTACTGGAGATATAAAAAGGCTATTGATAAATTGACACAGGAGTAAGATTTTATGTCACAAAAGAGATAATTTTTGGTACTAAAACTTTTATAATGTTAGATAAGTTGTTAAAAGTTTAAAATATTAATATTAGTTTAAAGACTATAACATATTGAAATTGAGTTTCATATGCTGTTATAATTGTTATAGGCTGGGAAATGAGTTTTATTTGCTGTGTTATAAGGATAAAAAAGAGGCTCTCTCAAAAGTCAAGACAGCCTCTTTTATTTTAAATGTTCCTTGTTCTGTAGGAACATTTCATTGGTAGAAAAATTATATTTTGATGATGGATTACGTTCCGTAGGAACGTTTGATTTAGACATTGTTTTTTAATAATCTGACCTATCAAACGTTCCTACGGAACGCAAATATGGCTGATCTTTATTTTTTCTACCTACGAAACATTCCTAATGGAATGATAAAACAAAGTTTTGATTAAAAAAAGAGACTGTCTCAAAAGTCCAAACAGTCTCTTTTATTTTAAATGTTCCTTGTTCTGTAGGAACATTTCATTGGTAGAAAATTATATTGTTATAATGGTTTACGTTCCGTAGGAACGTCTGATTCACATTTTTTTAATAATGTGAATTATCAAACGTTCCTACGGAACGCAAATGTGGCTGACCTTTATTTTTTCTACCTACGAAACATTCCTATGGAATGATAAAACAAAGTTTAGATTAAAAAAAGAGACTGTTTCAAAAGTGGAAACAGCCTTTTTTATTTTAAATGTTTCCTTGTTCTGTAGGAACATTTCATTGGTAGAAAATTATATTGTTACAATGGTTTACGTTCCGTAGGAACGTTTGATTTTGACGTTATTTTTTAATAATCTGACCTGTCAAACGTTCCTATGGAACGTAAAATGCGACTCTAACTATTTTTCTACCAATGAAACATTTCTATGGAATGATAAATAGAATATCAAAAAATGACCAATTAAGTCACTAAAAACAAACAAAATATTTATAACAAAAGAGCTGCCTCGAATCTAGAGGCAGCTCTTTACTATTTGTGTATTTATTTATCCTAAAGAATAAAATCCAGATTAAAGTTTATTAGTTTTAGTGTCAACAATTTTACTTACTCTAAATACTAAAAAGATAGTAAGTAACATAATTCCAGAAGCAGTCATGGCCAGAATATCATAATGTTCTAACGGTGCATAACTGTCTTTTTGGTAAATAATTAATCCGGCAATTACAGCGCCAAAACCTCCGGCCATTTGCTGTAAAGACGAGTTAATACTCATAAACGCACCACGATCCTGCGGATCTGGAATGGCAGACGTTAAAGTCGTTGACGGAACCATTCTGCTCATAATTGTTGCCATCATAAAAACGTTGATAAGCAATACAATATAGAATGGAGTTGGGCCAAAATGAGAATAAATATTGATTAGAATCACAGCAGATACAGTAGCAAATGCAAAGATTTTAAATTTATTTACCCTGTCACTCAACTTACCAATAAAAGGCATTGTAATTAAAGTTGCAATTCCGGTAATCATGAATAATAAAGGTAACTGCTCATTAGTTACTTTAAGGTTGTTGATAGCAAACGCACTACCAAAAGGCATCATCATAAAACCTCCAATAGAAAGCAGGGCAGTAGCTAAAAAACCAACCTGATAGTTCTTTTTAGAAATCGTATGATACAAATGCATCAAGGCTGTTTTCTCTTGTTTTAAATGTAAATGCTCTGTAACAGGTTTTAATTTTACATATAAAATCATGGTGATAATAGCCGCCATTGCTGCGATCCATAAAAACGGAACGTGCCATCCCCAGGCATTTGCAATGTATAAACCAATTGGGATTCCAAGAACCTGACTCACGCCAAATCCCATTTGAATAAATCCCATTACTTTTCCTCTTTGCTTCAGGCTGAATAAATCAGCAACAATAGCAAGAGAGATTGAACCAATTACACCGCCAAATAATCCGGTGAAAACGCGCGCTGCAACCAACAGAAAAAAGTTAGGGGCAAGGGCACAAAATAAAGTTCCGATTGTAAATCCGATGTAAAAGAAAAGTAACAATTTTTTTCGGTCAAATTTATCTGCAAAACCAGCCGTCAGCAATCCGGAAATCCCGGCACTAAAAGCATAAGCAGAAACGGCAATACCAAATTGAGAAGCCGTAATATTTAAGGTTTTAATCATAATATCCCCAAGCGGCGACATTACCATAAAATCAAGCACAACCGTAAATTGTGTCATGGCTAAAAGAAATATAACCAGTTTTTGATAGCCATTAAAACCGGTTTCGATAGTTTGTTTTTCGTTCATATAATTATTGTAGTTCTTTGCAGTCAAAATTGTGAAAATTCAATAAGTCAATAATTTGAGCTGCGTTTAGTTTTTCGCTTATAATTCTCAATACGCAATCAATATCTTCCTGGTCAATTGACCATTGCAATATAGATTTGTTTGCGTTTAAAAACGTTGCGATTTTGTTTTTACTTGTCTCTGTTTTTATATTAGTGGCGAATATCAATACATTCATAACATAAAATTTAAGGTGTTAATGCCTTTATCACGAGTCTAAAAGCTTCTTGTTGTATTTCATTTGTTAATTGAAATGGAGTGGTACCTCCAAGTCCTTTACCTTTTTCATGAAAACGAAGTAAATTGTACAACGGGCCATAAGCAATACTCCAGAATACCTCCTTAGATACTGGTACTATTTCTTTTCTTTCAATTGCCCGATGCAAAAACTTCGTCATGATTTCTTTGAGTTCCATCAAACTTTCGTTAACGATATGTTCGCCATAATTTGAATTTTGCAGAATTTCCCAGCAGGCAATTTTATCAGTGTTTTTCAGCATAAACTCTGATCGGTTTTCCCATTGCTTGGCGAGACCTTCTACAAAAGGCATATCTGGCGAGAAATCTTTAAGCGAACTTTTAAAGAAGTAAGTGCCCATTTCAGTTCCAATTTTTTTAATCAGATCTTCTTTGTCGGCATAATAAATATAAAGCGTCGCTACAGAAATCCCGCACTCTTTCGCAAGTTTGTTCATTGTAAAGCCTTCTATGCCATACTTTACAATCATTTCTATAGTTTTCTCTTTAACTAATTCTTCTTTATTAATATCTCTTGTTCTCAAAATGAAAAGGATTTTATTGAATTGACTCTGCAAAGATATAATAATAAATGAACGTTTATTCATTTATAAAAAATATTTTTCAAAAAACTTTAAAACAGCAAAAGTTGGTTCCCAATATAATTTTACTATTTTTACTCTTAGCAGCTATCATACTCAATAATTATTTGGTATGAAATACTGATTTTTTTATTAACCTAATTATTTAAAAATGAGAAAAAACAACGATTTTGGTTTGTTAATACTTCGTATTACAATTGGATTTTTAATGCTTTTGCATGGTATTTCAAAATTTAAAGGCGGTTTAGATTTCATAAGCGGAATGCTTGTTGAAAAAGGACTTCCGGGTTTCTTTGCTTATGGCGTTATCATAGGCGAAATTTTGGCACCAATCTTAATTATAATTGGTTTTAGAACCAGAATTGCTGCTTTAATATTTGCTTTCAACTGTTTCGTTGCAGTTTTAATGGCACACAGTCAGGATATTTTTAAATTAAGTGATCACGGAGGTTGGGAATTAGACCTTCTGGGGTTATATTTCTTTACGGCAATTGCTTTGTTTTTTACCGGAGGAGGAAAATTCGCTGCTTCAAAAAGCAATAAATGGGATTAAAAACTCATTAAAATATAAAATTATAAAGTGGCCGTTGAGTCGCTTTTTTTATGATTTTATTAGTAAGAAAGTCAGTAAAATCAGAGGCTGATAATAATTTGAATTCTAATGTTATTCTAATGTAGCGACGAAAATTTAGTTTTAACTTGCGCCCTGAAATTATTTTTTTGCAATGCTTAACAAAATTAAAAATAGCCTTTTATGTAAATGCCTTCAGGCGTTACTAATCGGCTATTTTTTAATGAGCAGTATTAATGTCTCAGCAACTTTCAGCAGAATTATAAAAGAAAATACCGAAACTCATTCTGTTAAAGGAATAGCCTGCAATCTTTTAAAGAAAATCTTTAAGTGCGACGGTATTCCCGAAGAACTTGATGACTACGAAACAAAAGATACTAAAACCACAAAACTTGCAAAAGGAATTGTGTTATTAGAATATCTCGTTCCTCTGGATGCGTCTGTACCAGGATTTTATTTTCAAAATAACCTTAAAGGAAAAAATTATATAGACAATCCAATTTTCTCATTTGGATTTCACGGCAAGATCCATTTGCCGCCTCCTCGATTTATAGTATAAGTATTTAGTTTTGATTGGATTATGATATTTTTTGTAATCCTTAATGCGATATTTTTCGTAAATTAACATCTATTAATCTTGTATTTATATATAAATCCATGACACCTTTAAAACGTTTTTACAACTTACTCGCGTTAGACAAACGTGACGTATACCAAATTATATTTTATGCCGCTTTTGCGGGTTTGGTAAACCTTTCCCTGCCTTTAGGAATTCAGGCCATTATTAATTTTATTCAAAGCGGACAGCTTAGTGTTTCTTGGATTGTACTGGTTTTTCTGGTTACAATTGGAGTTGGCTTTGGCGGAATTTTAACCATTCTGCAGCTGCGAATCGTAGAAAATCTGCAGCAGAGAATCTTTGTGCGTTCGTCTTTTGAGTTTGCTTACAGACTGCCTTTAATTAAGTTTAAAGAAATGTATTCGGAATACGCGCCGGAAAAAGCCAACCGATTTTTTGATACCCTTATGGTTCAAAAAGGAACAGCAAAACTTTTACTCGACTTTTGCACGGCCTTTTTGCAGGTTGGTTTGGGTATTATTTTACTGGTTTTGTATCATTCCTTTTTTACAGTAATTGGACTTTTATTTATCGTTATTCTGTATGTCATTTTTAAATTTTCTTATAAAGATGGTTTAGAAACAAGTCTTAACGAATCAAAGTTTAAATATAAAGTGGCGGCCTGGCTTCAGGAAATTGCCCGTAATCGTGAGAGTTTCCGCAGAAAAGGCGGTTTCGATTATGCTTTAGACAGAAATGACGGTTATGTGAGTCATTATGTTAATTACCGCGAAAAGCACTTTCAGGTAATGAAAAAACAATACATTCAGCTTACTATTTTTAAAGTAATTGTTACAGCTGCTCTTTTGTCGATTGGTGGTTTTCTGGTAATTCACCATCAAATGAACATTGGGCAGTTTGTGGCAGCTGAAATTGTAATTGTATTGCTGATCAATTCTGTAGAAAAAATAATTTTCGGGTTAGAATCTTTTTATGATGTATTGACTTCTTTGGAAAAAATTGGTCAGGTTACGGATATGGAAATTGCCTGTATTCCAAAAACTTCTGCCGTAACCGAAACCGGAATTACAATCGAGACCGAAAGTATTGCTTACAATTATCCGGAACACAGCAAAAAATCACTTAAAAATATTAACCTGAAAATAAATCAGGGTGAAAAGATCATTTTAAGAGGAACAAATGGTGCCGGAAAAAGTACTTTATTACGCTTACTTGCCGGACTGCTTGAACCGGAAAGCGGCGCAATGTATGTGACCGATAATTTCATGAACCGTTTAGACGAAGACAGTTACAGAGCACAATCCGGAACACTTTTACAGGGCGATACACTTTTTGAAGGAACAATTAAGGAAAACATTCTTTTTGGAAATGAAACCATTAATAATGACGATTTAAAATGGGCTTTAGATAATGTGTGTTTAACGCCTTATATTAAAACTTTCCCGAACGGACTGGAACATCAGATTCATCCGGGCGGACGCGAACTTTCGGCTTCTGATGTGCAAAAGATTCTTTTGGCGAGAAGTATTGTGACCAAACCTAATATATTATTCCTTGAAGATCCGGTTGATAAAATGGACGAACTGACGTCGGGTAAAATTGTTGACTTTTTACTTGCCGAAGAAAATGACTGGACGGTAATTGTTACTTCTAAAAATGATGTCTGGAAGAACAAATGCAGCCGTATGATTACGATTGATGATGGAAAAATTATTAACGACATAAAGCTTTAATCATGCTTAATATATCTAAAGATAATAACGTACTTATAACGCCGGGCAAATACAAATCGATTACCGCCGTTGCCCGCAGACCGCACTATAAAATTTTAAACCGAGTAATTGTTGGATTTTTAATTTTCTGCATTGCCTGCCTTTTTCTTCCTTGGACACAAAATATTTCGGGAAGTGGTTCTGTAACGACTTTAAAACCAGATCAAAGACCGCAGACCGTTCATAATGCGATTGCCGGAAGAATCGAAAAATGGTATGTACAGGAAGGGGATTATGTAAAAAAAGGAGATACGATTTTGTTTATTTCTGAAACTAAAGAAGATTATTTAGATCCAAATTTAGTTGGAAATACAAAAGATCAGGTTGATGCCAAAAAAATGGCTGTAGAATCCTATGCTGATAAAGTAAGTTCTTTAAATGTTCAGGCTCAGTCGCTTAATACCGAAAGAGAATTGAAGTTGCAACAAGCTCAAAATAAAATCAAGCAAGCCCAGCTGAAAATTAAAAGTGACAGCATGGATCTTGAAGCGGTAAAAACGCAATTAAGAATTGCAAAAACACAATTTGACCGTTCAACCGCATTAAATAAAGAAGGCTTAAAACCGCTTACAGATGTAGAGCAAAAACGTTTAAAACTGCAAGAATCTGAAGCGTATATTATTACACAGCAAAACAAACTTTTGAGCAGTAAAAACGAATTGATAAATGCAAGAGTAGAAATAAGCCGTATCACAGCCGAATATTCTGAAAAAATATCAAAATCAAGAAGTGATAAATTCACAGCTTTAAGCACGCAATACGATACAAAAGCTCAGGTAAATAAACTGGAAAATCAATATGTAAACTACAGTATTAGAAATGGTTTATATTATATCACGGCTCCGCAAAGCGGATATGTAAATCGTGCTTTACTGGCCGGACTTGGTGAAACAATTAAAGAAGGAACGCCAATTATCAGCATTATGCCGGCAAGTTATGATATTGCGGTAGAAACGTATGTAGATCCTATCGATCTTCCGTTGGTGCATCGCGGTGCAAAAGTTCGTGTTTGGTTTGACGGATGGCCAAGAATTGTGTTTTCCGGATGGCCGGGATTATCCTACGGAACTTTTGGAGGCAGAGTTGTAGCGATTGAAAATTTTATTAGTGCCAATGGAAAATACAGGGTTTTGATTTCGCCAGACGGAAACAAAGATGAAAAATGGCCGAAAGAACTAAGTATTGGAGCAGGAGCGCAGAGCATTGCTTTACTAGAAACGGTTTCGGTTTGGTATGAAATATGGCGAAACTTAAATGGATTTCCGCCAAATTATTATAAGTCAGATGAAAAGGAGGCAAAAAATGGGAAAGACAAAAAATAAATTTAAGACGATAGTTCGACTGTTTTCTCTTTTGTTTTTATTCGGTTTTTCTGCTTATAGTCAGGATTTTAATAAAGAAGAATTGAGTTACAGCGAATATTTGGGATATGTAAAAAAATACCATCCGCTGGTAAAACAGGCGAATCTTGAAATTAGCAATGCGCAGGCAGCGTTGATGCTAGCGCGCGGTGGTTTTGACCCTAAAATTGAAGTCGATTACAATAAAAAAGAGTTTAAAGGAACAGAATATTATTCGATTTTAAACAGCAGTTTTAAAATTCCGACTTGGTACGGAATCGAAATCAAAGCCGGATTTGATGATACTGACGGACAATATTATAATCCGCAGAATCGTACGCCGGATAATGGATTAACTTCTTTAGGAATCAGCGTAGCTTTAGGTCAGGGAATGTTCATCAACCAAAGAATGGCAGATGTACGCGAAGGAAAACTGCAGTTAAAATTAAGTGACGCACAGCGAAAATTGAGAGCAATTGAGGTTTTGTATAAAGCAAGCGAAGCTTATTTTGAATGGAGAAAAAGTTACAACGAAGCTGAACTTTATAAACGATATCTTGGTTTTGCAAGCACACGTTTTGCGGGTGTAAAAAAACTAATTGAACTTGGCGATTCTCCTGCAATTGACAGCGTTGAAGCCGGAATTACAGTTAGAAACCGGGAATTAAATGTTGAAAACGCGAATCTAAAATTAGCTAAAGCGAAATTGTATTTGTCTAATTATCTATGGCTTGAAAATGTTCCCGTTGAATTGGGAGATATGGTGAAGCCAGAAGAAAATTTGATTTTGACTTTAGAGGAAACCTTAAAAACAGATGCCATGATGGTAAATGTTGAAACGTTAGATTCGCATCCTAAAATTCAGGCTTTAGAAACTAAAATGTCGATGCTGGAAGTGAACCGACAATTGAAAGCTAATTCGCTGTTACCAAAATTAAATGTGGGCTACAATTATATTTCTGAACCTTCTTATTTTGATTCTTTTAATGCCGATGATTATAAGTTTAATATAGATTTCAGCATTCCGATTTTTTTAAGAAAGGAGCGAGGAAGCCTGAAAATGGCAAAACTGAAAATTCAGGATTTAAAGTTTGATATTGAACAGCAGAGGCTGGAACTAAAAAACAAAATAAAAGCACAGCAAACTGAAATCGCTTCTTTAAAAAGGCAGAAAAATGTAATTGACAATTTGGTAAAAGATTATGTAACAATGCTAAATTCTGAAGAGAAATTGTTTTCTTTCGGTGAAAGCTCGATCTTTTTATTGAATTCAAGAGAAAATAATTTGGTAAGTGCAAAGTTGTCGCAAATTAGTATTGAAAATCAGTTTTACATTTCAAATGCTGAGTTGTATAAAATATTGGCTAATCCCGATTAATTTGAATTTTCTAAAATGTTATACATTAATCATTGAGTGAAAAACTAAAACTTAGCTTTTTATTTTTTTACAATCATGTTATCATTCCGTAGGAATGTTTCGTCGGTAGAAAAATAATGCCCAACGACATTTTACGTTCCATAGGAACGTTTGAGATGTTAGATTATTGAAAAAAAAATGTCAAAATCAAACGTTCCTATGGAACGTAAACAATGACAACAATATAATTTTTTCTACCAATGAAATGTTCCTACGGAACAAAGACATAAAATAAAAAGGGATTGTTTCGACTTTTGACACAATCCCTTTTTATTTTTTAATTAAAATTTACTGGCAAATTCTTTCGCAAAATCTTCCAGTTTTATTTTCCCGTCAACAGAAGCATTGCTTGATATAAAATGTTCAATGATTTTTCCGCTTCTTAAACCAGTCCCCATTTCTGCATAAAGTTTAGCAATTTCTTCCGGAATTCCGGCTTGTGTCATTCCGCCAAGAGCTTGTTCATCTGTAAATTCTACCCATGGTAATTCTGGTTTTGCAATTGCAGCACCCAACACTTTTGCAGCGTCACCCGGAGTACGAACATCACTAATAATATATCGGATATTTTTTCCTGCCGGAGTATGCTGCAATTCTTCTGCGGCAGCCTGAGCAATATCTACTGGATGCACAAACGGAATTGTTATTTCTGATGGATAATTAGAACCAATAATTCCCGCTCCCTGAATCATTGGAACATCATTATAAAAATTAGTAAAGAAAAAACCTGCTCTTAAAAAAGTTACAGAAGTATTCAGTTCCTTATATATTTCTTCAATTTTATGAAGTCCTGCGATTGGCCCAGTTCCAGATGGTAAATGAGCACCAATACTGCTTAACATAACGACTCTTTTTACTTGTGCTTCTTCAATTGCTTTTGCAAAAGATTTTCCAGCGTTTTCAGTATTTGCAATAACATTTGCTCCGCCTAAATTTGGAGGTGTCATGGCAAAAATAGCATCTGCACCTTTTAATGTTTCCAATAAAAATGCTGCATCGCTTACAGAACCTACTGCAGCTTTTGCGCCAAGATTTTCGATTGCTGTTTTTCTGTCGGCATTACTGCTTATTACGGTTACGTCGTGACCAGCAGCGACAAGTTTTGTAGTTAATGGTTTTCCTATGTTCCCTAAAGAACCTGTTACTATAATTTTCATATATATAATTTTTTTTATTACAGTTACAAAGGTATCTTTGTACTTACTTTTATACAAGTACTTACCCTATAGTATGTATCATGACAGCAATTAAAGAATCATCGACAATTCAGGAAAATAAGCAATATGCACTGGAAAAATGCCCGGTTACGTTTGTAATGGAAAAAATAGGCGGTTATTGGAAACCTATTATTCTTTGGCATTTATCAAGCGGAATGAAACGTTACAGCGAATTAAAAAGAGAAATTCCTGCTATTACAGAAAAAATGCTCATTCAGCATTTAAAACAATTAGAAGCCGATGGTCTTGTGATTCGGGAAGCAAAACCTGTAGTTCCTCCTTTTGTAACATACAGACTCAGCAACGCCGGACAAGGTTTACTGCCTGTTATTGAAGCAATGGCAGCGTGGGCTTTTAAAGTTAAGGATGGAGAGTATTTATAAGATTCTAAGTTGCTGAGATGCTAAGATTCTAAGTTTTTTAGTCGAAGGTAGAAAGTTGCAAAGGTTCAAAGGTTTTAGAAAAATCTTAGCATCTCAGAACCTTAGCAACTTAGCAACTAAAAATTACTTAACCACCGTTGCTTCCAATTCTACTTTAACGGTTTCAAAAAGGCTTTTTACTTCCATTAAAGTTGTGGCTTGTTGAATGTTGTGTTTTGCAATCCATTCCTGCAGGATATTGAAGTGAGGCCAAAGCTCTGAAGTTGCAGTAGTGTAGATCGTTAATCTCACGATGCCGCTGCATTCGTAACCTGCTTCGGTGATTACTTGTTCCAGATTTTGGATCGCCAGTTTTAACTGTGATTCCATGTTTTCATTGCTTGAAATTCCTTCGGCGTTTATTGCGGTCTGCCCGGAAACATACAATGTTCCCTGCGGATTTTTTACTTCAACTGCCTGATTATAACTACGCTCGTTTTGCCATTTCCACGGATTGATAACTCTTTTTTCCATTTGATTTCCTTTTTTAGTTTGCGCCAATATTGGCATTGTTGCGATTAATAATAATCCTAAAAGTTTTGTTGTTGTTTTCACGATTACAGTTTAAAATTTATACTGCAAAATTGAAAATAACTTGTGGAAACAGGTCTTGACATTTGTCACGATTATAATGTGCGAAATGTCACATTTACGAAGATAATCGGCTTAAGGTTTCGCGCGAAACGCCTAAATAAGAAGCGATAAGACTTTTAGGAACGCGCTGAAAAAGAGATGGATATTGTTTCAAAAGCTGTTCGTAGCGTTCTTTTGGATTAGAAGTCATCCAGTAAAGAATACGACGCTGTGAGGCAAGGAACCCAAAGTTAGCTTTCTCCAGAAGAAAGCGAAGCATTT
The DNA here is from genome assembly GCF_057808895.1 of Flavobacterium sp. FG68. NCBI lineage: Bacteria > Pseudomonadati > Bacteroidota > Flavobacteriia > Flavobacteriales > Flavobacteriaceae > Flavobacterium > Flavobacterium sp. FG68. The sequence continues at coordinate 86,571 of NZ_JBMDIY010000017.1, forward strand.
TTGGGGAATTATCGCATAGATCTTTATAATCTTCCAAAGTAAAACAAAGCACTTCTGTATCTTCAAGACATTCTAAAGACATTGTCGCTTTTGTTTGAGTGAAAAAAGCATAATAATCGCTTTCCCACCAGTCTTCCATAGCAAAGGATGCAATATGCTGTTTTAGGGATTCATCGGTGTAAACCAATTTTAAAAGTCCGGAAATGACAAAATAAGCATATTTTACATCATCGCCTTCCTGAATTAAAAATTGATGTTTTTTGAATTTTTTAGTGATAAAATGCTGACTGATAAATGAAAATTCTTCATCTGTCAGCTTTATTATTTTTTCGATATGTTCCCGAAGTTTTTCCTGCATGATATGGTCAAAGATATTTAATTTTTTCGATGATCAAAAAGGGTAAAATAAATCAGATAGCCATATTCAAATTAAACCGGATTGAAATCCAGCCCTACAATATGAATCATCCCTTCGGGATTTTACATTCTGGGTGTTAATGCGATCTATAATTTTCAGCATCAAAATAAAGAGCCGGAGGCTCGATTTATATTGTAGGGCTGGATTTTAATCCAGTTCATATTGTAGATCCGGTTTCAATTCATTTTTGCGGAATATAAATATTAAACGTAGCGCCCTCCATAGGTTTTGCCGTCGCGTTAATAATGCCATTATGATTTTCTACAATCTTTTTTACGATGGCAAGACCAATTCCTGTTCCGTCATAAATATCCCTGCTGTGTAAGCGCTGGAAAACACCGAATATTTTTTCGCTGTGTTCCGGTTCAAAACCAATTCCGTTGTCTTTAAAACTTATGTGGCAATAATTTTCTTCTGATGATAATTTATCATTTTGTAATTCTTCACCGCTGACGATTCGGCTTTTGATTTCAATTTGAAGCGGAATTTCCTTTTGAGAAAATTTCAAGGCATTGTTTACCAGATTTTCGATAAGCTGAATAAACAAAAATGGAATGATATTTATTTTGCCGTGAAGATCCGTAATAATCGAAGCATTTTTTTCCTTAATATTTTCCCGAAGCGCTTCTTTTACATTTTCAATAATGATATTAAGATCCGTATTTTCATAAATACGATCTGTAATATTCGTTCGGGAAAAAGTCAATAGATCATTGATTAATTCCCGCATTCGGTTGGTGGAATATAAGATTCGTTCAAATTTTGCCTGTCCATCCGGGCTCAAATTTGGATATTCTTTTGCCAGAATAATGTTTGTAAAAGTTTGAATTTTGCGCAGCGGTTCCTGTAAATCATGACTTGAGATATGAGTAAAAGCATCAAGTTCAGTATTTTTCTTTTTTAACTCGGTAGCATATTTTTCTATGGCAATATATTGCGCTGCCAGTTCTTCATTTGCTTTTGTGATTTTAGCATTAAGCGCAGTTGCTTCTTCTTCTCTAAGGCGTAATTCCCTGTTTTTCTTATACAATTCGGTAAAAACCATCACTTTTGCCTGAAGGATTTCTGCAGACAAAGGTTTAATCATATAATCAACAGCTCCAGACTGATATCCTTTAAAGATATAATCTGTAGTGTTCATATTTGCCGTTAAGAAAATTATAGGTACATGTTTAAGTTTATCGCTTTGGCGAATGAGTTCAGCAGTTTCAAACCCATCCATAAGTGGCATTTGCACATCCATAAGAATTATTGCAAAATCCTGACTTTTGAGCAGAATTCGCAACGCATCTTTCCCGGAAGTAGCTTCTACAAATTCATATCCCTGATCTGCAAGTATGACCTGAAGCGAAAGTAGGTTTTCCTTCTTGTCGTCGACAATTAATATTTTAACCGGATATTCTTCTATGGGGTTCTGGCCTTTCATAATAGGGGAATTATTTTAACCACACTCTCATTAAAGAGGATAATTGTTCAACATTAACCGGTTTTGTAATATAATCTGATGCGCCCGATTCGATACAGCGCTGTCTGTCACCTTTCATTGCTTTTGCTGTTACGGCAATGATAGTTAAGTCTTTATGTTTTATATTTTTTCTAATGATTTTCATAGTTTCATAACCGTCTAATTCCGGCATCATGATATCCATTAAAACAATATCAATTTTTAGATTCTGACTCAAAATATCAATCGCTTCGTGGCCGCTTTCTGCGCTGATAACATCTAAACCAAAACGTTCTAAAGCAGTTGTAAGTGCAAATAAATTTCGAACATCATCATCTACTAAAAGTACTTTTTTATTGATTAAAACATCTTCTTTTAAATAATACGTTTCGATTCTGTCCTTCATGCTTTCCGGCAGGTCTTTATGAACACGATGCATAAACAGGGCAGTCTGATCTACTAGTTCATCGATAGATGTGGCACTTTTTGTAATAATGCTGTGTGCAAAACGACTGAGTTTAGCACACTGTTTTTTATTGACATCGCCCGCAGAATGCACGATTATAGCCGTTTCCTGTCCGCTGATATTATTTTCCAGATCGCTGATTAAATCCAAACCATCAGCATCAGGAAGCATTAAGTCTAATATAATACAATCGAATGATTTTTCCTGTATCAATTTTACAGCATCTTTTGCCGTTAAAGCAGTTGATACCGAAATGTCTTCGCCTTCAACAGCTTCAACAATTCGTTCCAGTTCAAATTCATTATCATCCACTACAAGAAGATTTTTTTCTTTCTTGTCTTTAAAATCCTGAATATCATTAAAAAGAGAAGTCAATAATTCATTTTTGACAGGTTTAAGGAAAAAGTTTCTGGCACCGCGTTTTAAACCTTTGTTTCTTTCATCTTCTCCCGAAATAATATAAACCGGAATATGACGAAGCGTGAAATCTGTTTTTAGTCGGTCGAGAATTTTCCAGCCACTGGTGTCCGGCATATTTAAATCCATTGTAATGGCGTGCGGCTGAAATTGATTGATATAATCCACCACATCATTTCCGCGTGTCGTTACAATCGCTTTTATGCCATGCTGATGCGCTCTTTCCAGTAATATTTTAGCAAAGGTGACATTGTCTTCGGCAATTAAAAGAATTTTGTCATTTGGTTTAATATCAGTCCTATCGTCACCAACCTCATCTACAAAATATAAATCCATATCAGATTTTTTGAAACTTGCAGACGGAAGTGATTTTAAACGGCTTTTTCCGGCGTGAAGAACATTGGTTTCTTCATTTACGTTAATGTCTTCCAATTCTGGAATATAAACGAATTTCAATGGTAAAAACAAGGTAAATTTACTTCCAATATTGGTATCACTTTCCAGTTCGATGCTTCCGCCTAATAAATCAGAAAGCCCGCGGCTGATGGATAATCCTAAACCGGTTCCTCCATATTTACGGCTTGTAGAACCTTCTGCCTGTTGGAAAGCTTCAAAAATGATGTTTTGTTTTTCTTTGGAAATTCCAATTCCGGTGTCTGAAATTTCAAAAGCAACGACGGCTTCGGCATTTTCCAGACTTGCGTTTTTGGTTTTCCAATTATTATCTGCTTTATAAATGTTTAATCTAACGCCGCCTTTTTCAGTAAACTTGAATGAATTAGAAAGCAGGTTTTTCAGAATCTGATTCAATCTTTGCGAATCGGTTTCCATAACTTCAGGAAGATTATGATCCATCATAATTTCAAAATTAAGATGTTTCGCCTGAGAAATAGGGTTGAAGGTAGACTCCACAAATCGGCTGATTTCTGCAAAACTAATTGGGTTGTAATCCACAGAAATATAACCGGATTCAATTTTAGAAAGATCCAGAATATCGTTAATTAACTGAATTAAGTCATCTCCGCAAGAGTTGATTGTTTTAGCAAACTGAATTTGTTTTTCGGATAAGTTTCCGTCGCGGTTGGCAATTAATTCGTTGGCGAGAATTTGCAAACTGTTTAACGGTGTTCTTAACTCGTGTGACATATTCGCCAGGAATTCAGATTTGTATTTGGATGTCAAAGTAAGCTGATCTGCTTTTTCTTCCAATGCTTTACGGGCAACCTCAACTTCCTGATTTTTTAGCTCAACTTCTTCTTTTTGATTGGCCAATAAAATAGCTTTTTCTTCCAGCTCTTCGTTGGTATTTTTTAAGACTTCCTGCTGACTTTTCAGCTCGCTTGCCAATGATTGTGATTGTACCAATAATTCTTCGGTTCTTGAATTTGATTCGATAGTATTCAATACGATACCAATACTTTCTGTTAATCCTTCAAGGAAATCTAAGTGCGTCTGACTAAAGGTATCAAGCGAAGCTAATTCAATAACTGCTTTAAGTCTTCCTTCGAATAAAACTGGAAGAATAATTACGTCTTTTGGTTTCGCATCTCCTAATCCGGAATTAATTCTGATGTAATCTTTCGGAACATTACTTAAAATAATTCGTTCTTTTTCTACAGCAACCTGACCTATAAGTCCTTCGCCCATAGCGTAGGAGGTAGGTGAATTTTTTCGTTTAATGTAAGCGTAAGAGGCAATTAAATTCAGTTTAGAATCCATGAATTCTTCGCCTTCTTCCAAAATATAGAAAAGTCCGTGCTGTGCAGTAACTACGGCTGCAAGCTCAGAAAGGATTTTCATGGTAACCGATTTAAGCTCTTTTTGCCCTTGAAGCATTTGCGTGAACTTAGCTAAATTCGATTTCAGCCAATCTTGTTCCTGATTACGTAAAGTGGTTGCTTTTAGGTTTGAAATCATTTGGTTGATAGTATCTTTAAGAGCTTCAACTTCACCTTTTGCTTCAACACCAATTGTTCGCGTTAAATCTCCCTGCGTTACCGCCGATGCTACCTCAGAAATAGCACGTACCTGCGTCGTAAGATTTGCCGCTAACTGATTTACGTTTTCGGTTAAGTTTTTCCAAGTTCCAGATGCTCCGGGAACGTTTGCTTGCCCTCCCAGTTTTCCTTCGGCACCTACTTCACGGGCAACTGTTGTTACTTGATCTGAGAAGGTGGCAAGTGTATCAATCATCTCATTAATAGTATCCGTAAGCTGTGCTACTTCACCTTTTGCATCAATAGATAATTTTTGTTTTAAGTTTCCTTTTGCTACAGATGTTACGACCTTCGCAATTCCACGAACCTGACCCGTTAAGTTGGATGCCATTACGTTAACCGAGTCTGTTAAATCTTTCCATGTTCCGGCAACACCTTTTACTTCAGATTGTCCTCCCAGTTTTCCTTCGGTTCCTACCTCACGCGCCACACGCGTAACCTCTGATGCAAATGAATTTAACTGTTCCACCATCGTATTAAAGGTGTTTTTCAAATCGAGGATTTCTCCTTTTACGTCAACGGTAATTTGTTTGGAAAGGTCACCATTTGCAACGGCTTTGGTTACATCGGCGATGTTACGTACTTGTCCGGTAAGGTTCGATGCCATTTGGTTAACGGAATCCGTTAAATCTTTCCAGGTTCCGGCAACTCCGGGAACGAACGCTTGTCCACCCAGTTTTCCGTCGGTACCAACTTCACGCGCCACACGAGTTACCTCTGATGCAAAGGCACGAAGCTGATCCACCATGGTATTTACTGTTTCCTTTAATTGCAGGATTTCTCCACGAACGTCGGCCGTAATTTTTTTCGACATATCTCCATTGGCTACGGCAATCGTAACCTCAGCAATATTACGTACTTGTGTCGTTAAGTTACCTGCCATTTGATTAACCGAATCGGTCAAATCTTTCCATGTTCCGGCAACTCCGGGAACATTTGCTTGTCCACCAAGTTTTCCTTCGGTACCAACTTCACGTGCCACACGAGTTACCTCAGAGGCAAATTCACGAAGCTGATCCACCATTGTGTTCAGGGTTTCTTTTAATTGCAGAATTTCCCCGCGAACGTCAACGGTAATTTTTCGGGACATATCTCCATTTGCCACGGCAATCGCCACATCGGCAATATTACGTACCTGAGCGGTAAGATTTCCTGCCATTTGATTAACAGAATCTGTTAAATCTTTCCATGTTCCGGCAACTCCGGGAACGTTGGCTTGTCCTCCCAGTTTTCCTTCCGTACCAACTTCTCGCGAAACCCTTGTTACCTCCGAAGCAAAGCCTCGAAGCTGATCCACCATCGTATTAATTGTATTTTTTAACTCTAAGATTTCTCCTTTTACGTCAACCGTAATCTGGAGCGATAAATCTCCTTTTGCTACGGCTGTTGTTACTTCGGCGATATTACGTACTTGTCCGGTTAAGTTCGATGCCATTTGGTTAACGGAATCTGTTAAATCTTTCCAGGTTCCACCAACACCTTCAACCTGCGCTTGTCCTCCCAGTTTTCCTTCGGTACCCACCTCACGCGCCACACGGGTTACCTCAGAAGCGAAAGAGTTCAGCTGACCCACCATGGTATTAATGGTATTTTTAAGCTCAAGAATTTCTCCTTTTGTATCAACGGTAATCTGACGGGATAAATCGCCTTTTGCTACGGCTGTTGTTACCTCGGCAATATTACGTACTTGTCCGGTTAAGTTCGATGCCATTTGATTAACAGAATCGGTCAAATCTTTCCATGTTCCGCCGACACCTTTTACTTTTGCCTGACCTCCCAGTTTTCCTTCGGTTCCTACCTCAAGTGCCACACGCGTAACCTCAGAAGAAAAGGAGTTCAGCTGATCCACCATTGTATTGATGGTTTTCTTTAATTCGAGAATTTCCCCTTCGGCTACAGCCGTAATTTTTTTAGAAAGGTCACCATTTGCTACGGCGGTTGTAACCTCGGCAATGTTACGTACCTGTCCGGTTAAGTTGGACGCCATCTGATTAACGGAATCGGTTAAATCTTTCCATGTTCCACCAACACCTTTTACTTTTGCCTGACCTCCCAGTTTTCCTTCTGAACCTACCTCACGCGCCACACGAGTTACCTCAGAACCGAATGAGTTTAGCTGATCCACCATAGTATTGATGGTATTTTTTAGTTCAAGAATTTCTCCCTCAACGTTTACGGTAATTTTTTTAGATAAATCTCCTTTTGCTACGGCTGTTGTTACCTCAGCAATATTACGTACCTGACCGGTTAAGTTGGATGCCATCTGATTTACGGAATCGGTCAAATCTTTCCAAACCCCGCCCACACCTCGTACTTTTGCCTGACCTCCCAGTTTTCCTTCAGAACCTACCTCACGTGATACACGAGTTACCTCAGAAGAGAAGGAGTTCAGCTGATCCACCATGGTATTGATGGTATCTTTTAATTCCAAAATTTCACCTTTTACGTCAACGGTAATTTTTTTAGATAAATCTCCTCTTGCTACGGCAGTTGTTACATCGGCAATGTTACGTACCTGTCCGGTTAAGTTCGATGCCATTTGGTTTACCGAATCCGTTAAATCTTTCCATGTTCCACCAACACCTTTTACCTGCGCTTGTCCGCCCAGTTTTCCTTCTGTACCAACCTCACGCGCCACACGGGTTACCTCAGAAGAAAAAGAGTTCAGCTGATCCACCATGGTATTGATGGTATTTTTTAATTCTAAGATTTCACCTTTTACGTCAACGGTAATTTTTTTAGATAAATCTCCTTTTGCCACCGCTGTTGTTACATCGGCAATATTACGTACCTGACCAGTAAGGTTACTCGCCATTTTATTTACAGAATCGGTCAAATCTTTCCAAACCCCGCCCACACCACGAACTTTTGCCTGACCTCCCAGTTTTCCTTCGGTACCAACCTCACGCGCCACACGGGTTACCTCCATCGAGAAAAGGTTCAGCTGTTTCACCATTCCATTTACCTCTTTTGCAATTCGAAGAAATTCTCCCTGAAGCGGGTTTCCTTCAATAGATAAAGGCATTTCCTGAGATAAGTTTCCTTTTGCCACCGATGTAATTACGTGTGCAATTTCGATAGTAGGGTGAACCAGGTCAGAAATCAGGGTGTTTACAGATTCAACACACGAACTCCACGAACCACGTGCACCGTCAAGAACCACGCGATTGGTTAGCTTTCCTTGTTTACCAATGCTTTTTCCAACCTTTTGAAATTCAAAAACCATTCTTTCGTTCAGGTCGATGATTTCGTTTAAAGTATCGCAGATTGATCTTTTTATTCCGTTTTGGTCGGTAGGGAAACGCTGCGAGAAGTTTCCGTTTTTAACTTTCAGCAAAATCTTTAAAAATTCGGCATCGTTAAGAATAGATTCTTCGGGTTCAATTTTTTTTACTTTGGTTCCAGATGGTTTTTTTTCATCTGTTATGATTGGCAGTGCGATCAAAACCTCATTTTCTGGTGCTTTATCGGTGTGTTTTGCTTTTTTCATAATTGGCGGCTTGGTATATTTTTGATTTTAGAGTTCAGATTTTAGATTATTTCTGATTTCTAATCTTTGATTTTTGAAATTGTGACTGCAATTGATATTTTAAAATTTCTATTAAATTTAAGTATTTTCATTTAATAAAATTTTCCTTAGATGAAATTGTACAAAGGCATCCATTGAATCGGGTCTTTTTGTATTGTCATTGTAATTCAATGGTTTAATGATATATCCTGAAATACCTAGTTCTTCGGCGGTAACCCTGTCGTTATTTTCAGAAGATGTCGTCATAATAAAAACATTTAGGTGTTTTAATTTTTCGTCGGTTCTTATAATGCTGAGAAATTCAATTCCGTTCATTCTGGGCATATTAATGTCTAGAAGAATCACATCCGGCACAAGCGGATTTTCAGGATCTCTTAATAGTTTTAATGCTTCAAGTCCGTTGTAGGCGGTATGAAGAATATATTTGATTTCTAATTTTTTTAAGGAACGTTCTACCGATATAGTATCCAGTTCATCGTCTTCAATTAGTAAAATGTTTGGCTTTCTCATACGGCTTTATTATTTCTCCAGGTAAAGGTAAATTCTGCCCCTTCGCCCAGTTTTGATTGTACATTAATGGTTTCACCTTGTTCGTCAATTATTTTTTTGACAATGGCGAGGCCAATTCCGGTGCTTTCCATTTCATTTTTTTCTCTCAGGGTTTGAAATATTTCAAAGATTTTTTGATGGTATTCAGGATCAATTCCAATTCCGTTATCTTTTATCGAAAACTCAAAAACGTTCATTATTTTTTCGCATTTTATAACGATGCGTGGATTTTTAGGATTGGAGTATTTTACAGCATTACTGATTAAGTTAGAAAATACCTGCTCAAGTTTTAAACGTTCTGTAAAGATTACGGGAAGATTAATAATTTCTAATTTGAATTTCCTCGGAACAATAGACTGCGCAATTTCATCAACCATTATATTGGTATCCACTAATTCAGGAGTTGTTTTTCGGTTGATTCGGGCATAATCCAAAAGACCGTTAATTAAGGCTTCCATGCGCTGCGTTCTCTTCGGAATTATGCTCAGATAATTTTTTAGGGCAGGAGAGAGCTCTTCTGATAAATCTTCTTCAATCCAGCTGATAACATTATAAATACCGCGAAGAGGGGCTTTTAAATCATGAGAAACTACATAGGCAAATTTGTTAAGTTCTGCATTTTTGTTTTCCAGGTCCTGAATGTTTTTTTCCAGTCGGCGCGACATAATGTTTAAAGAGGAAGAAAGCGCACTTAATTCATCTTTTCTATAATCTTCAACTATGGTAAATTTTCCTTTAGAGATTGTATCTGCCACACGAACCATAGAGTTGATTCGGTTGGTAATCATGATAACAATATAAGATGTACTTGCAATACCAACAAATATGGTTAAGGATAAAAATATGAGCGAGAATGTTCTGGTATTTGCTAAAGACTGCAGTAACATATCGCTGTGGTATTTTCGTGTTTTATATTCGATTTTGTCAAACCGTTTGAACTTTCTACTAATAGCATCATTGATATTTTTGCCTATATGTTTTTTAAATTTAGTGTCTATAAGGTTTTGATAAACTACGGGATTATTGTTTCTGCTTTCGATTAATTCTGATGTATATACAAGCCACTCAATATGCAGCTGTGTTATAGAATCTATAATAGACCGCTGGGTATTATCAATGCCAATAAGGGATCGCTGTTCTCTAAGATATTCGGGTACTTTTTTTATTCCTCTATTATATTCTTCTAAAAATGTGGTGTCGTTTGTTAAAAAATAACCTCTTACGGCACTTTGCATTTCAAGAATGGCCCTGTGGGTTTTATTAGAATTTCTAATTACGGCTTCTGATTTTGAAAGAAATTGAGAATTAAGCTGTACTTTTTTAGACAGCCTGTAATTCGTATAGGAATCTGCTACAGAAAGTAAAATGATAAGCGTAAAAGCTACAAGTATTTGAGTTGATAATTTCATTGTCTTTCTGTTAGGAATACCAAAGGAACCAGGGTTTAACAATAAAAAAAAGCAAAAAACGGCACAGCGCAGTAAACGGTTTGAGCAGTATAATTAAGCACAGTACACATTATGCGATATAATGACTTAGTATTTTTTTTAATTCATTGAAATCACTTGGTTTTGAGATGTATTCATCTGCTCCGTATTTTTTGGCTTTAAGCTTAATTTCTTCAAATTGTGAAGTTGAGAAAATAATGATAGGAATATCTTTAATGATTTCCTGCTTTTTAATTTCTATTAAAAATTCTAAGCCGGACATAACCGGCATATTAAGATCCAGAAAAATAACATCGGGATTAATTTTTTTGTGGATCAGTTTATTGAGTGCTTCTACAGGGTTTTGCATCGATACATAATCAGCACTGGAAACTGCCTGAAGTGCTTCCATAAAAAAATCGCAATCGTCAATATCATCGTCAATTTGTAATATGTTTTTATAACTCATATAAATATTGGGGTGTTTATAAAAGATGATATTTCGTTAAAAACGAACGGCATGACAATATTTTTCTTACTCAAATGTAAAAATAATATTGCCAATTTTAATCTCTTTTGATGTGTTTTTTGAAAGAAATTTATTAGAATTCTTAAAAAATATTTTAATCGATAGTCGCTTCTAATGTGTCTGTTTTGTGAATTGAAGCTTCTTTATGATTGCTTCTGGAATTATCATCTTCGCAAAGCGATTCGCAGCTGTAGTTCAAAATTGAAATTAGGATAACAATTAAGAAGATTGGTAAAAGTATTTTCATGGATTTATGTTTTGGTGAAACATTTATAAGACTGAAAAGTATAACTATGCCCTAAAATTTTCTTACACAATTTTTAAATATTGTTCTATAATTCTCATGCCAAAATAATGTACATTAGTTTTCTGAAATTCTGTAACGATGAAACATTCAAAAAAAGGCGAATTTTACGGCGATACAAACAAGACTATTTATCTCGACGGAATTACTTTAACTGATACCGTTTACACACATCCTAAAGTGGACTGGCATTATCATGAACATGCTTATTTTACTTTTATTCTGGAAGGAAATGTTATTGAAGGAAATAAAAAAGAAGTCTACAATTGTTCTCCCGGAAGCCTGTTGTTTCATAACTGGCAGGATGCACATTATAACATAAAACCTGACGGATTTACGAGAGGTTTTCACCTTGAAATTGAAAAGCACTGGTTTGAGAATCTGAGTTTAAACAGCGAAAATCTGGAAGGAAGCAGTAAAATTTTAGATCCTGATATTAAATTGTTGATGTACAAAGTTTTCAGGGCTTCAAAAATAGAGGATAATAGTACTGATATTTCTACTCAAATATTACTGCTCGAAATAATTTCACGTTTACAAAACAATTTTAAAGCGGTTTTAGATAAAAAGCCAAAATGGGTAACAACGCTGGATGAAATCCTGCACGAACAATTTGCAGAACCTCTTACGTTAGAATATTTAGCCTCGATATTAAATATTCACCCGATACATTTGTCGAGGGATTTTTCTAAATATTTTCATTGCAATCTGGGCGAATATATTAGGAAATTAAAGGTTGAAAAGGCGCTTTCGCTGATGTCTTCCCAAAATCAGTCTTTTACCGAAATTGCTTATCAATGCGGGTTTTCAGACCAAAGTCATTTTAATCGCTGTTTTAGGGAAATGAATGAAATTAATCCATCTGAACATAAAAAAATACTTTTTAAGAAATAACCGCAATGTTAATTCTGTACAATTTTTAGTGAATGGAACGACATAGTTTTGCTTTTCAAATATTTATAAAAACTAAAATGATGACACGAATAATATTGTTTCTTTTACTGTCTTTGTGCGGTAAAATTGCGGCCCAAAATAATTTATATAAAGCAGACGAAATCACTTATGATATTCATAAAGCCAATATTGGTAAGGTTACTTTTATGAATGGAAATATTCCGCTGGTTGAATATAAAAAGACAGACATTTTAAAATCATTTGAACTTAAACCCAGATCAGATTTAAATATCAGAGTTTTTATGGATAATTCGGTGGTGAATTATTTACATCAATTAACTCCTGAACTTTCTACAGAAACACTTTTAAAAACCGGAAATCTTCAGTTTTCTTTTTATGTTGATGGGAAATTGATTTATACCGAAAATATTCATCACGGCTGTAATTTTGGATCTGGCGGAAACAAAAATACATCTACAGTATTTAGGGTTCCGTTAACGAGTACAAAAGGAGAAGACTGGTGGGCGATGAATATGTGGGAACGCTTTAAAAATAATGGCGGAGAAAAAGCACTAAACACAGGAATGCATGAACTTAAAATAGAACTCAGACCTTATATTAAAATAGACGACACTATAAAAACAGGAAATTTAATTGCCGAAGGTCAGTTAAAGCTGCTTATAAAACCCATTGTATTAACTAAAAAACAAATTGAAGTTCAGCAGATTCAGCCGGGCAGCGATTGGGAAATTTCAAATCAGTCTTTTGATAAAAAGAAAATTGAGGAGTTAAATTCAGCTATTGGCACTTATAATTTAAAAGAAATTACGAGTGTCGTTGTAATAAACAATGGTAAATTATTGCTTGAAGAATATTTTAATGATGCCAATAGAAATACGCTGCACGACACGAGATCTGCCGGAAAATCTTTTGCTTCTACAATGATGGGAATTGCGATTGATGAAGGTTTTATTAAAAATGAAAATCAGACTTTAAATACATTTTACGATTTAAAACAGTTTACTAATTATGAACCTAAAAAAGACAGCGTAAAAATAAGAGATCTACTTACAATGAGTTCTGCTTTTGAAGGTTCTGACAGCAATGGAGATTCTCCGGGAAATGAAGATAATATGTATCCGGCTGAGAACTGGGTAAAATTTGCGCTGAACCTTCCTATGGATAAAACCAAAACAAACGGCGGTCAATGGGATTATTTTACGGCAGGAGTAGTAGTTCTTGGCGATATTATAAATAGAAGTGTGCCTCAGGGTTTAGAAAAATATGCCGATGAAAAGCTTTTTAAACCTTTACATATTACGAATTATCAATGGCAGTATACGCCTCAAAAAGTGCCTAATACGGCTGGAAGTTTACAAATGACTTCTTTAGAATATGCTAAATATGCGCAGTTGTATAAAAATAATGGTTTGTGGAACGGAAAACAGGTTTTAAGCGCAGAATGGGTTTCTAAAACTTTTACAAAACAAATCCAGATTCCGGAACGAAATAATGAATTCTACGGTTATTTGTTTTGGAATAAAACTTTTGCTTTTGAAGGAAAAAATTATGAAACGTTTTATTGTGCCGGAAATGGGGGAAACCAGTTTATAGTTTTTAAGGAACTTCCGTTAGTGATCATTATTACTTCAAAAGCATATAATAAACAATATGCACATCCTCAGGCAGAAAAAATTGTAAAGGATTATATTTTGCCGGCTGTTTTAGATTATAAACGGTAATGTTTAGGTTAAATTATTTTTTAAATGTGGGAAATATGTAAATTTAAACTGTAATTATTTCTTTACAATCTTCGCAGGCATGGTAAATTGGGCTTTCAAAATAACAATGCCCGATGATGAAAAAATTACGAATCTCAATTATAAATATACACGGACTTTTAAAGGGTTCCGGTCTTGAAATTGGCCGGGATGCAGACAACGGCGGACAAACTAAATATGTCTACGAACTTGCCGAATTTTTATCCCAGCACAAAGATGTTGAGCACGTACATTTATTTACACGATTAATTGACGATCCTTTGCTTTCGCCTGAATATGCAGTTCCTGTGGAAGTAATTAATGATAAATTAGATATAAGACGAATTCCTTTTTTAGGAAAAAAATACAAATCGAAAGAACTGCTTTGGGAAGATCTTGATACGTTTGTAAACGGAGCAATGCAGCATATTAAACTGCACAATATTTATCCGGACTGGATTCATTCTCATTACGGGGATGCTGGTTACGCTGCCGCCGAATTATCTGCGGTTCTCAATATACCTTTTGCGCATACCGGACATTCTTTAGGATTTTATAAAAAGAAAAAATTGCTTGAAAGCGGATTTACGGAAGAAGAACTGGAAAAGAAATTCAAGTTTAAAGCCAGGATTGCGGCTGAGGAAAAGACACTTGAACTTTCGGAATTTATTGTTACTTCTACCGAACAGGAAATTGAAACCTATAAAGCATATAAAAATTTTGAGTTAGGAAAATACCACGCCATTTCTCCGGGAATCGATACCAGAAAATTTGTTCCTTATTATTTTCAGGAACCGGATAATGATAAACATTTAGAAGAAACACAGCGGAAATACTGGGTTTCAGAAACGATTTCAAAATTCCTGACCAATCCGCATAAACCTTTTATACTGGCACTTTCGAGGCCTGACCGACATAAAAATCTCCATACACTTATTGATGTTTACGGTAAAGACAAAGAATTGCAGAGCATTGCAAATCTGGTCATTTTTGCCGGAATCCGTAAAGACATTGCTAAAATGCCGGAATCTGAAAAAGATGTTCTGACGGATTTATTATTGCAAATGGACAAATACGATTTGTACGGAAAAATGGCCATTCCGAAAAAGCATGATGTGGAGAATGAGGTTTCGATTATTTACCGTTATGCTGCCGAAAAAAGAGGTGTATTTGTGAATTTGGCTTTGCATGAAAATTTCGGTTTAACCGTTATAGAATCGGCAAGTTCAGGACTTCCGGTTGTGGTTACCAAAAATGGCGGACCATCAGAAATTATTCCAGTCTGCCAAAACGGAGAATTGGTGAATCCGCAAGATGAAAATCAAATTAAAAAAGCACTTCGAAATATTTTAACTGATGAAAATCAATGGAAATATTATTCGAATAACGGCGCCATAAATATTCAAAAACATTACAGCTGGTTAAGCCACGTTAACCAATATGTGGAATTGGTAAAAGAAAATTTATCCTTATCATCCGGAGCCGGAATCAAAAAACAGCATTATCCAAATATTAATATTGACCGATTGAAAAGAAAGATCGAAAACTTATTGGTTTCGGATATTGACGGAACGCTGATTGAACCCAAATTAAATAATCCCGGATTAAAGGAATTAAAAGCGCACTTAACAAACCGTACGGATAAGATGGCTTTTGCGATGGCTTCGGGAAGAAATTTGACTTTGGTTAAAAAAATCATTGATGAGGAGGAGTTTCCGCTGCCGGATTTTATTATTTGTTCCGTTGGGACAGAGATTTATTATACTAATGGGGAAGATTATATCCTCGACAAAGGCTGGGCAAAATTCTTAGCCGGAAGATGGAAAAGAGAAGATATTGTCGAACGTTTAAAGGAAGTGAAATGGATCAGGCTTCAGGAAGAAGAAGCTCAGAATGCTTATAAAATTTCCTATTACTACGAAAAAGAAGATTATGATCACGACGAATTAATCAAGGCTTTAGGAACAGGCTGGTATAAAATAAATATTATTCCGAGCCATGGTCAATATCTGGATTTTATTCCGAAGCGGGCTTCAAAAGGAAATGCTATAAAATTTTTATGCCGTAAATGGAATATTTCATTATCGAATGTGATTGCTGCCGGAGATTCGGGAAATGATGTTGATATGTTCAGAGGTTTGGTAAAAGGTATTATTGTGGGAAACAGAAGCGCAGAACTGGCAGATTACGAAACGACCAAAAGTGTTTATGTGGCTAAAAATTCGGCTTCTGAAGGAATTTTAGAAGGATTAAAATATTATAAAATAATTAAGTAACGTGTTAAGATTATTTAAACACATAGAAACATAGGTTATATTCTAAAATTA
Organism: Flavobacterium sp. FG68; assembly: GCF_057808895.1. Classification (NCBI taxonomy): domain Bacteria; kingdom Pseudomonadati; phylum Bacteroidota; class Flavobacteriia; order Flavobacteriales; family Flavobacteriaceae; genus Flavobacterium; species Flavobacterium sp. FG68. The sequence continues at coordinate 102,632 of NZ_JBMDIY010000017.1, forward strand.
AAAAGAGTATAAAAAGAAACTAGTTTCTCACACATAGCTTTGTGGCAGCTTTGTCAAAGTTTTGAACTTTGACAAAGTTTTACACTTACGCAACTATGTTTGTTTTAAACAAGTGAAACGCCTTTTTAAGCTTCAAAAACCTATGTTTCTATGTGTTTAAATTAATATAGATATGCATTTAAAATAATTATACTAACAGATTAAATAAGTAATAAAATGTATTCAGGTTCAGGATTTAGCAATTGGGAAATTGGAGATGTTGATGTATTTATAGATGAAAAAGGAATGCATCATTTGTTTCATTTGATTATTCCCAATCACGATTATATTGCGCACGCAGTTTCAAAAGACGGTCTTTCTTGGAAAAGAGTAAAAAATGCTTTGTTTGTAGGTGATCCGGGAGAATGGGACGATGATATGTTGTGGACAATGCATGTAAGCAAAAGATCGGACAAAAAAGGTTACGAAATGTATTATACCGGTTTGAAACGTCAGGATAAAGGAATTGAGCAAAAAGTAGGCAGGGCAGTTTCGGCAGATTTAATTCATTGGGAAAAAGAAAATTTTGAAGGTCTGCCTTTTAAAAGTGAAGCACCACATTATGAAAGTTTTTCTAACAATCCACGGGAATGGATTAGTTTTAGAGATCCTTTTAAATACACGTATGAAGGCGAAGATTATTTATTGATTTGCGCCCGAAGTGCATCCGGACCAATTTACAGACGCGGCTGTATTGGTGTAGCCAAAAGAGAGAAAGAAGGTTTTGTGCTGCAAAAACCGCTGCATTTCCCATATGTATATGATGATGTTGAGTGTCCGTGTGTTATAGAAATAAAAGGAACTCATTATTTACTGGGCTCCATTCGCGAAGATGTTAAAGTACGATATTGGTCCGCGCCGGAGTTTAAGGGAGAATATTGTGCTTTTCATAATAATGTATTGCTTCCGCAGGGGAATTATGCAGCGAGAGTTGTAAAAGACGGCGCGCATTTTTTAGTCTATAATTTTTATTTTGCCGATGGAAATGTCAATACACACCGAGTAATTCCTCCGCCAAAAGAACTGGATATTGACAATAGCGGCAGACTTTTATTAAAGTCTTATTATTACTGGGAAAAGCTCTACCAAAAAACAATTTTGCAAAAAGATTTACCGCAGCCCGTACCAATTCTGGGAAATCCAACTGCTGATTTTGTTCAGGAAAATGAAAACAAATGGAGATTTGGATGCCGAAGCGGTTATGAAATTTACTGCTTCGAAAAACCTTCAATGGATTTTGTATGGGAAGGAACGCTTGCGGTGGAAGGAATGGGAAAAACAGGATTTGTAATTGAATGTGATAAAGAAGGAACAGCTTATTATATTTCGATTGATTTTGTAAACGGATTTGTTCAGTTCAGGGCTTGGGGATTTAATGAAAAGGACGTTAAGAATAATTTTATTTTTGAAAACATTCAAACCAATCAATTTGAAATTCAGGATAATAAACAAATCTATTTTAAGATTATCCGTTACGGAAATTATTATGAACTTTCTATAAACGATGTCGTGAAACTAACTTTGCTGGACTTTAGATATAACGAAGGCAAAATAGGAATTTATGTCTGCTCGGCCGTGATATCCGTTAGTGATTCTAAAATTCATGTAATTCCCGAACCGGAAAATGAATACGCAGCATCAGACCCGGAAAAATATTCTAAAGATTACAGCCGGATGGTGCAGATTAATCCGAGTTAAATTAGAAAAAGCCATATCGTTGTTGATATGGCTTTTTTGATGGCTCTAATATTTCTTTTAAATAATCTTTTTTTGATGGTTCATTAAAACTACAGCAAACATTGCTTTCGAAGGTTTCAATGTTTTAAATTTAACAGTATAATTCTGAATTGTTGATAATATGCTGATAAACAGTTAATAACTACTGCATTGATTATTATATACTTAAATATTCGAATGTTTATTTTTGATAAAGGAATAGTTAAGGAATTAATTTAAATATTAATATATGGAACGAGCTATAAAACTACAAGTACGTAAAGAATTAGACGGACGTCAACAATTTAATGTAATTAAGTTAAAAGGCAGTTTAATCTCCAAAGGCTACACTGAAATAATACATATATTAGATCAGGACGAAAATTATCATATTAATTCTTTTGCCACTTCGGCAGAAAGCAGGAATGAAGTAAAAGATTTTATCGCTGATTTTATTTCAAGCCAAAATCTTACTGATGCAGTAACTGTTTTTAAATAAACAAATCATTTACACCAAAACCAAAAAAAAAGCTATCTGAATTCAGATAGCTTTTAATGATTATTTATTATTGGAGAGATTTACAACGGTCGATCATAGCTCTCTAAGGTTTCCTCTTCATCTTCGTAATAATTGTCTTCTTCCTCAAGGCTGTCATCTTCATCATCCCAGGAAACATTCTTACTCTGACCTCTAAAATATCGACTTATTTCCTGATCGTCGCATATTGTAATGGAATCATACAGACAAAAAGATTCTTGTTTTCTAAATGTGGTTTCGTCATTTTCATTGCCTTCAAATTTCATGATATCAGTATTTAGAGGTTAATAATTGCTGTTTAAATTTAGTTCTTGCAGATTTTTACTGCGGGAATGTAAATGTAGAATTGTTAATGGGAAAATATTTTATAGTTTAAATTGTAAAAGTTATATAATTCACATATTCAGTTTGTTAACAGAAAAATATTTAAATTCTCTACTAAGTTATCCCAAATTTTTATTCTTCCGGATTTTTACAATCTATTGGTAACAAACCAAACGAAATGTTAATACAATGTTTCATAATCCTGCTGTTTTATTAATGTAAACGTAACCTAACCGACCTACCCTCAGTTTTAATTTTGAAGACATATTATTAAACAAACTATTGCAGTATATGTCATTTTTCAAAGTAAGCATACTTCACCAAATAAATGTTTTAATAGACATTATTTTCCCAGTCAATAATAATAAAGTGAAGTATTATGTATAAAGGTTATTCTGATGAAGAACTTGTTGAATTATTAAAACAAGGAAAAGATAAAGCTTTTGATGAGCTGTATTTTAGATACCGTGATTCGCTGGTGCGCTTCGTTTATTTAAGGATGAAATCGGTTCCTATTTCTGAAGAAATTGTTCAGGAAGTTTTTACCACCATCTGGGAACGCCGCAAAACCATCGTAATTCAAAAAAGTTTTGCAGCATACATCTACACTTCCGTTCGTTACACAACTTTAGATTATATAAAATCCCACACCGTAACAGATCAATATATTCAGGAAGTTTTAGATAGAAATACCGTTTCTTATAACAGTCACAATGCAACCGAAGATTCTATTTTTTATGATGAATTACAAATAGCGGTTGACAAAGCAGCTTCGTTACTTCCAAAAAAATCAAAAGAGGTTTTTATTCTCAGCAGAATCAAACATTATTCGAATAAAGAAATTGCTGACGAACTTAACGTTTCGATCGATACGGTAAAATATCATATTACATACGCATTAAAATTCATGCGGACTTATTTAGGAGAGTTTAATTGATTTTAATATTTCCGAAAATGATAAGCCGACTTTTTCTTAACAAAAGCGTAACCTTTTCAACCTACCTGAATTTTCAATTCTCAAGACATACTATTAAAGACATAAAGAAATTATAATGCCTGATAAATTAAAACAAGAAATAAAACATTTTTTAGGGGGAAATTATTCTCCAAAAGGACAAGAAATGTGGAATAAATGGTACGATCGTACTGATGAAGCTTTCGAGAATATGGAGACCATAAAATCAGATCGTTCCAAACTAAAAAAAGAATTGAGACAAATAAAGAAATCAAACGAGGTTATATTTCTTCAAACTAAATATTGGGCAGCTGCGGCTTCCTTATTAGTATTATTTGGTACATCATTTTTCTTTTACCAAAAAGCAATAAATGATGTTGAAACTAAAGAATATGCGGCAAAGTTAGGCGAACATGCAAAACTAACGTTAAGCGACGGAACACAAATTTGGCTGAATGCCGGAAGCCGTTTAAAATATCCGAAAGAATTTAAAGGAGATACTCGCGAAGTTTATCTAACCGGAGAAGCTTTTTTTGATGTAGCCAAAGACAAAAAACATCCTTTTATAATCCACACCGATAAAATGGACACCAAAGTATTGGGAACGAGCTTTAATGTTCAGGCTTATCCGGACCAAAGAACACAGGAAGTTTCTGTTATGACCGGAAGAGTAAACGTAAAATCGACCGTTACCGAAGAAAATGTATATGTAACGCCGGGTCAGAAAGTAGTTTTTAAATCAAAAAACAACAAACTCCAAGCCTTTAAAGATGTCCCGGTAAACACGATTTCATTATGGCGTAAAAATATAATTGTTTTTGAAGATACGCCGCTGCCGGAAGTTATCGCAACCATAAACAGAAACTACAATGTTGCCATCGAAATTAAAAACAAAAATCTAAACGCACTAAAAATAAACGCCTATTTCAAAGAACTTCCTGTAGATCAGGTTGTGGCCTTGGTATGCAATATCGTAAACGCCGAATATAAAGTGGAGGACGGGGTTTATAAAATTCAATAGTTGTGAAAAGTGAATAGTAAAAAGTGAGAAGTAATTAGTAAAAAATCTAAAATCTGAATTCTAAAATCTAAAATTAAAAGCCAATCTAAAATCCAAAAACTATGAATGAAAAACAAAAGCGGTACGTCGTAAAGTTTCAAAGCATTAAAAAAGCTATGTGGGCAAAAGTAATCTTATTTATTGCTTTGTTTTTTACCGGATTAATAAATGCCGGAAATATTGATTTTGATAAAAAAGTAACCTTAAAGGTAGAAAATGAAAGCTTGAAGAATGTTTTTCAAAAAATTGAAAATCAGGCTGGCGTTCATTTTATGTACGAATCAAATCAAGTTAATACGAACCAGAAAATCAGTTTAAAACTTACGAACGTTAAACTGGAGCAGGCATTAGATAAAATATGCAGTAATTTTTCGCTTCGATATGAAATTGTAAGTAACAATATCGTCATTAAAAAAACGCAAAAAGTAGCCGGTTTAACGGATGATCAAAACAAAATTATTGTTTCGGGAACTGTTTTTGGCCGAGACGATAATATGCCATTGCCGGGAGTTGGAATTAAAGACAAAGGTTCTAATACAACAACGGCAACAGACTTTGACGGAACGTTTAAAATGGAAATAAACGCATCTGAAGCGGTACTTATTTTCTCATACGTTGGTTATGCAACGCAAGAAATAAAAGTAACCAAATCAGAAAATATCACTGTAAAATTAGCAGCCGATATGAAACAGCTTCAGGAAGTTGTGGTTATGGGTTACGGAAGTGTGAAAAAGAATGAAGTTTTAGGATCTGTAGGATCTGTTTCTATGAAAGAAGCATCAAGCAGAACGTATAACAATGCAGGTGAATTATTGCAGGGAACTGTTGCGGGTGTTACGGTTATCAACGATGGAGGAGATCCAACAGCTTCGCCAACAATTAATATTCGTGGTATTGGATCTTTAAACGCAGAAACACCGTTAATTGTTTTAGACGGAATTATCTACAGCGGTTCCTTAAACACTATAAACCCAAATGATATTGCTTCGATCAGCGTTTTGAAAGATGCGGCATCAGCAGCGATTTACGGAGCAAGAGCTTCTGGAGGTGTAATTTTAATTACGTCTAAAAAAGGAATTTCAGATAAAATTAATGTAAACGTTAATTATCAGGGAGGTTTTCAAAATGTGGCTAAAAAACTTGATGTTTTAAACGCTGCAGAATATGCTGATGCCATGAACACAGCAAGAGATAATGCGGGTTTACCAAGAATTCCTGCTTTTGATCCTGCTTTTGAACCAACAGCAAGAACAACAAAAACAAACTGGATGGATGAAATTTTCCGTACAGGAGAAATTCAGGATCTATCTCTTTCGATAAATGGAAAAACAGAAAAATCAAATTTCTTTCTTTCAGGAAGTTATAGAAGAAACGAAGGTATTTTGCTAAATACTTTTGGAAACCGTTATACCGTAAGAGCAAATACCTCTTTTAAACTGGCGCCAAATTTTACACTTGGAGAAAACTTATCGTATTCTCTAACAGATGGTCAGTCTGCTAATACATCAAGTGCGTATACAGGAGCAATTTTAGGAGCAATTTTTTATCCGCCAAATGCAACAATTTACAGAGAAGATGGTTCTGGACAGTTTGGAGGAGTTCCTGAAAAATACATTGGTTCTTATGGAGACGTTATTAATCCCGTTGCTTACTTAAAAAGATTAGACAACAGAAACCCAATTTCTACAGTTTTATTCAATCCTTATGCAGAATGGGAAATTATCGAAGGATTAAAAGTAAAATCAAACTGGGGTTATACAAGAATACAAGATAACGCAACAGATTTTACGGTTAAAATTACAGAACCGGGAAAAATATTTGACTTTAACAGATTGACTAAAAAGTCAATGACCACTACTGATTTATTGAGCGAGCAGACTATTTCTTATGAAAAATCATTAGGAAAACACAACTTCAAAGCTTTAGCAGGATATACGTATCAGGAAACAAAAAGAGATTATTACACGGTTGAAGGAACAGGTTTTGATAACGAAGATCCGTCTCAGCGTTATTTGTTGAATGCTAAAGTAATTCAACAAACCGGAGCAGGTTTATCTGATGAAATTATTTCCTCTTATGTGGGAAGGTTAAACTACGATTTCAATCAAAAATATTTATTATCAGGAATTGTACGTCGCGACGGAACTTCAAAACTTTTACAAAATAACCGTTGGAAAGTATATCCATCAGTTTCGGCAGGATGGTTAATTTCTGAAGAAAGTTTCATGAAAAGCATTAATCCAATTGTAAGCAATTTAAAACTTCGTGCAAGCTGGGGACAAATAGGAAACTTAGGAAACCTTGGGCCTTACCAGTTTAGTGTGCCTCTTACGCAGACATCAGCTTTAATTGGAGCAACTCCGGTAATTAATTACGGTTATGCTGAAAGTGAATTATCAAACCCTAATTTAAAATGGGAAAGTTCTGAGCAGACTAATATAGGTTTAGATTTTACAATGTTCAATAATACAATTGTAGGTTCTGTAGATGCTTATGTAAAAACAAACAAAGACATGTTAGTGCGCGATCAGCTTCCTGGAGTTTCCGGAACGCCTCTTGGCAGAATCGTGAATTCTGGAGATGTAGAGAACAGAGGTCTTGAAGCAAGTTTAACATATCAAAAAACACGTGGAGAATTTAAATTTGATGTAACGGCAAACGCTGCATTTTTAACAAACAAAATTGTTTCTATTAAAGATGATTTGACTTCACTTGAGCCTTTAAACTTAAGCCGAGTTCGTAGTTTACCATTAGCGAATATTTATCAGGTTGGAAGTCCGGTTGGTGCTTTTTACGGATATGCAACTGACGGATTGTTCCAAAGTACTGCAGAAGCAAAAGCGTATGTAAATGCAAATGGAGTGGCGTATCAGCCAAATGCTGTTACCGGAGATATTAAATTTAAAGATGAAAACGGAGATGGTGTAATTAACAACAGCGATAGAGTAGTGCTTGGAAGTCCGTTTCCTAAAACAACTTACAGTTTAAATGCGAACTTCAAATACAAAGGTTTCGATATGAATATCTTTTTTAACGGAGCGGCAGGAAACAGTGTTTTCAATGCTGTAAAACATACAGGTTTAAATGGTTCTTTCCCGGGTTACAACTTATTGGCTGAATCTAAAAATGCCTGGTCGCCAACTAATACAGATACTAATATTCCGGTTTTATCTTCAACAGACAACAACAATAACTTCGGACGAATCTCTGATTTCTATATCGAAGATGCTTCTTTCTTAAGATTGAAAAACGTGTCAATTGGATATACAGTTAAAGAAAACTGGTTAAACGGAAAAGCAAAATTGAGATTCTTTATTTCTGGACAAAACTTGTTTACGATTACGAATTATTCAGGAATGGATCCGGAAGTTGGTCTTAGAAACTTTGGAATGGATGTAGGTAAATATCCGCTTTCCCGAATTTATATGACTGGTGTAAACGCTACTTTTTAAAAATATAAAATAAACAAAATGAAAAAATTAAGTCTTTTATTATTGAGTTTTGTGCTATTGGTAAGCACCACAGCTTGCGAAAGTGAACTTGATGTAATTCCACAGGGAGCGCCGTCAAGCGGAAATTTCTGGAAAACTCCGGCAGACGCACAAGCAGGAGTAAATTCGATTTATGCCTTGTATTCTGATGATAATATGTACGGTCGTGGTTTCTTTTGGTTAAACAACGCCAGCGATGATATCGGAACAAAACCAAGACAAAATGCAGAACGTATCAAAAATTTTATTGTTGACGGAGCTGAGTCTGATACAAAAGATATCTGGAGACTTCACTATGAAATTATGAAACGCTGCAACGACGTAATTCGTAATATCCCGAATATTCCTTTGGATGAAAAAACAAAAAACGGAATGTTGGGCGAAGCTTATTTTAATCATGCTGTAATGCATTTAGAATTAGCGTATCATTATGGAGACGATCGCGCCGGAATTCCTATTCAGGATAGAGAAAACTTTACAAATGTTTACGTTCCGCGTGCTAAAAACGTTGGTGAAAACTACGCTTATATCGCTGCCGATTTAAAGAAAGCCGCTGATTTATTACCATATTTTAATGAGCTTACACCAGACAATTACGGGCGTGCACACAAAACGGCTGCATGGGCTTATTTAGTTCGTACGTATTTGTATGCTAAAGATTGGGACAACGCTATAAAATATGCGAACATGATTGTAGCAAGCGGAAAACATAAACTGCTTGACAATTTTGAAGATGTTTTTAAAATTAAAAACAACTGGTCTACAGAATATATCTGGTCTGTAACTTCTAGTGCAGAAAATACAGGTTTGGGTTCCATTTTTCCTGGAGTTTGTTTAGAAGATAAAGGATGGGGAGCGTACAACGGCTGGGGGAATTTTTATCCAACAAAAGAATTGTTTGATACCTATGATCCAACAGATAAAAGACGAAGTGCGACAATACTTCAAAAAGGAGATAAATTCGTTTATTTTGGAGAAGAAGTAACTTTTAATGAAGGCAAAAATATTGTAAGTTCAAGTAACAGAACTGGTTATCAGTTTAAAAAATACATGGAGCCGTTTAGTTATCCAAAAACGAATTCTGGAGCTGTAGATATTCGTTATGTAAATGCAAACGGAGACAAGCCTTCAACAGCTTTAAATGTTCCGCTTTTACGTTATGCAGATGTGCTTTTAATGCTGGCTGAAGCGAAATTAATGAAAGGTCAAAACGCAGATACTGAAATCAATTTGATTCGTCACCGCGCAGGTCTTGGTGATCTTGCCGGAGCAACATTGACAGATTTAAAAAGAGAGAGAAGATGTGAATTAGCAGGGGAGTGGACAGACCGTCATTTTGATTTAGTTCGTTGGGGAGATGCAAAAGAAACTTACGCAAAACCGCTTCATCATTATAACGGAACTGTAATTTATCCGGCTCGTAATTTCAATCCGGCTATTCACCACGTGTGGCCGATACCACCAGATGAAATCGCTGTGAGCAAAGGAGCTTTGACTCAAAACCAAGGATGGTGATTTAATGGTTAATTATGAATTGTGAATGGTTAATTATCAATTAGTCGTGAACCATTAATTATTTATAATTAACAATTTACCATTAACAATTAATTAGTTTGTTTGTTTATTTTTTTTTACGCTGCAGGCTTGTTGTGGAGTCTGCAGATAGTAAAAAAATAATGGACAGCTTTAAATATTATAAAAACCAGTCTTTTTTTAAAGGACTGGTTATTATTGTTTTTTTAGCCACAGATTAAAAGGATTAAAAAGGATTTTTTTTTTCGCCACGAATTACACGAATTTCCACAAATTTTATTCGCAGCAATCAAAAAAATAATTAGTGAAAATTAGTGCAATTCGCGGCAAAAACCTTCACACAAAGTAATTCAAAAATCATTTTAATCCTTTTAATCTGTGGCAAAAAATAAAGATCATTAGTAAATATTGTTTTAGCCGCGAATTACACGAATTTCCACAAATTTTATTCGCAGGAATCAAAAAAATAATTCGTGAAAATTAGTGTAATTCGTGGCAAAACCTTCACACAAAGCAATCCAAAAATTATTTTAATCCTTTTAATCTGTGGCAAAAAACAAACAGAAAACATTTTCAATGAAAAAAATATTCACCCTTTTCTGCCTTCAATTCTTCCTGTTTGTACAAGCACAGGAATATAGTTCTTCTAATATTCATTCGCATAATGATTATGCAAGTCCGCTTCCGTTTTACGGAGCATATTCAAACGAAACCGGCGTTATCGAAGCCGATGTTTTTGTAGTAAATAATGAATTGTTTGTAGCACACAACTTCAAAGATATTACACCTCAGAATACATTAAAAAGTATGTATTTAGAACCACTTTCTTTAAAATTAAAAAGTTTAGGAAGTAAAGCTTACCCAAGCAATAAACCTTTGATTTTAATGATTGATGTTAAATCGGATGCCGATGCTACTTTGAAAGTTATTGCGCAACAGTTAAAAACATTTCCTGACATTATTGTAAATAAAAATATTAAAGTTGTCATTTCTGGAAACAGACCAAATCCTGCACAGTGGAAGGATTATCCTGAATTTATTTATTTTGACGGAAGGCTTAACGAAGAATATTCTGCTGAGCAATTAGCTCGTGTTGAAATGATCAGTGAAGATATAAAAGTCTTTACGCCTTGGAACGGTAAAGGTGTTTTAACACAAGCCGATTTAGAAAAAATTCAGGCTGTGATTAAAAAAGTCCACAATCAGAATAAAAAAATCAGATTTTGGGGCACGGCAGACAACGTAAATACGTGGATGACCTTGATGAATTTAAAACTTGATTTTATTGGGACAGATAATGTTTCTGAGTTGACACATTTTATCAATAATATTAAATCAACATTTTATCAAAATACAGAATTTCACCAGGCATATGTTCCTAAAAATGTTTCGGCTTTCGCCAAAAAGAAACCAAAAAACGTAATTCTTTTAATTGGTGACGGAATGGGATTAACGCAGATATATGCAGGTTATACAGCCAATAAAGGACAGTTAAGTTTATTTAATATTCCAACACAAGGACTTTCGATAACTAAAGCTTCTGACAGCTATATTACAGATTCTGCAGCCGGAGCAACAGCAATGGCCACGGGACATAAAACTAATAACAGATTCATAAGCGTTGATGAAAGCGGAAAACCTTTAGAATTAATTACACAGCAATTGGCTAAAAAGAATTATAAAACAGCCATTATTTCAGCAGGAAATATTACAGATGCAACTCCGGCTGCTTTTTACGCTCATCAGCCGGAAAGAAGTTACAACGAACCTATAGCAAATGATTTCTTAAGCAATCCGTCGGATATTTTAATTGGCGGAGGAACAAAAGAATTTAAATCCAGAAAAGACGGGAAAGATTTATCTAAAGCATTACTAGAGAAAGGATATACTTTTTCAGATAAATTCAGCGCTTTAGATACTATTAAAAACAGCAAATTTGTTATTGCAGATGATGCAGCGGTTGTTTCGATGAAAAATGGAAGAGGAGATTTCTTAACTAAATCTTTTGCTAAAACGGTAAGCACTTTTGCAAAATCAAAAAATCCGTTTTTTATCATGGCCGAAGGTGCACAAATTGATTACGGCGGACATAGTAATAATGTTGAATATGTGGTTCGCGAAATGCTAGATTTTGACAAATTAGTAGGGCAGGCAATGGAATTTGTAGATAACAATCCTGAAACTCTTTTAGTTGTTACGGCAGATCACGAAACAGGAGGACTTTCGTTAATCGACGGAAGTATTGAAAAAGGTTATGTTCATGGAAGTTTCAGCACAAATGATCATACAGCAGTTCCGGTTCCGGTTTTTGCTTATGGAGCAGGAGCTCAAAATTTTGCAGGGGTTTATCAAAACACAGAAATTTATACTAAAATAATAGAAGCGATTACTAAGAAGTAATTTTCTAAAAAAAGCAAAGAGGCTGTCTCAAAATTCGAGACAGCCTCTTTTTTATTTTTACATGTTTCCATGTTCCGTAGGAACATTTCATTGTTAGAAAATTATATTGTTATAATGTTTTACGTTCCGTAGGAACGTTTGATTTCGACATTGTTTTTTAATAATCTGACCTGTCAAACGTTCCTACGGAACGTAAATGTCGCTGATCTTTAATTTTTCTACCTACGAAACATTCCTAACGGAATGATAAGTCGGATATCAAAAAGTGGTCAATTAAGTTACTAATAACAAACAAAATAATTATAGTGAAAAACTGTATTGACTTTTGAGAGAGTCTCTTAGGTTATTTTATATATTTCCATGTTCCGTAGGAACATTTCATTGGTAGAAAATTATATTTTATGATGGTTTACGTTCCGTAGGAACGTTTGATTTTTGACATTTTTTTTTAATAATCTGAGCTATCAAACGTTCCTACGGAACGCAAATGTTGCTGATCTTTATTTTTTTCTACCTACGAAACATTCCTAACGGAATGATAAGTCGGATATCAAAAAGTG
>NZ_JBMDIY010000018.1:0-113135 GCF_057808895.1 Flavobacterium sp. FG68
AAAGTTAAGATTTAGTTCTTAACTAGAACTCCATGCTAAGTTAGCACATCCAGAAACCGTATGGAGCCAAATTAAAACAGATTTAGAAACAGCAAAAGGACTTTTACCAAATTTAAAATATTCGTCAAATACAGAAAAATGGAGAGTTTCAAAAGGAGCGGTTATTGCACTTTTGGCCAAAACCGCGCTATACAATAAAGACTGGGCGGCTGTAAACACTTTAGTATCAGAATTAGAAACAACAGGTTTTTATAGCCTTGATGCGAATTATTTTGATAACTTTAATATGAACAAGGAATATGCAGACAATGAAGTGATTTTCTCTTATAACCATGTTAAACAAGCTGATCCAAGAAAAGGAAACGGAATTTGTGCGCCTCTTGGGTGGGGATTTTTTGCTCCAAGCACTGATTTTTTAGCTTCGTTTGAGCCTAATGATCCTAGAAAATTATATACCGTAAATGCTCCTGAACAATGGGTTAATAAACTTTTAGGAACTACAGACGGCGGAAACAAAGGCGATGATGACGCTCCAAACAATAAAGTTTTCATTCGTTATGCTGATGTTTTACTTTGGAAAGCAGAAGCACTTAATGAAACAGGAAATTATTCAGGCGCGATTGACATTATAAACCAAATTAGAGCAAGAGCCAGAAATACAGTAACAACTGTTACGGTTAGAGTTCAGGATCCGGCTTTTCCAGCTGACCCGGGCAAAACTATTCCGGTAACTTCTGTTGGTCCTCCTCCACCCGCAGGAACATTGCCAGACAGACCAAATTCTGGAGATAAAGCTCTTATAAAAACTTGGCTGATTGCTGAAAGAAGATCCGAATTAGGTTTTGAAAATCAAAGAATGCCCGATTTAAAAAGATGGGGAATTGCAAAAGAAGTAATGACGGCTCACGGAAAAGTTTTCTTAGACAAGCATATGCTGTATCCAATTCCACAAGCAGAAGTAGATGCCTCAGCAGGACTTTTAACACAAAATCCGGGATATTAAGATAAATCTATTTCCAATTTTTAATTGCCTCCAGCTTTAGCTGGGGATCAAAAAGGGAATGAGAACTAGGCTTTAGCCAAAACACTTAATTATTTTGGCTAAAGCCGAATTTATTATCAATTCTTCAACCTCCAGCTAAAGCTGGAGGTAATTAAAAACGATAAAAAATAAAACTAAAAATATGAAAGATATAGCGAAACGTTTTGCAGACAACCCATTATTATCGCCTGTAGACATTCCTGCAAGCAGAGAAGGATTAGAAATTACATGCTTATTAAATCCGGGCGTATTTCAATATGATAATAAAACCTGGCTGATAGTGCGCGTTGCCGAAAGACCAAAACAAAAGGATACTGTTATTTCGTTTCCCATACTGACTCAAACAGGTGAAATTCACATTATCGAAATAGAAAAAAACGATCCTGAACTTATTGCAACAGATGCACGTGTTATCAATTATAAAGGAGTTGATTATTTAACCACGCTTTCCCATCTTAGACTACTATGCAGTGAAGACGGACATAATTTTTATGAACCCGAAAACTATCCGCATTTGGTTGGCGAAGGTATGCTCGAAACTTTTGGAATAGAAGACTGTCGCGTCGCCCAGATTGAAGGAACATATTACCTAACCTTCACTTCTGTATCAGACAATGGTGTTGGTGTTGGTTTGCGTACTACAACCGATTGGAAAAACTTTACCAAACACGGTATGATATTACCCGCGCACAATAAAGACTGCGCCATTTTTGAAGAAAAAATAAACGGATTATTTTACGCTTTACACCGCCCAAGCAGCGTAGATATTGGCGGTAATTACATCTGGATTGCTTCTTCTCCTGATGGTATTCACTGGGGAAATCATCACTGCATCATAAAAACAAGAAAAGGAATCTGGGACAGTAAAAGGGTTGGTGCCGGAGCCGCTCCCATAAAAACAGAAAAAGGATGGCTCGAAATTTATCATGGTGCCAATGAAAACCATATGTATTGTTTAGGTGCTTTTTTAATGGATCTTGAAGATCCCACAAAAGTAATTGCAAGAACAATAGATCCTATTATGGTTCCTGCTGAAGAATATGAATTAAGCGGTTTTTTCGGAAACGTAGTATTCACCAACGGCCACATTGTAGAGCCTGACGGAGACACTCTTACCATGTATTACGGTGCATCAGATGAATTTGTATGCGGTGCTCAGTTTTCGATTAAAGAAATCCTTTTACTTTTAAAAAATAGCTAATGTTTAAAAAACTTATATCAGAAATTGATCATTTTAAAAGTCAGACCCATAATTTTCGTATTCTTATTTTCACCAACTTAGTCTACGCGTTAGTACTGCCGGTTATCGATATATTTGTCGCCGCTTATATTATGCGAAACTCTAATGATACCTCAAAAGTAGTTATCTATCAATTGGCGATTTATACCGGGATTCCACTTACATTTTTATTAAATGGATTTTTGCTGAAACATATCAATATCAAAAAATTATATTCAATCGGGATGATGCTCAGCGGCGTTTCGATGATTATAATGATGTCCTTAAAAACACTCGATTTAATCGGTATTGGTGTTGCCGGGATTACTATGGGACTTTCTTTTGGTTTGTACTGGTCAAATCGCGATTATCTGGCTTTGTCTATAACTAATGACAACAATCGAAATTATTATTACGGATTAGAAACCTTTATTTATACCATAATTGCTATTGCAATACCCGCAGCAATTGGTTTGTTTATTCAGTCAAAAATAGGCGAAAACGAAAAACATCGGGCTTATGAAATCATTACAGCAGTTGTTTTTTTAATTACTATTATAGCTTCAATGGTTTGTTATAGAGGTAAATTTATAAATCCTGTACAAAAGCAATATATATTTTTCAAATTTCATCCGCTTTGGTACAAACTACTCTCATTGGCAGCCTTCAAAGGTTTGGCACAAGGATTTTTGGTTACCGCACCTGCCATGCTTATTTTTAAAATATTGGGAGAAGAAGGCGCATTAGGAAAAGCACAATCTATTGGGGCAGTTTTAGCGGCAATTATTATTTATTTCATAGGCCGTTTTTCTAAACCATCAGACAGGATTAAAACATTTTCTGTTGGCTTAATCCTATTTGCTTTAGGTGCTTGTTTAAATGGTTTCTTATTTAACAAAATGGGTGTAATTATCTTTTTATTATTGCTGCTTATAGCAAAACCGTTGATGGATTTGGCCTATTTCCCTATTCAGTTAAAAGTAATTGACATTGTTTCCAGAATCGAAAAAAGAGGCGAATTCGCTTATATCCTAAACCATGAAGCCGGTTTATACCTTGGAAGACTTTTAGGTGCGGGAACATTTTTAACCTTATATTTTGTTGTATCTGAAGATATTGCTCTAAGATATGCCATTGGTATTATCGCACTATTGCAGTTATGCTCCATTTACATTAGCAAAAAAATCATTAAACAAGGTCTTGAACTTTCACCAGATGAAGAAATAGAAGCTAAAGTATTAGAAGAAACAGCCGCAGGACTTCTTTAAATTAAAAAGAACAAAATGAATACATTTATAAAAATAAGCACTTCGTGTCTGTTAGTTTTAAGTTTAACAGCAGCCGCACAAGTAAAACAACAAAATATAACCCGTGTAGCACAAATGCCTGATTTACCACAGCCATTAAAAATTATTGACTATAAAAAACTGGCTTTAGATTTTGATAAAACAGTTTATGATTTTAATGCAAAAGGTAAATTTTGGCCAATGGTCTGGATGGATGACAGCAAGAAAAATTACCCGCAAACCGTTGTTGGATTATATACTGCTGTTGCAGATGTACGACAAGGCCCAGATCACAATAAAGGAATGTTTCATGAAGCCCTGGCAACAATGGGCGCTACACTTGGAGCCATATTAGTTGGAATAGACAAAAACAACTCGCAAAACCTAAATTATGTTGCGATGTTGAAAAACTATTTCAACAAAGAAACCAACTGGAATATTATGATGAATAATACCTGCCCCGAAGTTGCTTTACTAGGCGGAGGTTATGGCCGCGATTGGTGGTATGACGTATATCCAAACCTGCTGTTTTATGCCATTTATGATAAATATCCTAATGAACCCGGTTTTACAGAAATAGCCAGAAGTATTGCAGACAAATTTTATGAAGCCGATGTAATTTTAAACGGCAACTACAAATACTCTTATTTTGATTACAACAAAATGAAGCCTATGACAAACCAAATCTGTGCCCAACCAGATGCAGCAGCTGGACATGCATGGGTATTGTATATGGCGTATAAAAAATTCCGCGATGCCAAATACTTAAAAGGAGCTAAAAGCGCATTAGCAGCTTTAGAATCACAGTCCAAAAATCCAACTTATGAAGTATTAATGCCTTTTGGAGCTTATTTAGCAGCAAGAATTAATGCCGAAGAAGGTGCAAAATACGATACAAATAAAATGTTGGCCTGGACTTTTGACGGAACACCAATTTGTCGTGAAGGATGGGGATCACTAGTAGGCAACTGGAACGGAATTGATATTTCGGGTGTTTTTGGAAGTACTGTAGATCACGGCGGATATGGGTTTTTAATGAATACTTATGACGCTGCCTGGCCGCTTATACCAATGGTAAGATACGATCAATCTTATGCCACAGCAATAGGAAAATGGATGCTGAATGCAGCCAATGCTTCTCGTTTTTTCTATCCGCAGTATATGCCGGACGAACATGAAACAATACCGGAATTAGCTCAAGTTACAAAAGGTGTTATTGGTTACGAAGGTATCATAAAGCAATCTAGTTATAAAGAATATGAAAACCTAAAAGGTCCTGTAGCACAAGGCGATGGTCCGCTTTGGGTTCCTGGAGAAAATCCTAAAGAATCTCAGTTTAGTGTTTACGGCAGCGGTCACGTTGGTATTTTTGGAAGTATTATTCGTGAAACCAATGTTACAGGAATATTACAATTAAATTTATTAGCAACCGATTTTTATAGCGATAAAGCTTATCCTTCTTATCTGTATTATAATCCATATTCTACAAGTAAAAACGTAACCGTAAAAGTTCAAAAAGGTGTAAAAGTAGATTTGTATAATACTGTTTCGGGGAATTTTATAGCTAAAAATATTTCTGCTTCTGCAAAAATAAAAATGGATCCATTAAGTGCCGCTGTAATTGTACAAGTTCCTTCTAATGGAAAAATAAGTTATGAAGGTTCAAAGATGTTAGTTAATGGAATTGTGGTAGATTATAAATCGCAAGGCAAAAAATAAGAACTATTTTCTATCTAGCTTGACACACAATCTTGTCATTCCGAGGAACGAGGAATCTTCGCAAGTAGCTCGACAACGATTGTATAAATTTCTTTGTAGAGTTTCTCGCGAAGATTCCTCGTTCCTCGGAATGACAAAAATGAGGATAATTAAATGGACAATACTATTATGAAATCTAATACCTTCAATTATATATTCGTTTTTCTAATAATACTAAACACAAATCCAGCGGTCGCCCAAAACACACCCAACAAAAAATGGTGGAAAGAATCCGTTTTTTATCAAATCTATATGCCCAGTTATGCTGACAGCAATGGAGACGGATACGGTGATTTTAAAGGAATGACCAAAAAATTAGATTATCTAAAAGAATTAGGTATAAAAGGCATTTGGCTTACGCCTTTTCTTACTTCACCAAAAGTCGATAACGGTTATGATATTGCCAATTATTACGAAGTAGACCCAACCTATGGTACTAAAGCCGATTTTGATATTTTTTTGAATGAAGCGCATAAAAGAGGAATAAAAGTAATTATCGATATGGTTTTAAACCACACCTCTACTGATTGTAAATGGTTTCAGGAATCGAGAAAATCAAAAGACAATCCGTATCGGGATTATTATATCTGGAAAGACGAACCGAATAATTGGGAATCTTTTTTTGGAGGTACAGCTTGGGAAAAAGACAATTTAACCAATCAATATTATTATCATAAGTTTGATAAAAGAATGGCCGATTTGAACTGGTCCAATCCAAAAGTAGTCGCTGAGGTTCAAAAAATACTTCGTTTTTGGCTCGATGCTGGTGTAGATGGTTTCAGATTAGATGTAATCAATTTCCTGACTACTAACGGAATTACAAAAGATAATCCGATGAAAAACGGACAGCAGGAACACGTAAACGATATTGATCAGGAAGGTGTAAAAAATGCCATGAAAATTATAAAATCGACCGTAAATGAATATGATAACCGATTTATTGTGGGAGAAATTGGCAGCGATAAAATCGAGGTTTTAAAACAATATCAATCGCAGGATTTACTGGATGTTGTTTTTAATTTCAATTTTGGAAGCATCAAAGAATTTTCGACCCAGCGTATTTTTGACGAGTTGCAAAGCATGGAGAAAAACATGAACAATTATCCCACTTTATTTTTTGGAAGCCATGATATGCCCAGAATGATCGACAGACTAGCTGACGGAAATACAGACAGAGCCACAACCCTCGCTGCGTTGATACTTACCGCAAAAGGAGTTCCGTTTATTTACTATGGCGAAGAGATTGGTATGCATAATATTATCGCCCAAAACATAAACGAAATGGTCGATATACAAGGCAAAACCCATTATCAACTGGCAATAGCACAAGGCAAAAACGACAAAGAAGCACTTCTTGAAGGAAACGAACACAATCGCGATAAATCCCGAAGCCCAATGCAATGGAACGGAGAAGCGTTTGCAGGATTTTCAACAGAAAAAAGCTGGATTAAAATCAATCCCGATTATAAAAAAATAAATGTTGATGCTTTAAAACCTCAAAAAAAATCTATTCTTAACAGCTATAAAAAATTGATCGCTTTAAGAAATAAAGAAAAAGTTTTGCAATATGGAACTTATGATAATCTGGAACTTGAGGGAGATAAAATTTCATTTACAAGATCTTTTGAAAATGAAAAAATTACTGTTCTAATTAATTTTGGTATAAAAAAAGAAATAACACTGCCTGCGAATGTCAAAGTATTAATGGGAAGCAAAATTCTAAAACCCAATAGTTTTATTATTTATAAAAATTAGTTTTTATCCTGCAAGGTTTTCGAAACCTTGTAGGTATGGTTCTAAAATAGTTAAGACCTACAAGGTTTCGAAAACCTTGCAGGACTAGCAAATCTGACAAGTTTAATTGTCGACTATTTCACTTCATAAATAAAAGATTCAGATGGTTTTATTTTAACTCTTGCCGAACCTTCGCCATTTTTTACAGTAAAATAGGTTTTACTCTCAGAATATAATTTATCAACAAGCACATACGAACCATCTTTTAGGTTCCATTTTGAGATAATATCCGAAGGAATTTTCAAATCAAATTCACTTGTTTTTTCTGAAGAGAAATTAGCAACAATTATCAGTTTTTGATTTTCAGACCAGCGAACAAACGAATAAATCAATTCATCATATCCCACATTATTCTGACGGTTTACTGATTGAATTTCCTGAAAGCTTCCTATTAAAGCCGGACTTTTTATAGCAAAATTCAATAATCGTTTGTAAAAATCTCGTAATTGCTTTTCAGAATCAGACAATTGTCCTCCGTCAAATTTTCCTTCATTCATCCATTTTTGATGATTTGGAACTCCGACATAATCGAAAATCGAAGTTCTGGAACGAGTTCCGAAACCCGCATTTTCATTTCCGGCCTCTCCTACTTCCTGTCCAAAATAAACCATTGTTGGCGAAGTGCTCAAAGTAGTTGAAACTACCATTAAAGGTTTTCCTCTTTCCGGCGTTCCGGCAAATTCCGGAGAAGCTAAACGCTGTTCGTCATGATTGTCAAGAAAATGAAGCATATGATGCTCAATATCTGCCATTCCTTTTTGAATATCCGATAATCCATCTGGAGAAGATTTTCCGTGAATAATATCTTTCAGTTTATCATACGTTTCTACTTTATCATACAAATAATCCATTTTTCCTAAACGAATATAATTTCTGTATTCATTTGGGTTATAAACTTCTGCCAATAAAAAAGCATTCGGATTTTTCATTTTAATTGCAGAGTTCATATAACTCCAAAATTCATACGGAACCATTTCTGCCATATCATAACGGAAACCATCAACACCTTTTGCTGTCCAGTATAAAGCTATTGATTTAAATTTTTTCCACGAATCGGGCACCTCTTTATCCTGCCAAAATGTAAAATGTTCGACATACGATTTTTGATCAAAACCAGTCGGAAGTTCAGGAAAATCTTTTGTACCATCGGGACGAACACCATAATTTACTTTTACTGTTTCATACCAATCGTTTTGATCCGGTTTTACTTTACGCGAGCCATTTCCTGTCCACTTTGCAGGATTTTCATCAAAAACGCCATCAACAAGTGCATTTTTTTCTCCGTTTAAGGGAATATCTCCATCGGGAATTTCAAAATGCATATTTGGAATATAGTAGAAATTATTGTCACGTTTGTATTCAACATTCACATCATCATCGGCACCAAAATCTCTTACTCCTTCAGGATTATTTTTTCCTTCGTATTTACGCGCAATATGATTCGGAACTATATCAATAATTAATTTTAAACCTGCTTTATGGGTACGGGCGATTAAAGCCTCAAATTCCTGTAATCTGTTTGCCGGATTTACGGCTAAATCAGGATTTACATTGTAATAATCTTTTACGGCATATGGTGAACCTGCACGGCCTTTTACTACTTCAGGATCGTCGTTTGAGATTCCGTAAGCCGTATAATCACGAACCAAAGCGTGATGCGGAACGCCCGTGTACCAAATATAAGTTACCCCTAAATCTTTTATTTCGTGAAGCGCTTTATCTGTAAAATCATTAAACTTTCCAACTCCGTTTTCTTCAATAGTTCCCCACGGTTTATTGGTTTTGTTTTTATTTCCAAATAAACGGGTAAAAACCTGGTAAACAACAATTTTATGATCTTTTGAATTTTCTTCTTTTACTTCACTCATTTTTAAATCTTTTGTTTTACAACCCGAAAACAACATTGCCGCAGCCATTCCCGCAGCAATAAATTTACTTTTTATCATAGTTTTTTAAATCTAAACGTATCTGTTTTTTTGAATTAGAAATCTAAATCCAATTCCTAAATTTAGTCTATTTTTCATAACTCCGAAGAATGCCATTTCAATTTATCATTTCGCAATAACGAAATCGTTAACTACAACGTAAGAGTTCATGGTTTTGTTAATAAATTCAGATGAGGTTCAAAGTGACAAAGGCTCAAAGTGACAAAGGTTTTAAAATCAGAAAAACTTTGAACCTTTGTTTCTCTGTACCTTTGAACCTTAAAAATAAACATATAAATTAATGCTAATAACAATCTAAGGTTGTATCCTTTTTTATAAATTTGACAAAAATTTAATCACTTGAAGAAATTACTCTTTTTTATATCTTGTCTGCTTTTATTAAGTGTTCAAATCATTTCTGCGCAAGCACCAAAAAAAGCGCAGGGACCAAAAAAAATCAACATAGAACATTCTGATTATTTAGATGTGGATCAGGCTACAGCGCCTGATGCGGTCTTGCTTACCGGAAACGTAAAAGTAAACCATGACGGAGTAGTGCTTACTTGTAATAAAGCGTATTATTTTCAGAAAGAAAATTATTTAAAAGCCTTTGGAAATGTACAATTAGTACAAGGTGATACTTTATTTTTAAATAGTAAATATGCCGAATATAACGGAAATATGAAAAAAGCTTTTGCAACTGGAGATGCTGTAATGACTTCGCCAGATGCTACTTTGCAAACGGATACTATTAATTTTGACCGAAATACCCAAGAAGTTTTTTATAATACAAAAGGTACTATCGTGAACAAAGACAATACTTTAGTGAGTAAATCCGGAAGGTATTTTGTCGCTGAGAAAAAATTTCAGTTTTTGACAGAAGTTACGATTACGAATCCGAAGTATGTTATAAAATCAAATCATTTGGATTATTACAGTAATTCAGGGCATACTTATTTACTTGGTCCGTCAACAATTACCAGTAAAGCCAATTATATTTATACTGAAAAAGGGTTTTACGACACCAAGAAAAACCTTGCTCATTTTTTACGGAAATCATACATAAAATACGATGACCGACTCATTGAAGGAGATAGTTTATTTTATAATCGAAACACCGAATTTGCTTCGGCAACGCGAAATGTAAAAATCACGGATTCTATTAATAAAGGGCTTGTAAAAGGGCATTATGCCGAGATTTACAAACTAAAAGATTCTATGTTTGTTACCAAAAGGGCGGTTGCTATTAATTTAGTTGAAAACGATTCGGTTTACATTCACGGACAAAGATTAATGGTTACCGGAAAAGAAGGTGAACGAATTTTGAGAGCGTTTAAAAATGTTCGTTTTTATAAAACCGACATGAGCGGAAAATGTGATTCGATACATTCAAATTCTAAAACCGCTTTAACAAAACTAATTGGAAGCCCGATTTTATGGAACGGCGACAGTCAGATTACAGGCGATTTAATGCATTTAATTGGCGATAATAATACTAAAAAATTAGATTCATTAAAGGTTATTAATAACACTTTCCTGATCTCCAAGGACACTTTAGGAACGGGATATAATCAGGTCAAGGGACTTAATTTATTTGGAAAGTTTAAAGAAGGAAAACTCCACGATGTTGACGTCGTCAAAAATACCGAAGTCGTCTATTTTATGCGGAATGACGCCAATGAATTAATCGGAATTAATAAAAATGTCAGCAGTAAAATAAACCTGATTCTGGAGAATAATGCCGTAGAAACGATTACGTTTTTTAACCGTGTTGACGGAGATATTTTCCCAGAAGAAGATTTACCTGAAAATGCCCGTAAACTGCGAGGTTTTGTCTGGCGCGGTGACGAAAGAATAAAATCAAAAGACGATATTTTTACTGCCGAAGAAAATGAAATGAACGACAAATTAGTCAAGGAAGGAAAAGATCAGGAAGAAAAAGATAAAAATGTTCCTATGAAAGTCAGGAAAGAGACTTTGAATTACGACAAGAAAAAACCAGCTGTAAAAACAGAGACTAAACCTAAAGTTAAATAGTTTTCAGTTTTCAGTCGCAGTTTACAGTTTACAGACTTTGTGGTAAAATTATTTGCAGTTTTCAGTCTCAATTTTCACAAGCCTGAAGCTTAAAACACATTTTAATTTTCAGCCTTAGCTTTGAGATCTTTGCATTAACAATGCAATCTTAATTTTAACCTTACAAACTTTGCGTAAATCTTTGCGATCTTTGCGTTAAAAAATTAGTTTCAGTTTTCAGTCTCAGTCACAGTTTTCAGCAACCTGAAACTTTAAACCTGAAATAAAAATCTAAGAATCTTAGCATCTCAGCAACTTAGCATCTTAAAAAAAATGAACCCAGATTTTATAAAATACCAGGCACAAACTTCTCCTTATCCTTTAGGAATGGAAGTTTCGCACGCCATTGGATCATACATATACGATACAAACGATAAAAAATATTTAGATTTTGTTGCCGGAGTTTCGGCTTGTACGCTTGGACATCAGCATCCGAGAGTAAATCAGGCCATAAAAGACCAGTTAGACAAATATTCACACGTAATGGTTTACGGAGAATATTCGCAAAGTCCGGCAGTTCAGTATTGCAAATTAATGGCCTCACTCCTTCCCGAATCCCTAAACAAAACGTATTTAGTAAATTCAGGAACAGAAGCAATCGAAGGCGCTTTAAAACTCGCAAAACGAACAACAGGACGCAGTCAGCTTATTTCTTGCCATAACGCCTATCATGGAAACACAATGGGTTCTATGAGTGTTATGGGATTTGAAGAACGCAAACGAGCTTTTCGTCCGCTGCTTCCAGATGTAGATTTTATTACATTTAATAACGAAGCCGATTTAGAAAAAATAACAACCAGAACCGCAGCAATTCTTTTAGAAACAATTCAGGGCGGTGCCGGATTTATTCAGCCGGAAAATAACTTTCTGCAGAAAGTCCGCAAGCGTTGTGACGAAGTTGGAGCATTGATGATTGTAGATGAAATTCAGCCGGGTTTTGGAAGAACAGGAAAGCTTTTTGGCTTTCAAACCTACGATGTAGTTCCAGATATTGTTGTTATGGGAAAAGGTATGGGAGGCGGAATGCCTGTTGGTGCATTTACAGCTTCGGCAGAAAGAATGGACCTTTTAACCGAAAATCCTAAACTTGGACATATCACTACATTTGGAGGTCATCCTGTCATTGCGTCAGCTTGTTTGGCTACTTTGCAGGAATTAACTGAGACAAATTTAATGCAGGAAGCCTTAGAAAAGGAAAAACTGTTCAGATCGCTTTTGGTACATCCTTTGATAAAGGAAGTTAGAGGAAAGGGATTAATGCTTGCAGCGATGACAGAAACTGCAGATATAACAAATCAGGTTATTTTAAACTGCCAGGACAAAGGGCTAATACTGTTTTGGCTTTTGTTTGAAGGATGTGCAATCCGGATAACGCCGCCGCTTACAATTTCTGAAGAAGAAATAAGAGAAGGATGTTCCATAATTTTAAATGTTATGGATGAAATATTAAAAGCGGGCAATAATTAAATAATCTTTTAAAGATCAGAAGATTATAACTACATTTGGGACGTAAATTCTAAATTCATTGTTAATTAAATTGTTCAAAACAATTAATTTCCCTTCCCCACATCAATTATATGGTTGCCTAAATTTATAACAGGCTAATTTCAAATAAAACAAAGTATGCAATTAAGCAACGAAGAAGAAGATTATAACCTATCCTTATCGAAATTTGAGTCGATGTTAAAAACTAACAAAGTGCTCTTTTTTGATTCTGAAGAATTTGAAGAAATTATTCTTCATTATTTAGATATAGGCAAGGCTAATTTAGCAAAAAAGGCCTTAAAACTTGCATTAGACCAACATCCAAAATCTACAGGCTTAAAATTAGTACAAGTAGAAATGCTGGTTTACGAAGACAAACTTGAAATAGCTGAGAAGCTTTTAAACGAGTTGTATGCAATCGAACCAAACAACGAGGAAATTTATATCCAAAAAGCAAATATTTGTTCTAAAAGAGATCAACACGAGAAAGCGGTAGAATTACTTAAAATTGCTTTGCAATATACAGATGATTATGCCGATGTGTACAACTTGATTGGAATGGAATATCTTTTTATGGATAATCTTGAACTGGCAAAAGAAAGCTTCATTAAATGTCTTGAAGAAGATTTAGAAGATCAATCTGCCTTATATAACGTAGTTTACTGTTTTGAATTTTTAGATCAAAATCAGGAAGCTATTGTATATCTGAACGACTACATCAACAAAAACCCATATAGTGAAATTGCATGGCACCAGCTTGGAAGACTGCATTATGGCGTAAAAGAATATGAAAGTGCTATTCGTGCTTTTGACTACGCAACCCTAATCGACGATGAGTTTTTAGGTGCGTTTATGGAAAAGGCAAAAGCTTACGAACGTCTTAAAAAGTACAATGAAGCTATTGAAAGCTACAATCGTACGATTGAGTTAGACGATGCAACTTCGTATGCCTTATTGCGTATTGGTAAATGTTATGAAAAATTAGGAAATGCTGTAAAAGCGCTTCAATATTACAACCAGACTGTTCACGAAGATCCGCTTTTAGATAAAGGCTGGATTGCGATTACCGATTTTCATGTTCGCCAAAAGAATTTTCAAAAAGCCTTATTTTTTGTCAATAAAGCATTAGCAATCGACAATCAAAATCGTTTGTATTGGAAACGTTATGCAACGATCAATAAACAAATGAACTTTTTTGAAGAAGCTGAATTTGGATACAGAAAAGCAGTTGAATTTGGAGATTATGCTCTTGATACCTGGTTATATTGGGTTGATATTCTTCAATTTTTAGGAGAATTTGAAAGTGCTATTCAAACCTTGCTTCAGGCTTCAGAATATTTTCCGGAAGAAAACGAAATCGAATATCGTTTAGCAGGATTGTATTTTATGATTCAGGACAATACAAAAGCAAAATTCCATTTAAGTAATGGATTGCGTTTGAACTTTGATAATTATATTCTTATCGAAGATTTATTTCCGGTAGTTTGGACAAAAAAAACAGTTAGAAATTATATCGAAAAACACAGAAAATAATAATGATTGATATTTTAAAAAGGCGTTTTGGCTTATTGGGCCGTAATATTAGTTACTCATTTTCAAAAGGTTATTTTACAGAAAAATTTAATGATGAAATTTTCGTCGGCAACAGCTATGAAAACTTCGACATTTCTGAGATCAGCCATTTTACAGGATTATTAAAAAACAATCCGGATTTGAAAGGTTTAAACGTTACGATTCCTTATAAAGAGCAGGTAATTCCTTTTTTAGATAAACTATCAAAAAAAGCAGCTTTAATTGGTGCTGTAAATACTATTAAGTTTACCAAAAACGGAAAGCTAAAAGGGTACAACACCGATTATTACGGCTTTAAAAAATCATTAAAACCTTTATTAGAACCGCATCATAAAAAGGCATTAATTCTTGGTACCGGCGGTGCTTCAAAAGGTGTGGCTTTTGCACTTGATGAACTTGGTATTCTTTATACTTTTGTTTCCAGGGAAGCAAAAGAAAATATCATTGATTACAACTTAATTAATGCTACTACTTTTGACAATTATCAAATTATAATCAATTGCACACCAGTTGGTACAAGTCCTAACATAGAAGCTTGTCCTGATCTTCCATATGAGTTTTTTACAGAAAAACACATTGCATACGATTTGATTTATAATCCTGCCGAAACTCAATTTCTTAAAAATGCCAAAGAAAGAGGTGCCGTAATTAAAAACGGATATGATATGCTTATTTTTCAGGCAGAGAAAGCCTGGAAAATCTGGAACAAATAAAAAAACTTGAAATATAGGAAATTAAAGTAATTTTTGTAAATTAGTCTACTCATTTGTAGATAGTTATGAAAAAATCAATACTTTACTTCTGCATTTTATTTTTTATTTCACTTGCTTCTACAGCACAGGAATCTCAAAACACAAATGAGACTGCAAGTAGTGTGTATACAGAAGCCCGATATCATTATTATCTAAAAACGATTTTACTTTTTAATGAATATTTAGATACTGATTCCGGTTCATTTAATACAACACAGCTTCGATTTTTACATCCCATTGCCAACAAGGCCTGGAATTTAAGAGTCGATCTTCCATTGATTTCTACTAATACTTCTTCTATAAACAAAACCGGAATTGGAGATATAGGTGTCGGAATCAGTTATATTCCGTATTTAGAACATAAAAATGGCGGAGTTGCTTTTCGTGCTCGGGTTATATCAAATTCAGCCGTTGATCCTGCTTTGGGATCAGGAAAATGGGTCATTGCTCCTGCAGTTTTCTATGGAAAATATCTGGTCATGAATAAATTTTTATGGATAAGTTCCTTAGAAAACCAATCCAGTTTCGCAGGATCAGACAACAGAAGCGATATCAATACGACATCTTTTGAAAATTACTTTATGTATATTTTTGGAAAAAACTGGTTTGCTGCCGATGCCGCTTTTAGATACAATAACACAAATAAGGGTTTCCCAAATAATGCTTTTCTAGAATTTGGCCGAAAAATAACGGCAAATGATTTGGCATATATTCATCCGAGTGTTGGTTTTGGAAATCATAAGTCTTATAACTGGGGAATTGAAGTTGGAATGCTGATTTTATTTTAATCAGGAATCGACAAAAGTTTCTGTTTAAAATCATTAGTTTAACTTCAATCTTCTAAAAATAATGGGAAATTGAAATTTTTATTTCCTTCAAACAATTTATAAAAATTAACATATCAAAGGTGTAAATGATAGTAAAGAATAAGAATTTCATCGTAAAATACAGCATAAACAAACGATTTATTTTGTAGTTAGAAACACCTTTACTATCTTTCGCTCTGTTTAAAGTAAAAACCTTATACATTTAAAATGTTAGAAGAAAAGAATGATAACCTGCAAGAAGCAGACGGAAAGTTAGGAATCGATATTAGTGATTCTACACAAGATGATACAGTTGAAGCTGCAGAACCTGAAACTGTAACTGAAACTACTGTTCCAGATGTTGAAAATGAAGTTGAAGAAACAGCTGAAATTGAAGAAACTGATCATCAAAGTGCATTAGATGCCATAACAAATTCAAACGCCGAAGAAAGTGAAGATGAAACGCTAAAAGAGCGTCATGATATTCCTATGAAGGATTATGACACTTTTTCTTTGGATGCACTGGTAGACGAACTTAAAAAATTGGTTAATATAGACAAAACAATGTCTGTAAAAGATCATATTGAGGAAATCAAAAAATCATTTTTACTACAATACAATCATCTAATAGAAGAAAAAAGAGAAGAATTTAATGCTTCAAAAGAAGATCCAAATGAAGAATTTGAATATCATTCTCCTTTAAAATCTAAGTTTGATGAATATTATAATATTTTTAGAGAGAAAAGAAATGCTCACTTTAAACATTTACAAACTAATCTAAAATCTAATTTAGAAAACAGACTTGCCATAGTTGAGGAATTAAAAGAACTTATAAATCCACAAGCCAATATAAAAGACACGCTTAAGCATTTTAATGATTTAAGAGAAAGATGGAAAAATGCCGGAGCAATTCCAAAAGACAAATACAATCACGTTTGGAACAATTACCACTTTCATGTAGAAAATTTTTATGATTATCTGCATTTAGATCGTGAAGCACGTGATTTAGATTTTAAACATAACTTAGAGCAAAAACAAAAAATTATTGCAAGAGTTGAAGAGCTTGTAAACGAAACCGACATAAGTAAAGCGTTTCGTGAATTGCAGGATTTACACCGACTTTGGAAAGAAGATATCGGTCCTGTTTCTAAAGAACACCGTGATTCTATCTGGAATAAATTTAGCGAACTGACGAAAAAAATTCACGATAAAAGAGAAGTTTTATTCGAAAGTCAAAGAGCAAACGAACAACAAAATCTTGAAGCTAAAAAAGAAATTATTTCTAAAATCGAGGTTTTAGGAACGGAGAAAGTAAACTCGCATTCGCAATGGCTTGTTCAGATTCAAAAAGTAGAAGCTTTAAGAAATGAGTTTTTCGCTGCCGGGAAAGTTCCTTCTGAAGTAAATGAAGAAACCTGGGCTGCGTTTAAAACAGCTGTTAGAAATTTCAATGCCTTTAAAAATTCATTTTATAAAGACATCAAGAAAGATCAAAACGATAATTTAAACAAAAAAATGGCTCTTGTAGCTAAAGCCAAAGAATTGCAGGAAAGCACAGATTTTGGTTCTACTACTCCAATCATGAAGCAAATTCAGGAAGAATGGAAACAGATTGGTCATGTTCCTAAGAAATATTCAGATAAAATCTGGAAAGAATTTAAAGATGCATGCAACCATTATTTTGATAAATTAAAAGAACACAAATCAGAAGAAAATGCTGATGAGGTTGCTGCATTTGACAACAAAAAAGCTTATTTGGATATTTTGAGAGCTTACCAGTTAACTGGTGATCACAAAACAGATCTTGATGCTATAAAACAACATATTGAAATTTGGAAAGGTTACGGAAAAGTACCTTTTTCAAGACGTCATATTGAAGGGAAATTCAATAAAATTTTAGATGCTCTTTTTGAAAAACTAAGTTTAAGCAAAAAAGAATCTGAAATGATGCGTTTCTCTAATAGAATCGATTCGTTATCAGATAGTAACGACACAAGAAAATTAGACAATGAAAAGATTTTCATTATGCGTAAAATTGAAGAAGTTCAAAATGAAATTTTCCAGTTAGAAAATAACATTCAGTTCTTTACCAATACTAAAAACGCTAAAAAAGAGAATTCAATTGTTACAGAAGTACGTAAAAACATTGCTATTCACAAAGAAAGTCTTGAAGTATGGAAAGACAAACTGAAACAATTAAGAAACTTAAATCAGCCAGAATAATTATCAGGTTGAGCGAAGTCGAAACCATTTAAATATAAAAGGTGTAATGAAATTCATTGCACCTTTTTTTTGTGTTTATTTTTGCGCTCATTTTTTAACGCAAAGCTCGCAAAGATTTTTTATTAAGCTTTGCGAACTTTGTATACTAGTATAAAAACAAAAAACTTTACAAACTTTGCGCAAATCCTTAGCGTTCTTTGCGTTAAACCTCCAATCCAATTTTCAACAAAAACTTTGCGAACTTTGCGTAAACCTTTGCGTTCTTTGCGTTAAAACTCTACAATTCAACTTTCAACAAAACCTAAAACTTAACATTCTCATTAAATTTCGTAAAACTATTCTGCAAAATATTGATTATATTTGAGTTACCACTATTAACAGAAAATCAAACAAATAACAATTAATACTAATTTTTAAATAACAAGAACATGAAATTTACAAGAAAAGCAAATGCCAACTGGCAAGGAACCGGCATGGAAGGAAAAGGAACTATAAGCACACAAAGTACAACATTAGATAACGCACAATTGTCTTTTAAAACAAGATTTGCAGACGGAGTTGGAACAAACCCTGAAGAATTAGTTGCAGCTGCGCATTCTGGCTGTTTTACAATGCAGTTAAGCTTTTTACTTAACGAAGGCGGTTTCACTGCAGATGATTTATCTACAGAAGCTACAGTAACTTTTGAAGACGGAACGATAACTTTAATTCATTTAGATTTAAAAGGAAAAGTGCCATCAATATCTGCAGAAGAGTTTGAAAAAACGGCTGCGAAAGCAAAAGAAATCTGCCCGATTTCAAAACTTTTAAATACAACTATAACTTTATCTGCTACATTAGTGAGTTAAGTTTATTTTCTAAGCATAAAAAAACCATCCCGTTTTTACGAGATGGTTTTTTTTATATAATGAAATGACTAATATTAGTTCATTGTTGCTTTTAAAGCTTTTGCTTCAGCAGTCATTTCTAATGCTTTATAAACTCCTAATAATGTTTTAGCAACATCTTCGTTTTTAGGATCTAATTCATTTGCTTTTTTAAGGTAAGGAATTACACCTTTAAAAACGCCTTCTCTTTGTGCTTTTAAAACGTCGTAACGTTTCATATCTTTTGCAGAAGTACCCAATTTATTCATTTCGTCAATGATTGGTTTTTCAGCTTCTAATTTTAATGCAGCAAGGTTAAGGTATGCATTAGTATAGTTCGGATTGATTTCGATAGCTTTTAAATAATATTTCTCAGCGTCAGCCTCATTCTTTGAATTTGCGCTTAATACTCCTAAGTTAAATACTAAATCAGCATTGTTTGGATCTTTTTGTAATGCTTCACCAACTAATTTTTTATACTGGTCGTAATCTTTTGTTTCAAGGTATAAGTTAGCTTCAGTAAGAATCAAAGAACTGTCATCCGGATTTGTTTTTCTAGCGTCAGCAATTGCTTTTTTAGCATCTTCGATTTTTCCTTTTTGAACTAAAATCAATGCTAAGTTTTTGTAGATTTCTCCTCTTTTTGAAGGAATAGCTTCTGTTTTAGGTTTTTCGTGAGTTCCTAATTTCACAGCTAAATCTCTTTCTTTTGCATTAGCGAAGTTATCTTCTCCTCCGCTTGCTTTATTTGTAGCTAAATACAAAGTTCCTTTACCAGAATAGTTTAATTTTTTCAACTCTTCATACATTGGAAGCGCTGTATCAAAATCCTGTGCGTTTACTGCTGTAGATGCTGCATAGTAAAGATTGATAGTATCTTTTTTATCTAACTGGTAAGCATCATATAATTTTTTAGCACCGTCAGAATGTTTGTTTGCCTGAGTATCAGCGATCGCTGAGTTAATCAACAAACCTTTGATATTTGTAATCGAAGCCGCTGCCTGAGTTGAATATTTCTGTTTTCCAGAAGTATTTTCAACATCAATTAATTTTTTGTAGCTGTCAGCCGCTGCAGTTAAGTTTTTACTTTCTTCAACTTTTTTAGTTGCAAGGTCTAAATAAGCATTTCCTTGTACAAAATAATATTGAGCCTGCTCCGTATCTTTTGCATTTACTATAGAGTTTTCAGCATCTTTTAGCTGCGCAAGTGCTCCTTGTACATCACCGCTTTTCAATGCTTTTTCAGCATTTTTAATCTGATCTTTTTGAGCAAATGTAGCTACAGAAATCAGTAATGCTGACGCTAGTATAACATATTTACTTTTCATAATGTTCAATTTGTATATTTAATTTAATTTTCTTGTGGTTTTTCTCTATTCTTCAGATTCTTCTTCTTCCGAGTCATCGTCGTCTTCCACTACATCATCAGCGTCATCGTCGTCGTCGTCAGCAGTTCCATCATCTTCAAGAACTTCATCTAGATCCGGCTTAACTCTTTCAATTGCAGATTCGACAACATTACCATCTTCATCTACAATAACTTCTTCTACATCATCTTTCATAACTTTTGTAACAGCAGCGATAGAATCTTTTCCTTTTAGGTTAATCAATCTAACACCTTGAGTAGCGCGTCCCATAACACGTAAATCCTCAATTGCCATTCTAATTGTTAATCCGGACTTGTTGATGATCATTAAATCATCAGAATCTGTAACGGCATTAATCGAAATTAATTTTCCTGTTTTCTCCGTGATATTTAGCGTTTTCACCCCTTTACCTCCACGGTTTGTAATTCTGTACACATCTTCTCCATCGTCATCAACTAATTTAGTACGTTTTCCGTATCCGTTTTCAGTTACCACTAATATTTGAGAATCAGCAACATCATTTTTAGCTACAGTAACCATACCAATTACTTCATCAGTATCATCTTTTAAAGAAATTCCACGAACTCCGGAAGCTGTTCTTCCCATCGGACGTGTTTTAGTTTCTTCAAAACGAACTAACTTACCAGACTTAACTGCCAGGATAATTTGGCTTTCACCGTCAGTTAATTTAGCTTCAAGTAATTCATCACCTTCCTTAATTGTAATAGCGGCAACTCCATTTACACGAGGTTTAGAATATTTCTCTAAAGAAGTTTTCTTAACCTGTCCTTGTTTCGTAACCATTACAAGGTTATGCGTATTGATATAATCTTTATCTTTTAAGTCTTGTGTACAAATGAAAGCTTTTACTTTATCGTCGCTTTCAATATTCACTAAGTTTTGAATTGCTCTACCTTTTGCCGTTTTGCTTCCTTCCGGAATTTCGTAAACACGCATCCAGAAACATTTTCCTTTTTGGGTAAAGAACATCATATATTGGTGGTTTGTCGCAACGAACATATGTTCAAGGAAATCCTGATCTCTTGTTCCAGCGCTTTTTTGTCCAACTCCGCCTCTATTTTGAGTTTTATATTCTGTTAAGTTGGTACGTTTGATATAGCCCGCATGCGAAATTGTAATAACTACATTTTCATCAGCAATTAAATCTTCGATACTTACATCTCCACCAGAATATTCAATAGTAGAACGACGTTCATCTCCGTATTTCTCACGAATTTCTTCAAGCTCTTCCTTAATTAAATTAGTTCTTAAATTAACATCTGCTAATAAAGCTTTTAAGTGCTCGATTAATTTCATTAATTCTTCAAACTCAGCTCTTAACTTATCTTGCTCCAGACCTGTCAACTGACGTAAACGCATTTCAACAATAGCACGGGCCTGAATGTCTGACAAACTGAATCTTTCGATTAATTTTTCACGCGCTTCTTCTGTATTTTT
The DNA here is from genome assembly GCF_057808895.1 of Flavobacterium sp. FG68. Lineage (NCBI taxonomy): Bacteria > Pseudomonadati > Bacteroidota > Flavobacteriia > Flavobacteriales > Flavobacteriaceae > Flavobacterium > Flavobacterium sp. FG68. Next base: position 21,630 of record NZ_JBMDIY010000018.1, read on the forward strand.
AGAACCTCTGATGATCGCAATTACTTCATCAATATTATCAGAAGCAATAATTAATCCTTCTAAGATATGTGCTCTTTCTTCGGCTTTACGTAATTCAAATTGAGTTCTGCGAACTACAACATCATGACGGTGCTCAATAAAGTAGTGAATCATATCTTTTAGATTCAACATTTGAGGACGTCCTTTTACAAGTGCAATATTGTTTACACTAAAAGAAGATTGTAATGAAGTGAATTTATATAAGGTATTTAATACTACGTTTGGAGTAGCGTCACGTTTTAAGATATAAACAATACGCATACCGTTTCTGTCAGACTCGTCACGAATATTCGCAATACCTTCAATTTTTTTATCATTAACTAAATCAGCCGTACGTTTGATCATTTCGGCTTTGTTAACCTGATATGGAATTTCGGTAACAATAATACATTCTCTTCCATCCACTTCTTCAAAACCAACTTTGGCACGCATAACAATACGTCCTCTACCAGTTTTAAAAGCTTCGCGAACGCCTTCATAACCATATATTACACCACCTGTTGGAAAATCAGGAGCTTTAATATGTGTCATTAATTCGTCAACTTCGATATCATTATTATCAAGGTACGCTAATGTACCGTTGATAACTTCTGTTAAATTGTGCGGCGGCATATTAGTCGCCATACCTACTGCAATACCTGTTGCTCCATTTACTAATAAGGTAGGAACTCTTGTAGGCATTACTTTTGGCTCATATAAAGTATCGTCAAAGTTTAATTGAAAGTCAACTGTTTCTTTTTCGATGTCTGCCATAATATCTTCAGATATTTTACGCATTCTCGCCTCAGTATAACGCATTGCTGCCGGACTGTCACCATCAACAGAACCAAAGTTACCCTGACCGTCAACTAATAAATATCGCATACTCCATTCCTGAGCCATACGAACCATTGCATCATAAACAGAGGTATCACCGTGTGGGTGATACTTACCTAAAACCTCCCCTACAATTCTCGCAGATTTTTTGTGGGCAGATCTTGAAGTTACACCTAAATCATACATTCCGTAAAGAACTCTTCGATGCACTGGTTTCAAGCCATCTCTAACATCAGGAAGTGCTCTCGATACAATTACTGACATCGAATAATCGATGTAAGCTGATTTCATTTCATCTTCAATGTTAATAGGAATTAACTTTTCTCCTTCAGACATAAGTTGTTATGTTTTAATAATTACATTAGTTTCAAAGCGTGCCAAGATACGTTTTTTTAAAATTTTTTCAGCTATTTCCTTACACTTATTTAAATGATTTATTAACAACTTTATTTTAGGTTTTAGTTAATAAATTAAGCGTTTTTTAACGCTTTTATTGTTATTTTTTTTGTCAATTAGCTGACAGTAGTTCTCGATGGGTATGGTTTTTGTTTTTCAAACTGTAATTCATTAAATTTACAATACCAATTATATATTATGGATGATAATTTTTCACCAAGAGTAAAAGATGTTATTACATACAGTAAGGAAGAAGCCCTTCGTTTAGGACACGACTTTATTGGTACTGAGCATCTAATGCTGGGCATTTTAAGAGATGGTAACGGAAAAGCTATTCATATACTTAATAACCTAGCAGTCGATCTAGACCATTTACGCAGGAAGGTAGAAATACTGAGTCCAGCCAACCAGAGCGTTGAGATAAATGCAGAAAAGAAAAACCTTCATCTGACCCGACAGGCCGAAAGGGCATTGAAGACCACTTTTCTTGAAGCTAAAGTATTTCAAAGTTCGTCGATTAGCACAGCTCACTTGCTTTTATGCATCTTACGAAACGAAAACGATCCAACAACCAAGCTATTGAATAAGCTAAAAATAGATTATGACATAGCTAAAGAACAATATTTAAACATGACGCCAAACGAAGAAGAATTCTTAGAAAACTTGCCAAGAAACGAATCGTACAATGACGATTCAGGACAAGATGACAGTCTAAAGGAAAGTAGTTTTAATAATCCAGCCAATAAGTCAAACAAAAAATCTAAAACACCTGTTTTAGATAATTTTGGGAGAGATTTAACAGAAATGGCTGAAGAAGGAAAACTTGATCCTGTTGTAGGACGCGAAAAAGAAATTGAACGTGTCTCACAAATTTTAAGCCGAAGAAAAAAGAACAATCCGCTTCTTATTGGAGAGCCCGGAGTTGGTAAATCTGCTATTGCAGAAGGACTTGCTTTGCGTATTATCCAGAAGAAAGTATCCCGTATTCTTTTTCACAAACGTGTTGTAACATTGGATTTGGCAAGTTTAGTTGCCGGAACAAAATACAGAGGCCAGTTTGAAGAAAGAATGAAAGCCGTAATGAACGAGCTGGAGAAAAACGATGACATTATTCTTTTTATTGACGAAATCCACACTATTGTAGGAGCTGGAGGAGCAACAGGTTCACTTGATGCTTCAAACATGTTCAAACCTGCATTAGCAAGAGGTGAAATACAATGTATTGGTGCTACAACTCTTGATGAGTACAGACAATATATTGAAAAAGATGGTGCTTTAGAAAGACGTTTCCAAAAAGTAATTGTTGAACCAACTTCTGTTGAAGAAACAATCGCGATTTTGAACAACGTAAAAGACAAATACGAAGACCACCACAATGTTACTTATACACAGGAAGCAATTGAAGCTTGTGTGAAATTAACAAACAGATATATGTCTGAGCGTTTTTTACCGGACAAAGCTATTGACGCAATGGACGAAGCCGGATCTCGTGTTCACATTACTAATATTGATGTTCCAAAACAAATTTTGGATTTAGAACGTCAGTTAGAAGAAGTTCGCGAAATGAAAAACATGGTAGTTAAGAAACAAAAATATGAAGAAGCTGCCAAACTTCGCGATGATGAAAAACGCATTGAAAAAGATCTGGCTGTTGCACAAGAACAATGGGAAGAAGATTCTAAAAACAACAGAATTGAAGTTACAGAAGATAATGTAGCCGATGTTGTTTCTATGATGACCGGAATTCCTGTTAACAGAATTGCACAAACAGAAAGCAACAAATTAGCACAATTACCTCAATTGATTCAGAATAAAGTAATTGGTCAAAATGAAGCTGTTCTTAAAATTGCACGTTCTATTCAACGTAACAGAGCCGGACTTAAAGATCCTAATAAACCAATTGGTTCATTCATTTTCTTAGGTCAGACCGGAGTTGGTAAAACACAATTAGCAAAAGTTTTAGCAAAAGAATTATTCGATTCTGAAGATGCGTTAGTTCGTATTGACATGAGCGAATACATGGAAAAATTTGCAATTTCTCGTTTAGTTGGAGCGCCTCCGGGATACGTAGGTTACGAAGAAGGTGGTCAATTGACTGAAAAAGTTCGTAGAAAACCATATTGCGTTGTACTTTTAGACGAGATCGAAAAAGCACATCCAGATGTATTTAATATGATGTTACAAGTTTTAGATGACGGATATTTAACAGATAGTTTAGGTCGTAAAATTGACTTTAAAAACACTATTATTATCATGACATCTAACGTTGGAGCACGTCAGTTAAAAGACTTCGGACAAGGTGTTGGATTCGGAACTGCTGCAAAAGTGGCTCAGGCCGATGAAAACTCAAAAAGCATTATCGAAAATGCATTGAAAAAAACCTTTGCTCCTGAATTCTTAAACAGAATTGACGACGTAATTGTATTCAACAGTTTAGAAAAAGGAGATATCGATTTGATTATCGAAATCGAATTGAAAAAACTTTATTCTCGTATTGCTGAACTTGGTTACAAATTAAGCTTAACAGACAAAGCCAAAGCATTTATTGCTGAAAAAGGTTTTGATAAGCAATTTGGGGCAAGACCGCTTAAAAGAGCAATTCAAAAATATGTTGAAGATTTGTTAGCAGAAGAAATCATTACTTCGAAAATACATTCAGGCGATGAAATCATGATGGATTTGAAAGAAGATTCACAAGAACTTTCGGTAGAAATTCACAAAGCCGAAGAACCGACAAATCAATAAATTAGTCAAAATTTATAACAAAAATAATCTGCCCGTTACGTTTTCATAACTTAACGGGTATTTTTTTTGGATAATTTACTATCTTTAGTAAAAGCAAATAGCTATTTTTGAATTTAAATTCTATAATTAAAAAACAAAGTATGCTTCAAAACAAAGTCATTTTAGGCAGCGAAGAATGGTGCGCATTTCCAGAACTTGGAATCCCGACAATTAAGGCTCGTGTCGATTCTGGTGCCAAAACTTCGGCAATGCACGCTATCAACATAGCTCCTTTTATAAAAAATGATGCTAATTGGGTTAAGTTTGACATTAATCCGATTCAAAATAATATTAAAACCATCATTCATTGCGAAGCTCCGCTTGTTGATAAAAGAATTGTAAAAAGTTCAAGCGGTTTTAGAGAACACCGTTATGTAATTCAGACCAATATTAGAATTGGCGATTCAAAATGGCCAATCGAAATGACTTTGACTAATCGTGATTCAATGGGTTTCCGTATGCTTTTAGGACGCGAAGCCATGAGCGGACGTGTATTGGTTGATCCGGAAGAGAAATACTTACTTGGACAACCTACAAGCGAGGCTTTAAAAGAATTATATCAAAACTCAGAAAAAGCAAGTTCTGGTTTACGAATTGGTCTTTTAGCCAGTAATCCGGAATTATACAGTAATAAAAGAATCATGGAAGCGGGCGAAATGCGCGGCCATGAAATGCATTTTTTGAACATCAAAGAATGCTACATGAAACTCGATGCTAAAACTCCGGAGATTCATTACAGAGGTGGAAAAATCTTAAATCAATTTGATGCCATAATTCCACGAATTAGACCAAGCATTACTTTTTACGGCTGTGCCTTAACACGTCAGTTTGAAGCATTGAAAGTTTTCGTTTTAAACTCTGCTACAGCAATAACACAATCAAGAGATAAATTATATTCACTGCAATTGCTTTTAAACAGCGGTATTGATATCCCAACAACTGGTTTTGCCAATTCTCCGCTGGATACAGACGATTTAATTAAGATGGTTGGAGGCTCTCCTCTAATTGTCAAATTATTAGAAGGAACGCAAGGAAAAGGTGTTGTTTTAGCCGAAACCAAAAAAGCGGCAGAAAGTGTTATCAATGCTTTTAAAAGTTTAAATGCAAATATCTTAGTTCAGGAATTCATCAAAGAAGCAAACGGAAAAGATATTCGCTGTTTTGTAATTGACGGAAAAGTAGTTGCCGCAATTCAGCGTGAAGCAATGCCGGGCGAATTTAGAGCAAATATTCACCTTGGCGGAACAGCATCTGTAATAAAAGTAACTGCCGAAGAAAAAAAGATCGCTATTAAGGCTGCAAGAGCCATGGATTTAAAAGTAGCAGGCGTTGATATTATTCGTTCTTCAAAAGGGCCATTATTATTGGAGGTAAACTCTTCTCCAGGTCTTGAAGGAATCGAAGGCGCAACAAATAAGGATATTGCCGGAGAAATGATCAAAGCAATTGAAAAGAATTTTAAACTTGGTTAAGTTCATTTAAACTTAATTCCAAATAAATAATTTAGCAGCTTTGTCAAAGTTTTAAAACTTTGACAAAGTTTTTTTTTAACTTTAAAATAAAAAACATGCTTTTCCCTTATTTAGATATTATTTTAAGAAGCGTTGCCGTCTACTTTTTTATGACAATTGCCTTACGCGTTTTTGGTAAAAAAGAACTTTCACAATTAAATACGGCAGATATTATTCTGATTTTACTAATTAGTAATTCCGTTCAAAATGCAATGGTTGGTCCAGACACAAGTCTTTCAGGAGGTTTAATTGCTGCATTAGTTTTATTTGTAATCAACTTTATTATTAAAAAACTAACTCGCAAATACAAGGTTTTTGGCGAACTGTTATTAGACAAACCCGAAGTATTAATTCACGATGGAAAACTCGATTTTAAAGCTTTAAGTAAATTAGATATTTCTGACGAAGAATTAAAGGAAGCCATGAGAGAACATGGAATCGAATTTTTTAAAAATGTAAAGCTTGCAATGTTAGAAATTGACGGAACGATCAGTATAATTTCTGAAGATCAGGAAAAATTAAAACAAACGCATTATAAACGTAAGCACAATCACAAAAGTCTTCAAAATTTTAATTAAAGAGAAACTAAAAACTTTATTTCTTATTTCTTAAATGGGATTTTTGATTTACCATAAAATGATAAAAGTAAATCCTCATCAGCAAACCTCCCATCCAAATCATATCTCATAGGTGTTTTTACCAATAGTGTACTAAAGTTTCCTTCTACATCAATGTAAATCTTTTTCATATAATATCTTTCAGAAGAAATAAGACAGTCATTTATAGCAAATAACATTTTTTTCCGGGAAGATTTTTGGATCCCCATCATATCACTAACCTTAGCTATTACTAAAATAGTATCATTTCTTTCAACTGTATAATATTTTAATTTTTCTGTATTTATGCCTTTCAAAGATTTACTGACCGACTCTTTTATAAAACAGGAAATTATATCCGATTCTTCATTTGGATTGCTGGTCACTTTCTTTTGATCTACTTTTAAGCGAATTCTTCTTATATCATCGTCGCCTTTACAAGAGAAAAACAAAAAAAACACCAATAAGAAAAGCGGTGAAAGCTTATTGTTTTTAAAGATATGTATCAATTGGGATTAGCAGTTTTAAAAACTCATTTCAATCTATTTCAATACTTTAGAAAATGAGTTTACATGTTTAATAATCCTGCAAATATCAATTTACAGAATCTTAAAAATGACTGCTAAAAATTATAAAAACACCATTTACAGACATATTTTCATTTACAATTAAGTGCAATTAAAAAGCCGATTTCAAATTGAAATCGGCTTTTTAATTTTTCCAAAACTCAAACCATTTTCGATTACTCATATTAATTATTTTATATTCATCAATATTAATAGTTTTTATGGTTGTTGTGGATAATCCAAATAATTCAAGATTGCAGTTTAAATTTGACAAAATATAATCTTGCTCTTTAGGGAATTTTTCTGCAATTATCTTATAATGAACTAGAAGTTTTCTATCCAATATACCATTTAATGCTTGCAATGCGGAACGAATAACTGTATTTGAACTATCGCTTAAACCTACTATAAAATTATCTAAATAATCAATCTTATTGCTTAATTTTCCCAGTGAGTAATAAGCACTAACCCTTATATTTTCGCTTTTATTTAAAGTAAAAGGAATTATAAAATAGCTATAATCTATATTCATTTGCTTTAATAAATAAGTACAAAATCTAAAAGTTTCTTCATTATTTATTTTCTCAGCGTTAGCTTCAATAATTGCTAGCCACTCAGGACTTTTCTCTTTCGCATACCAAAACACAAATTGAAAAACCTCTAATAAGTTCTCTCTTGATAAATCAATTAAATAAGAATGTGCTTTTTCGTAATCAAATTTCGTAAGTATCTGAAGTATCATTCTTTGAATTTCACCAACACTTAATTTATACTGTTCTTCTAGTACCTCAATAGTTTTTGAATCAAGATTTTGCTTCTTTAAAAGACTCTTTAGGCATTCAATTTTCGTTTCATTTTCATTTGTTGAAAAATATACTTCTAAAATATAACTTGATAATCCTCCAAGTGAAAACCTAAAAAAATCCGGCATATTTAGTTTTAATTTTTCTGGTATAATTTCATCAAGCCATCTTTCATACCAATCTAAAAAATTTAACTCGAAAGCAAAAGATGGCTTTTGTCTGTCAATATCAATATTAACAACTCTTCCTTTAAATTCTCCATTTAAAACAAGTGCATGATAATAAGTACAGCCTTGGCTTCCAAGCGGCAATATTCCAGAAAATATCTCCCCTAATTCAATGTCAAATTCTTCATCCGAAATATCATCATTTTCAATTTTTTGAATTAACTTATCCCAGAATTCGTTTGGCATTTTTGGATAAATTCTACAATTTTCTTTTAAATAAGCTGTCGTATTTTCATAGATAAATTCGTTTACATTTTTTCCTAAAGGGTAAATTCCATAAGAAGGCCCAGCTGCAGAATTTGCATAAGAAACTCCACCATTGCCAATATGAAGCAAAAACGCTTTATAATCCTCTGGAAGCTCTAAGTCATAATCTTTTTCAAACTTTAAAATTTCCGCTTCCTTAACAGTTTCACCTAAAATATATTTATGTTTACCGGCACCAAACACTTCATACTTTTTGTCGGTATTTTTCGCTAAGGTTAACTTATATCTAATACGTTTGATTTGACCTAATTCATCCATTATTAACTTATTTCTTTATTTATTTCAAGTAAATATAGATACATTAAATCTTAAAAACAACTTACATTATCATAACAAAAAAAGCCGATTTCAATTGAAATCGGCTTTTTAATTATGTTGACAAAATGCGATTTACATCTCACATTTCATATTCATCATTTTACGAAATAAACAAACTTAGTATAAAATAAACCAAACCTGCTAATATTGCTGAAATTGGAATAGTTAGAATCCAAGCCCAAACTAAACTTACCGTAACTCCCCAGCGAACTGCAGAAACACGTTTTGTTAATCCAACCCCAATAATAGATCCTGTAATAGTATGTGTTGTACTTACCGGAATTTTTAAATGTTCTGTAAAATAAAGTGTTAAAGCTCCGGCAGTTTCAGCAGCAACTCCTTCAAATGAACTTACTTTTGTGATTTTAGAACCCATTGTTTTTACAATTTTCCATCCACCACTTAAAGTTCCCGCCGCAATTGCAGAATAACATGCTAACGGAATCCATCCCGGCATTACTCCTTTTATTCCTAAATCATCATTTGGCAGCACAACATCTAACCAGGAAGCCATATGAACTCCAGGATTTGTATTAATATAAACCGCTACAGCAGCAGCGATAATACCCATTACTTTTTGAGAATCATTTCCTCCGTGACCTAAACTGAAAGCCGCAGAAGATAATAATTGCATTTTTTTCAAAGCAGCATCAGCCTGATGAAGATTTAAACTGCTAAATATTAAACAAAATGCACTTACAGTTAAAATAATAAAGGCTACTAAAAACCATTTAATATTATGAGGGTCAAAAGCTATACTCCAAAAATGAGAATCAAAACGAGGTTTTCCATGCTCTAAAATTTCATCATAAGAAACCATTTGAGCGTATACAAACCAAATAGTTCCAAGCATTAAAGCTACAGTAAAAACTTTAGGCCAAATACTTTTACGAGAAGCATTTAATAACCAGATAGAAATTAAATACGATGCCAAAGCTCCCAATAGCGGTGCCAGTACAATAAAAGCAATAATAATAAGAACTCCAGAAGGCATTCCGCCATCTTTTCCGGCCTTATACCAGCTTACAATTTGATACCAGTAATGTGTTGTTCCGTCCTCTCCAACATAACCAGAAAAACCATGAACTGCAATAGCGTGCGCAACCGCCGCTCCTGCAAAACCTCCAATTAATGTATGAGAAGAACTTGAAGGAATCCCTAACCACCAAGTCAATAAATTCCAGCAAATTGCCGCAATAACCCCGGCAAGAATTACAACCAGGTTAATTTCCATTGTGTGCGCTGTTTTTGCAACAGTATCTGCAACACCAAATCCGAAAACCCAATAAGCTAAAAAGTTAAAAAATGCTGCCCAAAGAACGGCCTGAAAAGGCGTTAAAACCTTTGTTGCAACAACAGTCGCTATAGCATTTGCCGCATCATGAAAACCATTGATGTAATCAAAAATTAAGGCTAATACTATAATTAATATAAGTAGCGTCATAAAATTATAACTTCAGAATGAAAGATTGAATTAAGAATGTTTTACAGAAATAGATTCTAGTATGTTCGCAACACTCTTACATTTGTCTGTTGCTGATTCTAAAACAGATAACACCTCTTTATATTTAATGATATTTTTAGCGTCTGTTTCGTTTTCAAAAATTTCAAAAACTGCTTTGTTATATACATTATCAGATTTGTTTTCCAGTTTATTAATTCTGGCACAAGCATCTTTAATGATTTTAAAATTCTTTAAATTTCTTAACTCTTTTACAGCACTGTCAATGTTTTGACAAGCCTCAAGGTTAATTTCTGTCATTCTTCTGATAGATTTTGTAATCTTATCAACCTGATACAATCTCATACGGCTTGCTGCACCATGAAGGTAATCAGCAACGTTATCAATAGAAGTAATTAATGTATGGATATCCTCTCTGTCAAATGGAGTGATAAAGTTTCTGCTTAATTCCAAGTTGGTCTGACGTGTAATGTCCTCTCCTCTTTGTTCTAATTCGTCAATCTTTTGAAAAAGAATTTCTCTTTCTTTCAATGGAAGGTTTACCGCTTCGTGTAAATTAGAAGCTAATTCAATTAAATTGCTTGAAGCCTCTTCAAAAAGTGGAAAGAATTTTTTGTCTTTCGGCACTAAAAATTGGAAAATACTGTTTATTGACATTTTTATATTTTTGATAGTGCAAAATTACTTCAATAATATTTTACAATGTTAAGCCATTGTTAACAAATCGTTTTCTATTTGAAAACTCTCCAGGAACGAAACTGTGTTTTCAATATCATAATGTAAGATTCTATCTTCCTTAACCAATGGTACAACTTCTCTATAACTGCTTAAGAACATTTCGATGAAATCACTTGATTTTAAAGGCTCTCTGTAAGCAACTGCCTGAGATGCATTCAACAATTCAATCGCTAAAATACGCACTAAATTATCTAAAACTCGTAAGGCTTTTGTAGCTCCGTTTGCTCCCATGCTCACATGATCTTCCTGTCCGTTGCTCGAAACAATGCTGTCAACACTAGCCGGAGTCGCCAATTGTTTGTTTTGACTGGCAATACTTGCTGCGGTATATTGCGGAATCATGAACCCAGAATTTAATCCCGGATTATCAACTAAAAATGCCGGAAGATTACGCAAACCGGAAATTAACTGATACGTTCTTCTTTCAGAAATACTTCCTAATTCTGCCAAAGCAATTGCCATAAAATCTAAAGCCAAAGCTAAAGGCTGTCCGTGGAAATTTCCTCCAGAAATAATCTGATCCGCTTCTATAAATATATTTGGATTATCTGTAACCGAATTTATTTCGGTTTTAAATACTTTTCGAACATAATCAATTGCATCTTTTGAAGCACCGTGAACTTGCGGCATACAACGGAAAGAATACGGATCCTGAACATGTTTCTTTTCCTGAGCGATAATTTCGCTTCCGTCTAAGAATTCAGTAATACGCTGCGCCGTTACGATTTGTCCTTTATGCGGACGTATATAATGTATCAATTCATTAAATGGCTCAATTCTTCCATCAAAACCTTCCAAAGAAATTGTTCCGATCAAATCTGCCAAGTATGAATATTTATAAGCTTTAATTAAAATATGAGCTCCATAAGCACTCATAAACTGCGTTCCGTTTAACAAAGCCAAACCTTCTTTTGACTGTAAAACAATTGGTTCCCAGTTAAAATGTTTTAAAACTTCGGCAGAAGCCACTTTTTTTCCTTCAAAATAAACTTCTCCTTCTCCAATTAAAGGTAAAGATAAATGAGCCAGCGGCGCTAAATCTCCAGAAGCCCCAAGTGAACCCTGAGTATAAATTACCGGTAAAATATTATTATTATAAAAATCAACCAAACGGCTTAACGTAATCAACTGAACTCCAGAATGTCCGTAGCTTAAAGATTGAATTTTAAGCAAAAGCATCATTTTTACAATTTCTGCCGGAACTTCCTCGCCCGTTCCGCAAGCATGAGATTTTACTAAGTTTTCCTGAAGTTTCGATAAATTCTCATTAGAGATTTTTACACTATATAAAGATCCAAAACCAGTATTGATTCCGTAAATTGGTGTCGTAAGCGATGCCATTTTTTTATCTAAATAATCACGGCATTTTTGAACATTTACTTTAGCTTCCTCAGATAACTCAAGTGCCTTATCATTTACTAAAATTTCCTGTAAAGTTTCAAGCGTAATAGTTTCAGTACTTATATAATGAATATCTCTCATGACATTTTTAAATTTAAGGTGTCAAAATTCAACAAATCAATATTAAAAAGCAACATTTTATCACAATAATTAAAATTTCGACAGAGCCCAATCTTTACTTTTATTTATTTAGCAATAGTAAAATGTAGATAATCATGGTCTTTTGCTCCTTTTTTCAGTAAAAATATCGTCGGGAAAGTATCTGTTTTTCCATTTTAAATTATCAGAAATATATTAAAACGCTAACTTAACATCTTTAATTTTAACAAATGCTCAATATTGAAATCTAAGGATTTAAATTATTAAAATATTCGCAAAAAGGCTTTCAAAATTTTTAACTCGTATAAAAATCTGTACTTTTGAAAAATCAAAAATGAAAAGTAACAGCGCAAAATATCAATCTACAATGACAACTCAAACAGGAGTTGCAATTGCTGCTACAACAATTTCTACTACAACAACTACTACCCCTTAGGGGTATACATTTTTACATATAATCCAGATTATCTATACTTTTTTCGCAAAAGAAGAAAGGCATTGGATACATAAAAAACATTTACAAAGAAAAAAATAGTCACAGTTTTCAGTTTCAGTTCACAGTTAATAACCTTTGAACCTTTGTTACTCAAAAGCTTTGCACCTTATTAAAAAAATATCAAAAATGAAAGTATTAAAATTTGGCGGAACTTCGGTTGCCAATGCTCAAAATATAAAACTCGTTCTCGAAATTGTTAACCAAAAAGTGAAGCAGGATAAATTAGTAGTTGTAGTTTCTGCACTTAGTAAAGTAACTGACTTATTGCAATTAGCAGCAGCAAAAGCGGCAGCAAACGACGAAGGCTTTAGAGATATCGTTGCCGAAATCGAGAAAAAACACCTTGACACACTTAAAGATCTTATTCCGGTAAGCGAGCAAAGCAGTTTGTTAAGCCATGTAAAAAGAATCATAAACCATTTAGAAACTTTATTAGACGGATGTTTTCTTTTAGGCGAATTATCGCCAAGAACTGCCGATACTATTTTAAGTTTTGGAGAATTGCTTTCGTCTTATATCATCGCACAGGCTTTTCAGCAAACTGAAAAAGATGCCGTTTACAAAGACAGCCGTGAATTAATTAAAACAAATGCTGATTTTGGAAAAGCAGCCGTAAACTTCGAAATTTCAAATCAATTGATTCAGGAATATTTTGCTTCGAATCAATCAAAAATCAATATTCTTCCGGGATTTATCGCACAGACTTTAGACGGAATCACTTCGACTTTGGGCCGTGGCGGATCTGATTATACTGCGGCGATTATTGCCGGAGCAATCGATGCAGAACAACTGGAAATCTGGACTGACGTAAACGGAATGTTTACTGCAAACCCAAAAATTGTAAAACAAGCACAGCCAATTGCAAATATTTCGTATCAGGAAGCTATGGAATTATCGCATTTTGGTGCCAAAGTTTTGTATCCGCCAACAATTCAACCCGTTTTAAGAAAAAATATTCCTATTCTGATCAAAAATACTTTTGAGCCGGAAGCCGAAGGAACTTTAATTTCTGATCATGTTCAATCTAAAGACACGGTTGTAAAAGGAATTAGTCATATCGATAATATTTCGCTTTTAACACTTGAAGGTCCCGGAATGATAGGTGTTGCAGGTTCGTCAAGACGTTTGTTTGAAGTATTGTCTCAGGAAAAAATCAATGTAATTTTTATTACTCAGGCTTCTTCTGAACATTCTATTTGTATCGGAATTTTAAATTCTGATGCTGATAATGCCGAAGCTGCTATTAACAGAGCTTTTGAAATCGAAATTGCACAAAACAAAATCGATCCTTGTTATGTAGAAAAAGACCTTTGCATTATTGCTTTGGTTGGTGAAAACATGAAAAATCACCAAGGTTTAAGTGGTAGAATGTTCTCTACTTTAGGAAAAAACAACGTAAACATTCGTGCGATTGCGCAAGGTGCATCTGAAAGAAATATCTCGACTGTAATTAACGAAAGAGACGTTAAAAAAGCATTGAATACTTTACACGAAAACTTCTTTGAAGAAAACACAAAACAGCTGAACCTATTTGTAATGGGAGTTGGAAATGTGGGCGAAAAATTCATCGAGCAGATTCACAATCAAAGAAAATTTTTAAAAGATAATTTAAAGATTAATGTTCGCGTAATTGCTTTGTCGAATTCAAGAAAAATGCTTTTTGATGAAGATGGAATTTCATTAAAAGACTGGAAATCGACTTTAGACAAAGCTGAAGCAGCCATTCCAACAGAATTCATCGCACGTGCCAGAGAATTAAATTTACGTAACAGTATTTTTGTTGATATTACAGCAAATACAGGTGTTTCTGAAATGTATGAGAAATTCTTAAAAGAAAGTATTGCCGTTGTAACTTGTAATAAAATTGCCTGTTCATCTGCATACGACAATTACAAAAAACTAAAAAGTTTATCACGCCAATACAACGCTCCGTTTTTATTTGAAACAAATGTTGGTGCGGGATTACCAATTATAGATACCGTAAAAAACCTTATTGCATCTGGCGATAAAGTACATAAAATTCAGGCGGTTTTATCAGGAAGTTTGAATTTCATTTTCAACAATTTCGATAAAAACAATTCTTTTCACGATGTGGTAAAAGAAGCCGGAGTTCAGGGATTCACAGAACCAGATCCAAAAATTGACTTAAGCGGAATCGACGTGGCGCGTAAAATCCTGATTCTTATTCGCGAAAGCGGTTACGAAATGGATATTGACGCCATTGCAAACGAATCGTTTTTACCAGCAGAATGTTTAGCAACAACAAACAACGAAGACTTTTTTGCATCGTTAATCAAACACGCTTCTCATTTTGAAGGCATTTACAACGAAGCTTTAGCCAAAGATTCAAGATTAAAATACGTAGCGCAATTCGAAAACGGAAAAGCAAGCGTTGGTCTGCAATTCATCCCAAAAGATCATCCTTTTTACAATTTAGAAGGAAAAGATAATATCGTATTGTTCTACACAGATCGTTACATAGATCAGCCTTTATTGATCAAAGGAGCCGGAGCCGGAGCAGCTGTTACAGCATCAGGAATTTTTGCAGACGTTATTCGTATTGGGAATGTATAGCCGCTAAGGCACTAAGACGCTAAGTTTCTAAGTTTTTTCATGCTTAGTATCTTAGAAACTTAGCATCTCAGAAACTAAAAAAATAAAACTTTGTGACTTTGTGCCTTCGTGGCAAAAACCAAAAAAATGAAAGAAATAAAACTATTTTGCCCGGCAACTATCGCAAACCTCTCCTGCGGATTTGACGTATTGGGACTTTGCTTAGACAATGCGGGCGATGAAATGATTGTTCGAAAAGTCGATCAAAAAGGAGTTCGAATCACTAAAATTGTCGGTGCCGATTTACCTTTGGAAACCGAAAAAAACGTTTCTGGAGTTGCTGCTTTGGCAATGCTTGAAACTTTAGACGAACTAGATTTTGGATTTGAAATCGAAATTTACAAAAACATAAAAGCCGGAAGCGGAATTGGAAGCAGCGCTGCAAGTTCTGCCGGAGCGGTTTTCGGAATTAATGAATTATTAGGAAGACCGTATTCTCGTAAAGATTTGGTTCAGTTTGCGATGCAGGGCGAGAAATTAGCCAGCGGAAATGCACATGCTGACAACGTTGCTCCTGCCCTTTTAGGCGGATTTACTTTGGTAAGAAGTTACGCTCCGCTTGATATTATTAGAATTGACAGCCCGGAAGAATTATTCGCAACTGTGGTTCACCCGCAAATTGAATTAAAAACTTCTGATGCACGTTCGGTATTAAAACAAACCGTTTCCCTAAAAAGCGCGATTATGCAATGGGGAAATGTGGGCGGACTCATAGCGGGTCTTTACACAAAAGATTACGACTTAATTGGACGTTCGCTTCATGACGAAATCGTTGAACCATTAAGAAGCGTTTTGATTCCGGGATTTGATTTAATCAAACAAACGGCTCTTGAAAACGGTGCTTTAGGTTCTGGAATTTCAGGTTCTGGCCCTTCGATTTTCGCTTTAAGCAGAGGAAAAGAAACCGCAGACCAAATCGCAAAAGCCATGAGCGACGTTTACGAAAAAATGAATTTACCATATGAAATTCACGTTTCGAAAATTAATCCTGATGGCGTAAGAATTTTGTAGAAGAGTATTAAGTACGAAGAATTAAGTATTAAGACAAAGTTTGTCAGGCTGAGCGAAGTCGAAGCCCACGCAAAGTAATGACACAACGTTTGTCATTCCGAGGAACGAGACTCGAGCGATAGCGAACAGGCGAAGCAAATCGCACTAGTTTGTCGACAAAGTATAGACACAAAACATAACCATACAGTTTGTCATTTCGACTGAAAGGAGAAATCTCCACAAGAAGCTCGACAAAGATTTGACTCTCATTGCGGAGTTACTTGCGGAGATTTCTCCTCCGTCGAAATGACAAGAAAACCGAACATAACTATTGGAATTTGGAATTTAAAAATTGGAATTTTCTCCAAATAATCTAAAATCTAAAATCTAAAATCTAAAATTTAGAAATGAAATACTACAGTTTAAACCATAATGCCCCAAAAGTTTCTTTTCAGGAAGCTGTTATACAAGGATTAGCGAGTGATAAAGGATTATATTTTCCAGAAAGCATAACACCACTTGATCCGTCATTTTTTGATAAAATCGAAAGTTTAAGCCACGAAGAAATTGCTTTTGAAGCCATAAAACAATTTGTTGGCGATGAAATACCTGCAGACAAATTAAAAGAAATCATTGCTGATACTTTGGTTTTTGATTTTCCGGTTGTGAAAGTTGAAAACGGCATCTATTCATTAGAATTATTTCACGGCCCAACAATGGCATTTAAAGACGTTGGAGCGCGTTTTATGTCACGTTGTCTGGGCTATTTCAACAAAGACAAAAAAGACGCTAAAAACACCGTTTTAGTCGCTA
The DNA here is from genome assembly GCF_057808895.1 of Flavobacterium sp. FG68. Classification (NCBI taxonomy): domain Bacteria; kingdom Pseudomonadati; phylum Bacteroidota; class Flavobacteriia; order Flavobacteriales; family Flavobacteriaceae; genus Flavobacterium; species Flavobacterium sp. FG68. The sequence continues at coordinate 38,565 of NZ_JBMDIY010000018.1, forward strand.
CTTCTGGAGATACAGGCGGAGCCGTTGCCAGCGGATTTTTAGGTGTTGACGGCGTTGATGTTGTGATTTTATATCCGTCAGGAAAAGTGAGCGATATTCAGGAAAAACAATTGACGACTTTAGGGCAAAACATTAAAGCACTTGAAGTTGACGGTGTTTTTGATGATTGCCAGGATATGGTGAAAAAAGCGTTTTTAGATGAAACTTTAGTGCATAAAAACCTGACTTCGGCAAATTCGATTAATATTGCGCGCTGGTTACCGCAAATGTTTTATTTCTTCTTTGCTTACAAAGCGTTGAAAAGCCAAAACAAACCTTTAGTTTTCTCTTGCCCAAGCGGAAACTTCGGGAATATCTGCGCCGGAATTATGGCAAAGAAATTAGGTTTACCAATTGAACATTTTGTAGCGTCTACAAACGTAAACGACACGGTGCCAAGATTCTTAGAAAACGGAAAATACGATCCAAAACCTTCTAAAGCAACAATCTCTAACGCCATGGACGTTGGAAATCCAAGTAACTTTATTAGAATTCAGGAATTGTACAACAACGATTTAAAAGCTTTCGAAAAAGACTTTTCTTCTTATAGTTATACTGATGAAGAAACTCTTGAAGCTCTAAAGAAAATTTATAACACAGATGGTTATATCGCAGAACCGCACGGCGCTGTTGGTTATTTAGGCTTGAAAAAAGAACTGGAAAAACATAGTAACGCAATTGGTATTTTCTTAGAAACTGCACATCCTATTAAGTTTTTAGATGTTGTTGAACCTGCTTTGGGAATTACACTTCCGATTCCTGCTCAGATTGAGAGTGTTATTAATGAGGAAAAAGTTAGTGTGAAGATTGGGACTTATGAGGAGTTGAAGGCTTTCTTGAAGTAAAAACATATGATAAATGATTAAAGCGAGTAAAAAGTTTTTACTCGCTTTTTTTATTGCATAAACCCTAATAAATATATCAACTACGGAAATCCGTAAAAATTAGCAATAAAAAATACTTACATTTGAAAAATAAGAACCCTAATTATCAACATTTTATTCTATTTAAATTCAAAAAAAATGAAGTCATTTTCAGGTATTTCTTGGTTGGATTTTCCAACACAACATTTTGATAAAATAAAAGAAGAAATATTATCTAAAGAAAAAGATTATATCCTTAAAATAGATGAGGAAGAATTTATTGAATATTTAGTCGAAAAATATAGACTTGAACCATTACAGATTTATCTTGAAACTGAATCCATTTCAGCGCCTAAAAAAGAAATAGAAAAAAGAAGTGATCCTTGGGGATATTATTTTGATGCTGAAGTGTACTACTTTACTGTGAGCTATGAATTTACAGGAAGTGAAGAATTATTTTTTGTTCAACCAAATCCTAGAACTACTGCCAGCTATGATATACATGTAAAAAATAATCGAGTATCTTTTTCATTTTCAATTTACCAACAAGATGTTAGAGAGTTTAATAGAGCAAAGTCAGAAGCTTATTCTTATGCTTTTAATAATTTAGAGAGAATTAATAATAATGTACAATCTACTGTAGATGGTTTTGAAAATGCTGTGAAGCGAGTATTTCATATTGAAAAAAATAAATTCAAACAAGAAAATGATTTTTTTGCTGCTATAAATATTAGCATTAATAAAGACACTGAATCCGTTTTTACAATTCCAACTATTACAAAAAAAGACATTCCGCAACCTACAGTATCCAAAAATAAAGAATTTTCCAGCGAACCAACCATGTCAATGAATATGTATAACGATATTTTAAAAGTAATATATGATTTAGGTAAAAGCATGGAAAAAAAACCTTCGACATATCAAGGTAAAGATGAAGAAGCTTTAAGAGATCAAGTCTTGTTGTTTTTAGAAACCAGATATGATGGAACGACTGCTACAGGAGAAACATTTAATCGTGGAGGAAAGACAGATATTATACTTAAATATGCTAATGATAACAGCAATTTGTTTGTTGCGGAATGCAAATTTTGGCACGGAACTTCAGAATTTTTAAAAGCAATTTCTCAATTATTCGATAGGTATTTAACTTGGCGTGATTCAAAAACCGCTTTAATTCTATTTGTTACTAACAAAGACTTTAGTAATGTGCTAAGCACAATTAAAAATGAAGTTATCAATCATGAATATTATGTTAGCTCTAATGGAGAAAAAGGAGAATCCTCTTTTAGTTATGTATTTAGACTGCCCCAAGATGAAAATAAAAAAGTTTTACTTGAAATAATAGCATTCCATTATGACAAATAGCAAAGAAGAGATGCAAAATTGTAAACTCTATAAAATAAAATTGCCGACAAACGCAATTCTCTCGCGCTAGTAAGGTAAAAACATGAAAAAAATATATATTTGAAAAACAAGAAAAAGAAACGAATAATTGAATGACAAAAAATCCAAAATATTACTTATTAAAAAAGAATCTTTTCCTATTAGGGTTATTGACATTAGTATTAAATGACTTCTATCTTAAATATACTTTTTCAAATTTTATAACGGGTAAATTATCCGACTTTGCTGGTCTTTTTATTTTTCCTTACTTCATTTCAATTTTTTTCGAAAAAAATGCGAACAAAATTTATCTTCTAATTTCTTTAATTTTTACTTTATGGAAATTTGAAATATCGCAGCCATTTATTGAGTGGATTTCGAATTTTACAAATTTAGCTTTTTACAGAACAGTTGATTTAACCGATTTAGTTGCATTAATAATTCTGCCATTTTCTTATCTTTATTTCAAAAGAAAAACAACCGAAATAGAAGAAAAAAACAATAATATTCTTAATTCTGTTATTGGAATTTTGTGTATGTTGATTTTTGTGGCTGATTCAAGTCCTAGACAATCCATTAATTTAAAAAACCTCTCAAGTAGAGAATATAAAATTTCTTTAAATAAAGATTCAATATTTCAACAATCCGATTTTAGAGGTGAATATGACATAAATCGGGATGATAGTTTATTTACATTTTGTTTTCAAATACCAGAATATAATGCACAAGTTACCGCAGTAACAACAATTCTAAAGACAAGCGACCATATGACGACGATTAAACTCGACACTATAACAGAAATTGAAGTCTATGGCAAATTATTTATTGGAATTAAACAAAGTGATATTAATAATTGTAAAAAATTAAAGTCTGAAGATTTGGAAAAATACTTTCAATTAAATTGCATTAATCATTTAACTTCAACCAAGAAATCAATAGATAGACCATATTATGTTTACTACTCAAATGATTATAAATAAATAAATAAATAAATAAAGAATGATTAGTGTCTATAACTTGCTAGCGCGAGCGTCCCGCTCGTGAACACAAAGAAATTCAAAAACCAATTGGAATGGGCACGAGCGGGACGCTCGCGCTAGCTGAGGAAAAGTTTGTTTCGCTTATAAATTAGTTATAGCCAATGTTAACTAAAATCCGTAAACAATAGTTATTATTCAATGAAACTAAAACTTAACTTGATCAAAATAATATCACTTACACTTCTAGTATCTATTGTGGTACTCTTCATTATATACTATATTCACGGAGGAGATGCAATCAGTGGTAAAATTGAGCATGGAAAATATTTTGTCTTCGATGCAACAAATAAATCTGATGCAAAAGGAAATAAGCTTTTTTTGAATGTATCAAAAGGTGAATATTACTTTAATATGTTTATGACATTTTTTGTATTTAGTTTGATACTATTTTTCTTTTTCTTTAAAGTGAAAGAATCTATCACGAATAAAAAATTAAAAGAACGTTTGTAAAAATTATTGATGTTCCCCCCCCCCGCTAGCGCGAGCGTCTCGCTTGTTTGCACAAGGAAATTCAAAAACCAATTGGAACGTTCACGAGCGAGACGCTCGCGCTAGCAATAAGAAATAAGAAACAAAAAAAGAGACCTCATCAAAGGTCTCTTTTCAATTTAATATATGTTTAAAAACGGTTATTTCCCGTTCAATAACTTCTCTAAATACTCAACTTTATCTTTTTCAGCTTGCACCAAACGTTCATAAAGCTCAACAACTTTATCTAAAGGATTAAAAGTGCAATTGCAATTGTAAACTGCACTTTGATCTTGAAAAGTATTTCCAATAATATTAAAAACCGCTTCTTCCGAAAAGTTTTTAATTGCTTCAACAGAAACACCAAGAGCATTTGCTATCTCAATTAGTTTTTGTTCTTCGACAATTTCGCTGTTTTCAATAGCCGAAATGGTCTGCTGACTTGTTCCTAAAGCCAGTGCCAGTGCTTCCTGTTTCATATCTTTAAGCTCTCTGATACGGCTTATGTTTCTGCCGATATGTTTTGGTTTTATTGCTGTACTCATAATTCAAAGATATTTAAAATTCTTAAACGAAAATAAATTTAGGTAAAAAACAAACTAGTTTTTGTAAGATACGCTTTTCAATTTTATATTTGAACGCAGATTTAACGGATTCGTTATCACGAAGACGCGGATTAATACGGATTTTAAATATACAAACCGTGTAAATCTGCTCCCGATAGCTATCGGGATTGCAAAAGCAAATCTGTTTAATCCGCGTTCTATCAAAAAAGATTAGGCTAAAGCCATTTTCTAACATAACTTTGTTCCTCCAGCTAAAGCTGTAGGCAATTCAATTTTTTTCCAGTTAAAACTGGAAACTATTTATATTTATAATACAATCCGCATAACATGATTACAAAAGCATTACTCGAAGACATTCCAGCATTAACAATCTTAATAAATTCAGCATACAGAGGAGAATCTTCTAAAAAAGGCTGGACAACCGAAGCCCATTTACTAGAAGGAAAAAGAACCGACGAACAAGAAATGACCCAAATTTTCCTTAATCCAAAAAATACAATTCTGAAATTTACGGAGAATGACAAAATTATTGGTTCGGTTTTATTGGTTGAAAAAGGACATCAATTGTATTTAGGAATGTTGACCGTTTCGCCCGAACTTCAAAACAGCGGAATCGGGAAAAAGCTTTTGGCTGAAGCCGAAATTCATGCTAAAACGCTTGGTTTGTCTGGCATTATTATGACGGTTATTTCGGTTCGTGAGGAACTTATTGCATGGTACAAACGTCACGGTTATGTTGATACAGGCGAAAGAGAACCTTTCCCTCAAAGCGAAATTCATATTACAGTTTCAGAAGAACCTTTGGAGTTTATATTTTTAGAGAAAAAGATTTAAGTTTTTTTTGCCACGAAGGCACAAAGACACTAAGTTTTTTCTTTTTTACCATATAAGTGATATAAGTTCATTTAAAAGAAGATTAAATATGAATCTTAGATACTTTGAAATCTTATAAAATATTCAATAAATGAAAATAAGTCTTTTCTCTAAAAAAGATAGTAAACCCTCTATTTGGAGTGGCGGATTGACATATGAATATATGATATATCCGAAAACAGCAAACTATACTGATAGAGTTTTTTTATTCAGAATAAGCAGTGCTACAATAGAGAAAGTGCCTTCAGAGTTTACCAAATTTAAGGGCTATCACCGATATTTGGTTATGCTTGATAACTGCTTAGATATTGAGGTAAACAAAGAAAGGAAAGTGTATGAGAAGTATGAAATCATGGAATTTAATTCAGATGATGAAGTGACTTCTTATACAAATGGTATGGATTTTAATTGGATGGTTTCTGAAAAAATTTCCCGTCATAAACTGGAAATAACAAATAGCAATCAGAATTGTAATGCTCAAATAATAATTTTATTTTCTTTAAATACTACATCTATTAAAATTAATGAGAATCCATATGATCTGGAATCTTATGATTTATTAGTCATTGAAAATCAAGAAAAGGAAAATATATTGCTTCATTTTTCTAATGAATGCCTTTTTGGAATATTGGATTTTTAATAGTTTTTTTGCCGCGAAGACACTAAGGCGCTAAGTTTTTTTTAAATCTTGTAAAGTCGCAAAGTTTCCATACAGTTTGTCATTTCGACGAAGGAGACCCGAGCGACAGCGGATAGGCGAAGCAAATCTGCGCGAGAAGCTCTACAAAGATTGGATTCTCGTTGTGGAGTTACTTACGAAGATTTCTCCTTCGTCGAAATGACAAGATTGGGGATTAATCTGCGTGAAACAAAAATCATTTTAATCCTTTTAATCTGTGGCTAAAAAACTTCTGTTAGACGCACTGCAGTGCGTCTCTACGAAAAACCTTTAAACCTAGGAAACCTTCTCTTAATCTTTGATAAAAACTCGTGCGAAACCCCTAAATACGATGAAAGATTTTTGTTATTAATGGTCTGGACTTTTTGCGGATAACGATCTTTAAAATCTAAATAACGCTGTTTTGAAGTTTTATTTAAAACATCTAAAAGTCTTTGCTGAATAGCTACATTTGCGCGCTCAATCATTAAAACATGAAACTGAATAAGCTTGGGAACTTCTGCAAACAATTGCGCTTTTTGAGCTTTATTTATGACCAAAATTTCGCTGTCTTCTATGGCTTTGATATTATAAGTTGTTGGTTTTTGGTGATAGAAACTTTCTAAGTCACACATCCATTCATTTTCGAAAGAAAAGAAAATTACGGTTTCCGTTCCGTTTTCGTTTAAGATATAAGTTTTAAATGAACCTTTTAAAATAAACCCCTCATAACTATTATTAGAATCCTGGATTTGAAGAAACTGATTTTTTTTAAGTTTAATAAGTTCCGCTTTTGAAACAATGATATTCCATTCTTCATCTGTGAGCGGGATCTTTCGCTCAATGTTTTTTCTTAGTAGGTTGTACATGCTTGTGGTTTTTGTTGGAAATAAATTTGTTTTTTCAATCCATTCTTTATTAGGGGTTTAAAAAATGTAATCGATTACGTAAATGTACACTATTTATGCATTTTTGTAAATTAACAACTGTTAAAAAAACGAATTTCATAGAATTTTTTGCAAAAGTTTGAACTTGTTCAACTTTTTTCCTGCAAATTATAATCAGATTTGTGTTATTAAACTTTTATAAATAACCAAACTTAAATTATGAAATTACAATCAACACTCTCCATGTTTTTACTAACATTGGCTTTAGGATTTACGGCATGTAATTCTGAAGAAATTGCTTCATCAAATACAGAAGCAAGTATCGAAACAACAACACAGTCGGCTACGACGAATTTAACCGCAAAAATTGGAAACTGTTCTGAAGTTCCCGGCTGGGCTTCTCAAAACGGAAGTACAACCGGCGGCGGTTCTTCGGCTGAAACTACGGTTACAACTTACGCTCAATTAAAAGCGGCTATAGAGAACACTTCTGTAAAAGTGATCAAAGTTTCCGGAACAATTACTGTTACTACACGATTATCATTTCAGGATCAAACGGGTAAAACCATTTATGGCACAAGTGGTGCAAAACTGGTTTCGACAAATCAGACTAAAGATGCTTCTGGTATTATCAATATTAAAAGATGCAAAAATCTAATCATCAGAAATTTAATCTTTGAAGGCCCAGGAGCTTATGATACTGATGGCTGGGACAACGCAATTTTGGATGAATGCACGAATGTTTGGGTCGATCACTGCGAATTTAGAGATGGTGTTGACGGAAACTTCGACATCAAAAACAAATCCGATTATATTTCGGTTACGTATTCTAAATTCCATTATCTAAAACCACCAAAAGCTGGAGGTTCAGGAGGATCAGACGATCATAGATATTCAAACTTAATTGGTTCAAGCGATGGTGCTACTGCCGATCGCGGCAAATTGAGAATCACTTTTGCAAGATGCTGGTGGGCTCCAGGATGTAAAGAGAGAATGCCAAGAGTTCGTTTTGGAAAAGTACATTTAGTAAACAACTTCTTTAACAGTACGGTAAGCAATAAATGCATCGCTGCAGGTTTTGAAGCTGATCTTCGTGTAGAAAGCAACGTTTTTGAAGGTGTAAAAACGCCTATCGATTTAATGAGCGGCTATACGGCTGTTACGGCAACTGATAACGTTTTTACAAATACAACCGGAAATCAAGCCGGAAGCGGTACTGCTTTTACTCCGCCATATTCTATTGTAAAACTTAATAAAACTGCTGTTAAAGCTGATATTTCAGCAAATGCAGGAGCAACTTTAGGCGGCAATATCTGCGGTTCGTTTTAATTGAATTAGAATAAAAGTAAGTTAGTTTTTAGTTAGAACCACGGATTGCAGGGATGCAGTTCGTGGTTTTTTATTTTTTTTCTGCCACGAAGGCGCAAAGGCGCAAAGATTAAATGTAGAGGCGCACAGCAGTGCGTCTAACACAAAGTATGGACAATTGGGGCGTAGACGCACTGCTGTGCGCCTCTACAGAAAACCTTTGTAACTTTGAACCTCTACACCTTTGATCCTTTCCTTAAAGCACCAACTCTTCAAACAATCTTTGAATCGTTTTCTCCAAATCCTGACACAAACCCGGATGTGGTCTTGAAGTTTGGATTGCAGAACTTCTAATTGCGGTTAACCAGCGAAAACGCTCCGGAATATCAAATTCAGCGATTGGACCGCCGTCTTTGGCTCCTTTTGCTATTTTTTCTAATGAAGTCAGATTGCATTCTAATTGTTCGATATCAAAATCGTTTGAAAGCGCCTGAATTCTGGCTTGATCCAAATGAAAAAGTACTTTTATAAATTTGGCTTTTTTGCAAAACAAAATGATTCCGATATTCAGGAATTCTTCGCGTTCTACCCTTGGCACAACACGAATCACAGCATATTCGTATAAGTGGTTATCTTGCATTTTGAGCCTGATTTACAAATATTTCTGAATTCTCTAATCTAGTTTTTAAGAACTGCAAATAAACGTTTCGCAATCCTTCCGGCGTTTCGTCAGCATCTTCCCACTGAAGCCAGTCTAACGGAATTGTATTTACGATATCTTCTAAAATTTCTGGCGTTAAAATCGCTTTAAATTCAGCGTCAACTTCTTTTAAAAGTGAAGCTTGAGGCAATAAAACATGATCTTTTATCAATGCAAACGGACTTTTGGCATGCTGTTCCCAATTGTTCCAGGAATGATGAAAATACAAACATGCTCCGTGATCAATTAGCCATAATTCTTTATGCCAGATTAGCATATTGGTATTTTTGAAAGTTCGGTCTACGTTTGTAATATAAGCATCCAGCCAAACAATCTGCGAAGCTAATTTGGCATCGATAGTTGTTACAACGGGATCAAAAGTAATCGCTCCTGATAAAAAGTGAAGTGCCAGATTTAATCCCTGGCTTCCTTGCAGTAAATCCTGAATTTCTTCATCAGCTTCGGTTCTTCCAAAGGCTTCGTCGAGATTTGCGAATACTAATTCTGGTAATTGTAGTTTTAAGGCTTTTGCTATTTGTCCGCCAACTAATTCGGCTATAAGGGCTTTTACGCCGTGTCCGGCACCACTAAATTTTAATACGTATTTAAAATCGTCATCGGCTTCTGCCAAAGCGGGTAAAGATCCGCCTTCGCGCAGCGGCGTTATATAACGCATGACGTTTACCGTTCTGAGATCGAAGTTGTTTTTCATAAATACAAACTTACTAAGGTTTTTGCCACGAAGCCACAAAGACACAAAGTTTTTTAATCTCGCAAAGACGCAGAGTCGCAAAGTTTTTGTTCACGCTATATTCCCAATCTTGTGATTTCGAGGAACGAGAAATCTCCACAAGAAGCTCTACAAAGATTCGATTCTCGCTGAGGAGTTACTTGTGGAGATTTCTCGTTCCTCGAAATGACAAACTGTATAGAAACTTTACCTAAAAAACTTTGCGACTTTGCGACCTTTAAAAAGCAAAGCACCTTAAAAAAACTTAGCGAACTTAGCGAAAAACCTTTGCGAGCTTTGCGTTAAAATTACTTTTCTAAACTCAAAAAAGCCCTTCCTAAATTTTTGATTATATCTGAGGCTATGAAAGATTCGTAACCAGTTTTTGGCAAAGCAATATCTGCTGTTAGTCCATGAAGATAGACTCCGAATTTTGAGGCGTATTTGGGTTCGTAGCCTTGCGCCAGAAGACTTGTGAGGATTCCAGTTAAGGTGTCGCCGCTTCCTGCGGTTGCCAAGGCTGCGTTTCCGGTTGTATTTTCGTAGACAGAATTTCTGTTTATAGTGAATGTTGGTGCGCCTTTCATGACTACGATAACTTTATACTTCTCTGAAAAGGCGATTGTTTTTTGAAATTTTTCAGATTCTGAATTCCATTTTCCAATCAAGCGTTCTAATTCTTTTGGATGAGGTGTCAGAATCGTGTCTTCGGGAACTAATTCCAGCCATGATAAATTTTCAGAAATAATGTTTAAAGCGTCGGCATCGAGAACCAAAGGCGCTTTGTTGATTCTTAAAAATTCAAATAAGGCTTTTTGTGTTCCGAGTTCCTTCCCTATTCCGGGGCCAATTCCAACTGCTTGCGGAATTAATGGCAAATGAATATTAGTAATGAAATTGGTGTTTTCGTCGGTAACGGTCATTACTTCTGGAATGGAGATTTGAAGGATTTGATAACCGCATTTTGGTATAAAAGTCGTTACGAGTCCGCAGCCGGATTTTAAGCATGCTTTTGAAGCCAAAACTCCTGCTCCTATTTTTCCGTAACTTCCGGCGATAATCACAGCATGACCCTGAATTCCCTTGTGTGTATGAGGGTTTACGGGTTTGTATATTTTTAAGATTTCTTCTTTTGTGATTAAATATGGAGATTTCATTTGATGGCTTTTGTTGGTGCATTTATTTTTAAACACATAGAATCATAGCTTTTCTTTGTGGTTAAAGGCGTTTCACTTGTTTTTAACAAACATAGCTGATTGTGAAGCTTGACTTTATAAAAGATGATTCGTTACTGTTTATTATGATTAAAGTTACATAAAAAATCGAAAACACGAATGTTTATTGTTTCCGTTAAGTCCTAGCCCTGATAGCAGCGGTATCCTTTTGCTTTTTTCTTTAAAAAGCAAAAGATATAGCGGATAGCAGGAAATAGCTCCTAATTATTGCGAAATTTATAATTTAAGGCATTCAAATTAGATATTTTTTGAATAGATTTGCAGAACAATTTTATAAAACAACACAATGAAAAATACTGCGCTTACGCACATACATGAGAGTTTGGGAGCGAAAATGCTGCCTTTTGCGGGTTACAACATGCCTATTACATATGAAGGTGTAAATGCTGAACATGAAACGGTTCGTAATAGTGTGGGCGTTTTTGACGTTTCGCATATGGGTGAATTTTTGTTAACGGGGCCAAATGCTTTGGCTTTGATTCAAAAAGTGACTTCAAATGATGCTTCGACTTTAACTATTGGTAGAGCGCAATATTCTTGTCTGCCAAATAACGAAGGCGGAATTGTAGACGATTTGATTGTTTATAAAATGAAAGAAGAAGAGTATTTACTTGTTGTAAATGCTTCGAATATTGAAAAAGACTGGAGCTGGATTTCCTCTTACAATGATTTGGGAGTTGAAATGAAAAACCTTTCTGATGATTATTCATTATTGGCAATTCAGGGACCAAAAGCGGTTGAGGCTATGCAGGCTTTGTCTTCTATAGATTTATCTGCGATTGCTTATTACCATTTTGAAGTAGCAGATTTTGCAGGTTTTAATGATGTAATTATTTCTGCAACTGGTTATACTGGTTCGGGAGGATTTGAAATTTACTGTAAAAATGCTGATGCTGAAGCTATCTGGAACAAAGTTTTTGAAGCTGGTGCAGCTTTTGGAATCAAACCTATTGGTCTTGCAGCTCGTGATACTTTACGTTTAGAAATGGGATTCTGCCTTTACGGAAATGATATTAATGATACTACTTCTCCGCTTGAAGCTGGTTTAGGATGGATCACAAAATTCAATAAAGATTTTACTAATTCTGAAGCTCTTAAAAAGCAAAAAGAAGCTGGTGTTACCAGAAAATTAGTTGCTTTTGAAATGCAGGAACGTGCGGTGCCAAGACATGATTATGAAATTGTAGATGGTTCTGGAGCTGTAATTGGAATTGTAACTTCTGGAACAATGTCTCCTTCTATGAATAAAGGAATTGGTTTAGGATATGTTACGGTTTCAAATAGTGCTGTTGACAGTGATATTTTTATTAGAATTAGAAAAAATGATGTTCTTGCAAAAGTGGTAAAACTGCCTTTTTACAAGAAATAATTAAAGTTATAAATATTGTAAGATGCATTACTGTAATGGTAATGCATTTTTTTTGCCGAAGATTAAATGATTGCAAGTATTATCCCTTGATATCATTTAATCTTCGGCATTTTATTTCTTATTTATATGTAAGATTTTTTAGAAAAAATGTAAACCGTTTTCGAAAAATTACCGTAACTTTAATATAGAATGTTGAGATTTCACCTATGAACAAAATTTTGCCGTTATTTTTACTGTTTACTTCTTTCCTATTTAGTCAAAATAGCGCCGAGACATGCGAAATACTGAACAAAATAAATGCTGTTATTCAAACAGAACATTTGCGTCCAAAACCAGTCGATGACAGTTTATCTGTTTTTGTTTTTGATAATCTTATAAATGAATTAGATCCTTCGCGTAACATCTTTTTTAAGAGCGAATACGATCAACTGGCAGCAGAATATCGTTTAAATCTGGACGATTTAATTTTAAGCAACGATTGTACTTTTTTAACTGATATTACCGCCAAATATATTAATGGATTGATCAGAACTAAAGAGGTTCTTGAAAAAATTCAGGCAACTGCATTTGATTATACCAAGAAAGATACCATTCGATTCTACAAAAAGTCATTTCCTTTCTATTTAAAAAAAGAAGATTTAGAGAAGGTATGGCGCAAAAAACTGCGTTATCAAATTCTGGATGATATAGCTGAAACGAGTGATAATCTGGATTCTATAAAAGCAAATTTTGCTTCTATTGAAGCTAAATCCAGAAATCTGATTGTGTCGAATGAAATTTGCCGTATCAGCACGCTTTTAGAAACTAAAACGAAACAAGACGAGAATCTTTATAATTTCTTCTGTACTTATTTTGATCCGCATACAGCTTATTTTAGCGACGATTCTAAATCTAGTTTTGTGGCTTCGTTATCAAAAGAGCATTTATCATTGGGAATGACGGTGAATCTTAATGAAAAAAATGAGATTATTGTTCACGAAATAGATCCAAATGGTCCGGCGTATCAAACAGGTCAGATTAAAAAAGGTGATCAGATTATTTCGGTTTCCAATCATAAAGAGACACTTCAGGTTTCCTGTTCTTCGTTAGAATCTATTTCTACCATGATTTTATCTGAAGCGAATAAAACTCTTACGCTTACGCTGAAAAGAAACTCAGGCAAAAATTTTGATGTTTTTATCGAAAAACAAGTAATGAAGGACGAAGAAAATTCGGTTTTCAGTTTTATAATTGGTAAGGAAAGTAAAATTGGTTATATAAAAATTCCAAGTTTTTATGCTGATTTAGATGGAAACAGTAGAAAAGGATGTGCGGATGATGTGGCCAGAGAAGTCATCAAACTGGAAAGAGATAATATTAAAGGTTTAGTCATTGACTTGATTGATAATGGCGGCGGTTCGATGGAAGAAGCCATAAAACTAGCCGGAATGTTTATTGATTATGGTCCAATTTCGGTTGTTATTGATCATACTAAAGAGAAATCAGTTATCAATGATCCTTATAAAGGAATGATTTACAGAGGCCCAATTGTGATTTTGGTGAATAGCAATACGGCTTCTGCAAGTGAATTTTTCTCTTCGATTATGCAGGATTATAATCGCGCACTTTTGTTAGGAAGCAATACGCTTGGAAAAGCTACAATGCAGACGATTCTTTCGCTTGACGAAAATAAAAATACTGATTTCCTTAAAATTACAATTAATAAATTTTACAGGGTTACGGGAAAAAGCCATCAATATATTGGTGTTACGCCAGATGTTGTTCTTCCTGAATTTTATGAAGATGTTTATCAAAAAGAAAGTGATTTCCCTACTGCCATGAAAAATGACAGTATTGAACCGTTTTTAAAATTCAGACCGTATGTAAAACGTACTTTAATAGATAAATTGGCCAAAAACAGTTCTTTAAGACTGGCTGATAATTTTTATTTTAATGATATTAAAAAGATAAATCAAAAAATAGATCAATTGATCAATACGCCAAAAGCAGAGATTCCGATGACTTTAGATGCGGTTTTTAATCAAAAGAAAGTCGTAAATTCTCTTTGGACAGAAATCAATACTTTTAATGACGAAAATAACCCGCTGGATGTTTATAATTCTTCTGTAAATCAGTTTTTATTAGGCGCTTATCCTAATGATAAAACGATTAATCAATATCAAATGGATAATTTAAAAACAAATCCATACCTCAACGAAGCGGTGAATATTATCAATGACTTCAATTTTTCGAAATAAGGTTTTTTGTTTCAAGTTTTTTTTGTTTCAAGTTTCAAGTTTTACGGAATGTTCGTAAAGTTGTGCCAACTTGAAACGTGAAACCTGAAACTTGAAACAAATAAAAAAAATTAAAATTTTGATTTTGGATAAATAAGGAATAACCTTTATTTTTGCATCACAAAACTAAAAATTAGAAATGGGAAGAGCGTTCGAATTTAGAAAAGGAAGAAAAATGAAACGTTGGTCTGCAATGGCCAAAACATTTACCAGAATTGGTAAAGACATCGTTATGGCTGTTAAAGAAGGCGGTCCTAACCCTGACGCCAATTCTAGATTAAGAGCTGTTATACAAAACGCAAAAGCGGCCAACATGCCAAAAGATAATGTTGAGCGCGCGATTAAAAATGCCAGCAATAAAGATACTGCCAACTATAAAGAAATTTTATTTGAAGGATATGCTCCTCACGGAATTGCGATTTTGATTGAAACTGCATCTGATAATAACAACAGAACGGTAGCAAACATTCGCAGTTATTTCAACAAATGTAACGGAACAATGGGAACTCAGGGTTCAGTTGAATTTATGTTTGATCATACTTGTAACTTCAGAATTGCAAATACTGGTCTTGATGCTGAGGAATTAGAGCTTGAATTAATTGATTTTGGTGCCGAGGAAGTTTTTGAAGACGAAGACGGAATCTTGATCTACGCTCCTTTTGGAAGTTTTGGTGCTTTACAAAAAGAATTAGAAAACAGAGGTTTAGAAATTTTATCTTCTGGTTTTGAGCGTATTCCTCAAATCACAAAAGAATTAACTGAAGCTCAAATCGCTGACGTTGAAAAACTAATCGAAAAAATTGAAGAGGATGATGACGTTATGAACGTTTATCATACTATGAAAGAGGAATAATATTTTTCTTTTGATAAAAATTTTAAAAGCTCTGAATTTTCAGGGCTTTTTTGTTTTGTTAAAATTCATGCAGAAGAAAGCAAAATATTATAAAAAGTAAAATAAACTATTATATTTGTCACAATCAGATCATAATTCCTTAAACAAAAACAAATATGCAAACATCAAAATACACAAGATTTGCCGTAATTATTCTGGTAATCTTATTTATAGTGCTTAGTGTAATAAGCTAATAAAAAAATAAAAAGCCTTCTGAAATTCAGAAGGCTTTCTTTTTTAGAAAAATATAAAATTACTTTTTTGGAGTGTTTGTTACCTTGATCAAATATGTTCCTTCTGGCAAATCGCCAATATTCGAAGCGTTAGCTCCTATTATTTTTTGTCCTTGAGAAAAAACCTCAACACTTTTACCACTTTTAGTAGTTTCGGCAGAAGCAGCCACAGCCGCAGCTGGCAGTTTTACAGGTGCAGGAGCAGCTTTTTTCTCTGTACTTGAAACTGGCACTGGCGGAGCCGCTACTGTTTTAGCCGGTTTTGAACTGTTATAGGATTCCATAACCTGCTCGTCTGTCATAGCAACCGTATACAATTTAATATCGTCGATATCAGCATTGATGCTTGTTGCTGTATTTAGTTTTCCGATGTTCAAAATATAACCTTTGGTTGAACGCGCGATTCCCTCAGTAGATTTTAGCAATTCGCCATTACGATAAATTTTTGAACTATTACCATCATAAGTAATGCTGTACAAGTACCAGATATCCTTTAAAAGCGGTGCAGAAACAACCACATCATTTCCTGGCCCCCATCCCGCAAGGTTTGCCTCAGAATTACCTCCGGCAGCCGCTTGCTGCGTTAATCCGAAATATTGTCCATTTGCCGCCGTACCGTAACCCAAAACATGATTAACGGCATTTATTGCATTAAATTTAACCCAAATAGATATTGTTCTAGGTTTATTTCCCTGTGGAAGATCACCTACTACAGCCTGATAAGCTTTGTTAGAAAGTCGCAAAGCTCCTTTAGGGGCACCCATTCTGTCATTTACAAAAACTGGAGTACCTAAAAAGGAAATGGTATTATCTGCGCTGCTTAAATTTCCGTTGAAATTAAATTCCTGAACGGGATTTTGTGCATTAGAATTTAAAAAACTTACAAACATTAAAGTGAGTAATATTTTTTTCATAGGTATATACATTTTTTACTGGATGATATCTTTTTATAATGATTTATTTGAAAGCAAATTTGATTATTCAAATTCTACAATTACAAATTTTTAAATATTTTATTTATAAATTTTGTTAAAACTATAATTTTAATTCAGCATAAACAAACAAATCCTACATGCAGATACAGAATTCTCACAAAATATAAAAATTTATAGTTATAAAGGGCTAAAAAAAAGCCTTCTGAATCCAAAAGGCTGTTTCCTAATTCCAAAAAATCTAATTGCTACTAAACAATATTTAAAAACTAACTAACTATTTAAAAAAATTAATTGATGGCCTTATTTTGATGTTATTTTTTTTGACGGAGCATTTGAAATCTTTAATAAATAGGTTCCTTCTGGAAGATCATTTATTGTCATTGAATTATTTCCTACTACTTTTTGTCCTTGCGAATACACTTCAATATTTTTACCTCCCACATTTACATCTTTACTCACAATTATATTACTTGAAGTAGTTTTTGCTGTTTTAGATTTTACAGCGCCTTTTGTTTTAGGGGCTGCTGCAGCTTCTGCGACTACTATTAAAGGTTTAGAGCTGTTATAAGACTCCGAAACCTGTTCATCTGTCAAAGCAACATCATAGATCTTTAAATCGTCTACATCTGCATTTATACCAACTGATGTGTTTATTTCGCCTAATCTAAAAATAGTACCTTTTGTAGAGCGTTTTAAACCGTTTATGTATTTTAATAATTCTCCGTTGCGGTAAATTTTAGAAACCGTCCCGTCAAAGGTTACGGTATATTGATACCAAACTCCTTTTGCTAATGGAGTTGAGACAATTACATCATTTGCTGCACCCCAGCCCGCTAAACTTAAATCTGAATTAGAAGAAACTGTCGACTGCTGCAATAAACCAAAATACTGAGCATTGTAAGCTGAACCATAACCCCAGATATAATTTGCAGAAGCTATGTCATTAAATTTAACCCAAATACTAACAGTTCTGGCTTTATTACCTTGTGGCAGATCATCTACCACGGCTTCCAGCGCTTTATTGTTGAGTCTTTGAGCATTTCCGGCAATTCCTGATCTATCGGGTACAAACTCATCTGACCCCATGAAAGAAATTGTGTTAGATTCATTATTTAAAGTCCCATTGAAATTAAACTCCTGAATTGGATTTTGAGCAGTCGCATTCAAATAACTTACAAACATTACTGAGAGTAGAAATTTTTTCATAATAGCAGAATTTAGGGTTATAAATAAAGTGTGTCATTTATACACAGCTAAACTATACTATTATGTTTTTCGTCGAAAATTTTTTCGTTAACCTACCTAAATAATCGTTAAAATAACCAAAACTGATGATTTTGTCGACAAAATTAATTTTAATTATACTATTGAAGTAATTCTTAAAATTATAAATTAACCTCAATTTCAATTAAAATATCTTACGTATAAATACGGTTTTCTCAAACAAAATGAAATAATTAACATTTATAAAAATTTAAGCTTTTAAAATAATATGGATCTCTTTTATAGATTTTCTTAATCACTTAAAAGTCAGCATAAAAAAACTCCATTCGCAAAACGAATGGAGTTTAATATTTTTAGAAAAATAGTAATCTATTTTACGAATTCAATTTTTTGGGTTTCTTCTTCATTAACACTGTCAAAGAATCCTTGTTCGTTCATCCAGTCATCACTGAATACTTTACTCATATAACGTGAACCGTGATCAGGGAAGATTGCAATAATATTGCTGTCTTTTGTAAATTCACCTTCTTCTGCATATTGTTTAATCGCCTGCATTACTGCTCCAGATGTATATCCAACAAATAAACCTTCTTTACGAGTGATTTCTCTTGCAGAGTGAGCACTTTCTTCATCGGTAACCTTCATGAATTTATCGATGATATCAAAATCTGTTGCCGAAGGAATTAAGTTTTTACCTAAACCTTCTATACGATACGGGTAAATTTCTTTATTATCGAATTCTCTTGTTTCGTGGTATTTTTTCAATACTGATCCAAAAGCATCTACTCCTAAGATTCTAATATTCGGATTTTGCTCTTTTAAGAATTTTGCTGTTCCGGAAATTGTTCCTCCGGTTCCGCTGCAAGCAACAAGATGTGTGATTTGTCCTTTTGTTTGTTCCCAGATTTCGGGACCTGTAGTGTTGTAATGGGCATCAATATTTAATTGATTGAAATATTGATTAATATAAACTGAACCCTTTGTTTCTTCGTGTAATCGTTTTGCTACATTGTAGTACGATCTTTCATCATCTGCAGATACGTGAGCCGGACAAACATAAACTTTTGCGCCTAAGCTTCTCAGCATGTCAATTTTATCTTTGGATGATTTTGAACTCACGGCCAAAATACAATTGTAGCCTTTTATAATGCTTACCATGGCTAAACTAAAACCTGTATTCCCTGATGTAGTTTCAATTATGGTATCGCCGGGTGATAATATTCCTTTTCTTTCGGCTTCTTCAATAATATATAACGCTATTCTATCTTTTGAGGAATGACCTGGATTAAAAGCTTCTACCTTTGCGTAGAAATTTCCTTCTAACTCTTCGGTGATTTTATTTAGTTTAATAAGCGGGGTATTACCTATTAACTCTAAAACATTATTATAAGCGTTTATTTCTTCTTTCATAAAAAAATAGTTAATCGAAGGTGTTTTTTACGCACCTTGATAGGTTGCAAATTTAACAAAAAATTTCTAATTAGCTTTTAATTTTTTCTAAATCTAATAAAAAAGTAAATTCTTTTGCTAAGTCTTTTAAAGCCTCAAAACGTCCTGAAGCCCCGCCATGTCCCGCGTCCATATTAGTATCTAAAAACAATTGATTATTATTTGTCTTTAAAACCCTTAATTTAGCCACCCATTTCGCTGGCTCCCAATATTGTACCTGAGAATCATGCAATCCTGTCGACACATACATATTAGGATATTTTTGTGCTTTTACATTGTCATAAGGTGAATACGACAACATATAATCGTAATATTTTTTATTGTTTGGGTTTCCCCATTCGTCATATTCTCCTGTTGTAAGCGGAATGCTGTCGTCCAGCATTGTTGTAACAACATCTACAAAAGGTACCTGCGCTATAACTCCGTTATATAACTCTGGTGCTTCATTTACGATTACACCCATTAAAAGTCCTCCTGCAGATCCACCTTCAGCATAAAGATGTTCTGGTGACGTATATTTCTCGTCTATTACAAATTTAGAGCAATCGATGAAATCTGTAAAGGTATTTTTCTTTTTTAACAGTTTTCCGTCCTCATACCATTGTCTTCCCAAGTCTTCTCCTCCTCTAATGTGTGCAATTGCATAAACAAAACCGCGATCTAATAACGAAAGTCTTGTTGAAGAGAAATAAGTATCCATCGTAATTCCGTATGAACCGTACGCATACAGCAATAACGGGTTTTTACCATTTTTATTCAATCCCTTTTTATAAATCATCGAAATTGGCACTTTTACACCATCTCTTGCTGTTGCCCAAACGCGTTCTTCGACATAATTTTCTTTGTCAAATTTTCCGCCTAAAACCTGTTGTTCTTTTAGAATTTCTTTGGTTTTAGTTTTCATATTAAAATCAATTACAGATGACGGCGTAGCAAGCGATTGATAACTGTAACGCAGAATATCGGTATCAAAATCAATATTTGTTGTCGTAAAAGCATTGTAAGTTTCACTTCCAAAAGGCAGATAATAATCTGGTTCGTCGTTCCATGGCATAATCCTAATATGATTTAAACCATTCGAGCGTTCTTCTACAACTAAATAGTTTTTAAAGATCTCGATATCTTCTAACAAAACATCTTCTCTATGCGGAATTACATCCACCCAGTTTTTTTTGCCTGTTTTATTTTCAGGCGTTTTCATTAGCTTGAAATTCGTTGCTTTATCTTTATTTGTTAAGATATAAAATGAATCTTCATAATGAGAAATGCTGTATTCTAAACCACGAACACGAGGCTGAAACACTTCAAATTCCCCATCCGGATTATCTGAATTCAGTATCCTGTATTCTGTCGTTAAAGTACTTGATGAACCAATTACAATATATTTCCTTGATTTTTCCTTACTTACCGAAACATTAAAAGTATCATCTGTTTCATCATAAACTAAAACATCTTTTTTAGAATCAGTGTTTAATTTATGTCTAAAGATCTTATCAGATCTTAAAGTAACTTCGTCTTGTTTGGTATAGAAAATGGTTTTATTATCATTTGCCCAAACAGAAGCTCCCGTTGCATTTTCGATTTTATCTGATAAAATTTCTCCTGTTTCAAGATTCTTGATCTGGATGGTATAAATTCTTCTTCCCACGATATCAGTTCCAAAACTGGCAAATTTATTATCAGGGCTTATACTTAAACCCCCTAGTTTAAAATATGCGTGGCCTACAGCTAGTTCGTTACAGTTGAACAGAATTTCTTCTTCTGCCGAAAGGCTTCCTTTTTTTCGGGCAAAAATTGGATAATCTTTTCCTGTTTCAAAACGTGTAATATAAAAATATCCGTTATAGAAATAAGGAACTGATGAATCATCTTCTTTAATTCTGCCTTTCATTTCTTCATACAAAGATTCCTGAAAATCTTTAGTATGAGAGGTCATTTGCTGGTAATATTCGTTTTCTTTATTCAGGTAATCAATAACTTCCGGATTTTCTCTGTCATTCAGCCAAAAATAATTATCGATTCGGGTTTCTTTGTGTTTTTTTAATGTTTTTGGAACTTCCTTGGCTTTTGGAGCCTGTATATTTTCTTGCATTGATTGAGCATTTGTTTTTAAATACGAAGGAGCAAAAGTAGTACAAACACAACAGAACAAAATTAATTTTTTCATAAAATATTCCATTGATTTAATACAGCAATATACTAATTTTGTATGAAATAATTTAAAAATCAACAAAAAATGGATTTAATGGGAATGATGGGTAAACTTAAAGAAACCCAGCAAAAAATTGAAGATACTAAGAAACGCCTTGATACTGTTTTAATTGACGAACAAAGCGCCGACGGATTATTAAAAATTACAATTACTGCCAATAGAAAAATAAAATCAATCTCTGTTGATGATTCTCTTTTAGAAGATAAAGAGCAACTGGAAGATTATTTAATTGTAACACTAAACAAAGCTATCGAAAGAGCTACAAGTGTAAACGAAAGTGAACTTGACGCTGTCGCAAAAATGGATATGCCGATGATTCCGGGGATGGATAATTTGTTTAAATAAAAGTTGCTAAGTTGCTAAGATTCTAAGTTACTAAGCTTTTTAGGAACAAAAATTTAAAAAAAAGACGCACAAATGAACTGCCCCCAAAAAGTTAGACACTATTTGGGGGCATTTTTTAAGTAAAGTAAAAACTTAGAATCTTAGCAACTTAGCATCTAAATTTTTGAAAACATCTCCAAAACATACGTATGCATTACTTCTTTATAATCTAAATGGGTAACGATTCTTAGTTTGTTGTGTCCTAAGGAACTTATTAAAATATTTTTTTGTTTTAATTTTTCAATCAAAAGCTGGTCGCTGTAACCTTCGGCTAATGAAAAAATTAAAATATTTGTTTCTACGGGCTCTACAGATGCAATCCAGGATTTTGTGCTTAAAATTGCTCCTATTTCTTTGGCTCTGCGATGATCTTCTGCTAAACGTTCAATATTATTCGCCAATGCATATAATCCTGCTGCGGCTAAATAACCCACCTGACGCATTCCGCCGCCTAATATTTTTCTGATTCTTAGTGCTCGGTGAATATCTGCTTTGGTTCCCAATAAAACAGAACCAATTGGTGCGCCTAAACCTTTTGATAAACAAACGGAAATAGTGTCGAAAATAGCTCCAAATTCCTTCGGATTTTGTCTTTTGGCAACCAATGCATTCCAAATTCTCGCTCCGTCTAAATGGAATTTCAAATTATTAGCATCGCATACTTTTTTTATTTCTCTTAAATCTTCTAATTCATAACAAGCTCCGCCGCCTTTATTCGTCGTGTTTTCAACACAAACTAAACTCGTTAACGGACTATGATAAAATTCGGGATCATTAATTGCGGCTGCCACTTGTGCTGCATTTATCATTCCGCGGTCTCCATCTAACAAACAGCAGGAAACTCCGCTGTTAAAAGAAACTCCGCCGCCTTCATAATTATAAACGTGAGCATATTTATCGGCAATTAATTGTTCTCCGGGTTGAGTATGCAGTTTAATTGCGGTTTGATTCGCCATAGTTCCCGACGGAAAAAAAAGTCCAGCTTCCATACCAAAAAATTCGGCTATTCTTGTCTCTAATTCGATAACCGTAGGATCTTGTTTGTATACGTCGTCGCCAACCTGAGCGTTAAACATATACTGCAGCATCTCATAAGAAGGCTTGGTAATGGTATCGCTAATTAAATTTATTTCCATATAAAAACTATATCTATTTTGGACAGCAAAATTACGTATTACTGTTTGTTATTAATCCCAAGTTTTAATAAATTTTAACTTGTGAATTACTTAGAACCAAATTAACGTAATATTTATAAAAAACATATAAAACTAGCATTAATAATTTCAAAAATTGATCTCTCGTTTTCAAAAACAATTCTATCTCCTTAAAAGGCCTTTTAGAGTTTATCTTATTTTGTATCATAATTTAATGCTGTATTCTAAAAACTAAATCTTATTTTTGTATAACGAAATTACGCATTAGTTTTTTGAATAAACTAACGTAATATCTGCAAAAAACAAATAAAACTACTTATTAATTTATGACAACAGCCGAACAAGTAAAAGGTATTGTGGAGCGCCTTGGTGCGTTGAGGAGGTATCTTTGACGTTGATGCCAAGCTAATCGAAATTGCAAACGAAGAAGAAAAAACTTTTGCGCCTGATTTTTGGAATAATGCCAAAGAAGCAGAAAACATCGTAAAAAATCTTCGAAACAAGAAAAAATGGATTGAGGATTATGACAAAGCTGTAACGCTTACAGATGAACTGCAGCTTGCTTATGATTTTTATAAAGAAGGGGAACTTTCTGCAGATGAATTAGACGAACAATATGATACTACGCAAAGTCATATAGAAAACATCGAATTCAAAAACATGCTTTCTGACGAGGGCGACAGTTTAAGTGCTGTTGTGCAGATTACTGCCGGTGCCGGCGGAACTGAAAGCTGCGACTGGGCAGGAATGCTGATGCGTATGTACATGATGTGGGGCGAAAGTTATGGCTATAAAATAAAAGAACTTAACTTTCAGGAAGGTGAGGTTGCCGGAATAAAAACGGTAACTTTAGAATTCGAAGGGGATTATTCTTTTGGATATTTAAAAGGAGAAAATGGTGTTCACCGTTTGGTTAGAATCTCTCCTTTTGATAGTAATGCCAAACGTCATACTTCGTTTGTATCTGTTTATGTTTATCCGCTTGTTGATGATAGTATCGAAATTGACATTAATCCTGCCGATATCGAAATTACAACATCACGATCAAGTGGTGCCGGAGGACAAAATGTGAATAAGGTTGAAACGAAAGTTCAATTAGTTCACAAACCAACCGGAATCCAGATTCAATGTTCTGAAACAAGATCTCAGCAAGATAACAGACAGCGTGCCATGCAAATGCTTCGTTCTCAATTATATGAAATTGAGTTAAAGAAACAACAAGCGCAGCGTGCTGATATTGAAGCCGGAAAAATGAAAATCGAATGGGGTTCGCAGATTCGTAATTATGTAATGCAGCCTTATAAATTAGTAAAAGACGTTCGTACAGGTTATGAAACCAGCGATGTCGACGGCGTAATGAATGGTAATATCGACCCTTTCCTAAAAGCATTTTTAATGATGATGGGACAGAAGGAGGAAGAATAGAGTTTATAGTATTCAGTCACAGTTTTCAGTTTATTGCGACTGAATACTGTGACTGAATACTGCGACTGAAAACTTAAAAAATTAGTTATGATAAAATGGGCAGATGTAATTCATTTTACAAATAAAGGAAATCCGGCTTCGGAAAAAAGAGTCGAGAAAACGGAAGAAGAATGGAAACAACTTTTAACTCCGGAAGAATATCAGGTAACGCGTTTAAAAGGAACTGAAAGATCTTTCAGCTCTGAATTATGTAGTTTATTTGATCCTGGAATTTACGAGTGTAAATGCTGCGGAACGGTTCTTTTTGATGCAAGCGAAAAATTTGAGTCAGGAACGGGCTGGCCATCTTTTACACAGCCAATTAAAGAAAATGCGATTGGTTATCATGCTGATAAATCATACGGAATGATTCGTGTTGAAGTTGTCTGTAATGTGTGCGATGCGCATTTAGGACACGTTTTTCCAGACGGACCAGAACCAAGCGGTTTACGATATTGCATTAACGCAGTTTCACTCTCGAAAATTAAAGAATAAATTAAAAAAGCGATTCCTTTTAAAGTGAATCGCTTTTTTTTAATACCCACAAAGAGAAACAATTAACAAAAGAAATGTAGGCTGCTACTTACCAATTAAATAATTTATTTTTTATTGAAAAAAACTAAGATTATTCACCCAAAAATTGAACAGCGACAAACCCCGACATTAAAAAACTTGCAAAAAATTAATAGTTAAAATGTTAATTTTGTAATATTTAGACTTCTATTTTAAATAATTATTAAGAAACATAAAAATTTTATTAGGTAATTAAAATCTATTTTATTTTATTTGACGAAAATTAACCCTAAGTCGAATAAAATTTGTCAATGAGATCCTATTCAATTCAAGAAATTAATGAAGTAATTAATGGTGTAATTTACGGCACTACTTCACAGAGCGTTACCGCAACAGAGCAATTAGAAAAAGCTACAACTTCAGAAATTTCTTTTATAGGAAATAAAAAATATGAAAAGTACTGGTCGACCTCAAATGCTTCAATTGCTGTCGTAAACGAAGACATTTCTATTGAACCTGGAGAAAATCGCGCTTTTATTAAAGTGAAAAATGCAGATTTAGCCATGTCGCAAATTCTTGCCCTTTTTGCTCCGCCTACTCCAATTTTTCATAATAACATCCATAAAACAGCTACTATAGACGAAACAGCAATTATTGGCGAAGGTGCTAAAATTGGTGCTGGCTGTTATATTGGACCAAAAGTTGAAATTGGTGCCAATGCGGTAATTTACCCAAATGTTACTATTCTGGATGAATGTACTATTGGAAAAAACACTATTATTTGGTCTGGAACAGTTGTTCGTGAGCGTTGTCATATTGGGAGCGATTGTATTATTCACCCAAATGCTACAATTGGTGCTGATGGTTTTGGATTTCGTCCTTGTTCTGAAAAAGGCTTGGTGAAAATACCGCAAATTGGAAATGTAATCATCGGGAACGGTGTTGAAATTGGAGCCAATTCTTGCGTGGATCGTGGAAAATTCAGTTCAACAATTCTTGGAGACGGCTGTAAAATTGATAATTTAGTTCAAATTGGACATAACAGTAAATTAGGCCGATTCTGTATTATGGCTGGAAACAGTGGTTTAGCAGGTTCTGTAACTTTAGGAAATGGTGTTATTATTGGCGGAAGCGCTTCTATAAAAGACCATACCACTATTGGAGATGGAGCTGTAATTGGTGCCGGATCTGGTGTTACCGGAGACGTTCCTGCAGGAAAAACAATGTTAGGTTATCCGGCTGTTGAAGCTCGTGATGCTTTAAAACAATGGGCAATGCTAAAACGAATGGTTTGCGCTCCTAAAAAATAATCTGCAATTCTAAATATTTTTAAACACATAGAAACATAGATTTATATCGTTTCCGTTTGTTAAAGATTAAAATAAATGACACATCATTTACACATAGACTATGTTTGTTAATGCAAATGAAATGCCTTTTACAGAAACAAAACCTATGTTTCTATGTGTTTAAATTAATTACACGCAATCGTTTATATAAAAAAACATCCGCTGCAACGGATGTTTTTTGTTTTTATAAAGCTTCACATTCAAAGCCAATCACTTTCATTAAAAAAATTACCTTTTCGATAATATCATCTTTACATTCAAATCTTAGAATATTATCGCAGTCTTCGAGATCAAAATTCCACTTACAATTTGGAAATAACTGATTCAGTTTTGGTGTAACCTTCTCCACTTTCGAAATATTATCAACATTTGTTTTGAATACAAAAATCATAACTAATGGTTTTGAATTTTACTTAGAATTTTAGAATCAATGTAAAAAGTTCCAAACGGAATCACGCAGGCCAAAAGTACTTTCCATGTTGTGTCTTTAAATTTCCAGTTCTGCTCTACTCCTACGCTTAATGTATTAAAAACAAAAAGCAGAAATAAAGCACCATGAACTGTTCCAACTGGTCTCGTTAAAAATGGCATTTCAAAAATATATTTCATTGGCATAGCTATAAAAAGCAAAATCAAAAGTGAAGTTCCTTCCAGAAACCCAATAATTCGTAGTCTTCCGGTATTTGTAAGCAGTAAATTTTTCATAATCATCTAAAATAAGGGCGGTTTGCAAGAGGTGAAAATGGCCACGGAATGGCAATAAAAATAATTAGTAAGGCGACAGAAAACCATAAAAGCATCGTTCTGAATTTTTGATCATCAGCAAGTTTTCTTTTGGCTAAAGCCGAACCAATTGTAATAAAAACTATTGCTATTAACATTAAAGCAATGTGAATAATTCCGAAGAAAGAAGCATCCAGATTTTGAACCGCTTCTTTAAAGTTTTTCCAGAAATATTTCACAATCGGGCTTTGCACATATACCAATATTCCGAATATAAGCTGAATATGAGCAATTGTAGCCGTCCAATGTCGGATGAGGTTATCTTTCTTATTGAAAGGAAGTTTTCGAGAATAACCTTTGTAAGCTGTATAAATAGAATATAACAAGCTTACCAATACGAGCCATCTTATAAAAGAATGGCATACTAAAAGAGATTGATACATTGTTTTTTGATTAAGACAATGCAAATATATTTAAAAACATACTAAGTAGTATGTTTTTAAATATATTTTTATTTCAAACCATTCAAATAGCTTTTAAGCTCCTTTAAATAAACAAGATAAGACGAATTATCATTTTGAAGTTTTCCAAAATTTCGTATTCCCCAATAACCGGAAAGGATAAAAAAAGCGACTTGTTCACCCACTACATCTTTGCGAATCAAACCCGATTCTTTCCCTTTTTCTATTGAATTTATAATTTTCTTTTTCCATAAATCGACCAATTCGGCCAAAGCTTCACTAAACCTATTATTCCACGGTGTCATTTCCTGTGTAAGATTTCCAACCGGACAGCCATATTTCACCTGCAAAAAAGGATCTTCGAGTAATAAATACGAAATCATATTATAAAAATCCTCAACTGGATTTTGAGAAGCTTCAGTTGGTTTTATAAAATTTTCCTGCATAGTCGGTTTTAGAATTTCTTCTATAATCGCAATTCCCATTTCATCTTTAGTTTTAAAATGGTAATAAAAAGCGCCTTTTGTAACTTGAGTTGTTGCAATAATTTCATCAATACTTGTGGTTTGATAACCTTTGGTATAGATTAATTCAAATGCTTTATGGAGAATCGTAAGTCGGGTATTTGCAGCTTTAGACATAAAAAAATACTAGTTAGTATGAAAAAGCAAATTAAAGAAAAATAATTGGTGTAATTAGTTTTAACACATAGAAACATAGATTTAGCAAGCTTAAAAAGGCGTTTCACTTGTTTAAACAAACATAGTATCAGATATGTGTTAGAAACTAGTTTCTTTTTTATTCTCTTCTTTAAACTATAAATCCTATGCTCTATGTGTTTAAATAAAAAAACAGGATAACATAAACTTTTTCTTAATTCACAAAGCAATCGGTTTATTTCAATGGATTTTGTAAATTAGCCAACACTATTTTGTAAAATCAATATTATATCATGGATTTAAACTTCAATAAAAACGAAGATCACAATAAACTATTACTTTCAGAACTAAAACAAAAATTTGCCAAAGTAAAACTAGGCGGCGGCGAAAAACGAATCGAAAAACTACATGCCGAAGGAAAGATGACGGCTCGTGAGCGTATCGCTTATTTATTAGATGAAAATTCAGAAAATATTGAAATTGGCGGTTTTGCCGGAGAAGGAATGTACGCTGAACATGGCGGATGCCCTTCCGGCGGAGTTGTTATTAAAATAGGATATATAAGAGGGAAACAATGTATTGTCGTTGCTAATGATGCTACCGTAAAAGCTGGTGCATGGTTTCCTATTACAGGTAAAAAAAACCTGCGTGCACAGGAAATTGCAATGGAAAACAGACTTCCTATTATTTATTTAGTAGACAGCGCCGGAGTTTATCTGCCAATGCAGGATGAAATTTTTCCTGACAAAGAACATTTCGGACGCATCTTTAGAAATAACGCTCAAATGAGCAGTATGGGAATAACGCAAATCGCTGCTGTTATGGGAAGCTGTGTTGCCGGAGGTGCTTATCTGCCAATTATGAGCGATGAAGCTTTAATTGTAGACAAAACAGGCAGTATTTTCCTTGCTGGAAGTTATTTGGTTAAAGCTGCTATTGGCGAAACGATTGATAATGAAACTTTAGGCGGCGCAACAACACATTGCGAAATTTCTGGAGTGACTGATTATAAAGCTAAAGATGATAAAGACGCTTTAGATAAAATCAAAAATATAGTCGATAAAATTGGCGATTTTGATAAAGCGGGATACAGCCGAATCAAAGCTGAAAAACCTGCTTTAGAACCAAAAGACATTTACGGAATTTTACCAAAAGCGAGAAACGAACAATACGATATGATGGAAATCATCAATCGTTTGGTCGATAATTCAGAATTTGAAGCTTATAAAGATGGTTACGGTCAATCGTTAATTACGGGTTATGCCCGAATTGACGGCTGGGCAGTTGGTATTGTAGCCAATCAGCGTAAAGTCGTAAAAACCAAAAAAGGCGAAATGCAGTTTGGCGGTGTAATTTATTCTGATAGTGCCGATAAAGCAACTCGTTTTATTGCTAACTGTAATCAAAAGAAAATTCCGTTGGTATTTTTACAAGACGTTACCGGATTTATGGTAGGTTCAAAATCAGAACATGGCGGAATTATTAAAGATGGTGCCAAAATGGTAAATGCCGTAAGTAATTCGGTTGTACCAAAATTTACTGTAATTGTAGGGAATTCTTATGGAGCAGGAAACTATGCTATGTGCGGAAAAGCGTATGACCCAAGATTAATATTTGCCTGGCCAAGTGCAGAACTTGCCGTTATGGGCGGAACACAGGCTGCTAAAGTTTTAGCACAAATCGAAGCTTCTTCGCTTAAAGCAAAAGGAGAAGTTGTTGACGAAGCTAAAGAAACAGAACTTTTCAACAAAATAAAAGCACGTTACGACGAGCAGACTTCGCCTTATTATGCCGCATCAAGATTATGGACAGATGCAATTATCGATCCGCTGGATACCCGCAAATGGATCTCAATGGGAATCGAAGCTGCCAACCACGCTCCTATTCAAAAACCATTTAATCTGGGCGTAATTCAGGTTTAATATTCCACAATTATAGATAACGTGTTAAATAAATAGTAAAAAACTTATTTTCAGATACTTAAATTAAACATATCATTAAAAATTAGTAACTTTATATATAATTTTTAATCACGTAGTATCATGGAAAATGTCAAAAGCTTAAATAAGTGGGCAAATGCCCATACTTATTTACCAGTAGATTTAGTACGTATAATATTGGGTGTTTTTTTATTTATGAAAGGCATTTCTTTTGTAACAAACGTTCAGTATTTACATGATTTAATATCTCCAATTGATCGGTTCGGAGGCGGAATGTTTCTTCTGCATTATATCGCGCCGGCACACATGATTGGAGGCATAATGATTGTTTTTGGGCTACTTACCCGCTGGGCAATTGCAGCTCAATTACCAATACTATTTGGAGCCGTTCTCGTAAACTTTATGGGACACATGCATTCTGAAAGCTTAGCTTTAGCAATAGTAGTTCTTTTACTTTGCATCTTCTTCTTATTCTACGGAGGAGGAAAACATTCAGCCGATTATTATTTTAAAATGCAGCAATAAAAATATTTTATCCTCAACTTTTAAAAGTTGAGGATAAAATATTAAAGTCATTTTTAAGAAGTAATTAGCACTTAAAATTTTATTTATTGTGTTTTATGAACTAAATTCGCCACCATGAATTGGATTCGTAAAACCATACTTTTTGTATCACTTTTGATCATAGGACTTTTTGCCGCTCAGGCAAACGAACTTCCTGTGCAAAAAGCGGAAACCCAAAAAACGGATACCAATTTCTCTAAAGAAACCGCAGATTCATCAGCATTTATTCAGCCTCAGGGAAGCTATCACTTTTTGGCAAATATTAAGACAGATCATCTCGCGTCAATTAAATGGTTTGATTCGTTACTTATAGTTGTTCCACAGCATAAAGTAATAAAATCAGCCTTTAACTTTACAAACCCATTTCCTGCACAGAGCAAAAAAATCTCATTAATGCTCTACGCCTTCCATTTTTTTTGGTAATTAAACTTTGAAATTTTAATCCGGAGAAGCAATTCTTCATCAGCAATTAAACCGTTTCTATCCCGAAACTGTTTACCATTTCATATTATTTACCAAATTTTAAAAAAAGAAACATGGAAACAAGTGTAACCATAATTGGTATTGTGATTGCGGTCATAGTAGCCATTCCCATATATTTTTCAGCACGATCGAGCAAAGCAAACAAAACAAAAATTTTAGACATCAAGAAGAAATTCAATCCAAACAATCCTCAGGAATTTGATTTGACTGAATCTCAAAGCAATAAAACGTTAACGATCGATCAAAAAAACAGAAAGTTTATTTTGATGAACTTCAATCCAAATCAACAAGAATCAACTTATGTCGATTTGAAAAGTGTTTCATCTTGCAAATTAGTTTTAACTACAGAAGGAAACTCAGATACAATTGTAAAAATTGATTATGAATTTCAGGATAGAGAAACTTCTAAAAAAATTACAATTTCATTCTATGATTTTGATGATGACTGCATCAAACAAATAAGCGCCTATCAGGATCATATGTTTGCGAAAAAATGGCTTAAAATCATTCAGGATTCTATTTAGTGTTAGTTATTTAATTCAGTAGAAAGAGGCTCTTTATGAGTCTCTTTTTTTTGTCTCATACATGATATTTGTCATTTTATGTCTGTGGTTCAAACAGTAATTTTGATATAAACTAAATCCGTCTTTATGAAAATTTCATTGACCCAGAAATACAATGTACCTGGCCCAAGATACACGAGTTATCCTACGGTTCCTTATTGGAATGAAACCGCTTTCACAGTTGAGGAATGGAAAACATCTTTTCAAAAAGCATTTGCCGAAAGCAATTCAAAAAATGGAATTAGTCTATATATTCATCTTCCTTTTTGCGAAAGTATGTGCACCTTTTGCGGATGCAACAAACGAATTACTAAAAATCATTCTGTCGAAGAAAAATACATTCAGGCTCTTTTAAAAGAATGGAGTTTGTATTGTAAACAACTGCCCGAAAAACCTTTTATTAAAGAAATACATTTAGGCGGAGGAACGCCTACTTTTTTTTCAACCAATAATTTAGAACATCTTATCAATGGTATTTTCAGCTTCGCAAATAAAGCTGAAAATCATGAATTTAGTTTTGAAGGACATCCTAATAATACAACTTACGAGCAACTCAAAAAATTATATGATTTGGGCTTTCGCCGAGTGAGTTTTGGTGTTCAGGATTATTCAGAAAAAGTACAGAAAGCCATTAATCGAATTCAGCCTTTTCATAATGTTGCCAAAGTTACTTTTTGGGCAAAAGAAATTGGTTATAAATCTATCGGGCACGATATTATATTCGGACTTCCTTTTCAAACGTTAGATGATGTTGTTGATACGGTTGAGAAAACAAATTCCTTAAAACCAGATAGACTGGCATTTTACAGCTATGCTCATGTTCCGTGGATTAAAGGAAATGGACAACGCGGATTCAACGATGAAAATCTTCCAAAAGATGCTGAAAAACGACAGCTTTATGAAATTGGCAAACAATTGCTTTCAACCAATGGTTATAATGAAATTGGAATGGATCATTTTGCTTTATCTTCAGACAGTTTATTTCATGCTGCGCACAACAAAAAAATGCATCGAAATTTTATGGGTTATAGTGCTTCAAAAACACAACTTATGATTGGTTTAGGTGTTTCTTCAATCAGCGACAGCTGGTATGGTTTTGCACAAAACACTAAAAATCTGGAAGATTATTATCAGTTATTAGAATGGGATCAGCTTCCGGTTGTAAAAGGTCACATTTTAACCGATGAAGACCTTATCATTAGAAAACATATTCTAAATTTAACCTGCGATCTTGAAACTTCCTGGAGTGACGATTCTTTATATTTTAAAGAATTGCCACAAGTTTTAACGGCTTTAAAAGAAATAGAAAACGATCAATTAATTGTAATTGAAGAAAACAGAATCAAAATTACTGAAGCGGGAAGACCATTTGTCCGCAACATTTGTATGGCTTTTGATTTACATTTAAAAAGAAAATCACCGGAAACGAACTTGTTTTCGATGACCGTTTAATGACAATTAGGAGTTCCCTGAACAAACAAACTCATATTTGAAGGAGATAAATAGGGAATTCCTAAACCTAAACCTCTTAGAATAAATAATACTCCAATTATAACGGCAACATAAGGAATTGCTTTTTGAATTTTATTTCGAAATGGTAATTTTAATAATGAGTTGACGTACACTACAACGGTCATTAGCGGAATTGTTCCTAATCCGTATAAAAACATATATAAAACTCCAAAGCCGGCACTCTGCATGGCAATTGCTCCAAATAAGGCCACATACACCATTCCGCATGGCAGGAATCCGTTTAACAAACCAATTGTAAAAAGTGATTTGTAGCTTTTCTTTTTAAACTGACTTCCTAAGCTTGATTTTATATTGGAAATTACTTTGTAAACAGGTTTTGAGAAATTGTATTTAGCGAATACTTTTTCAGGTATCAGAGCAATTAAAATCATTGCAATACCAATAAAAACAGACATTTTTTGCTGCATTCCTGCTAAGAAAAAACCTCTTCCCAGTAATCCGAAGATTAAACCAATTGTTGAATAAGCGGTTAATCTTCCTAAATGATACGTTATAATCTGTGTTACTTTTTTAGCTTCATTCCGATGATCAACTGGAAGCATCATAGCAATTGGTCCGCACATGCCAACACAATGCAGACTGCTGATAAGACCTAATACCAAAGCTGAAAATAACATTTTTTATTTATTTTTTGTTGTCAAATTTTCGGTTATCATGTGTCCCTACGGGACACTTTTTTATGAAATTTTATATTTTTTCTACCAATCAGTTGTTCCTAACGGAACATATCTCGTAAAAATTTTATATATGTAAAATACTGTAGTCCCTACGGGACATTTACATCATTAATATGTTTTTTTCTACCTATATGTTGCTCCTAACGGAGCAGATCTTATTTAAATTAGCGATATTTTCCTTTGACAGCATATTATTCAAACATATCTCGTAGAGATAAAATATCGGTAAAAAAGAAATACTCTAGTATTCTATTGTCCCGTAGGGACTATACTTTTCACACAAAAAAAGACTAAATCAGTTTACGTAAATAACTTCTTTTGTCAGGTATTTTTTACCTTCATACTGCCATTCCATATTAACATCCCAACGACCTTTGATTAGTTTTTTATGCGGAATTAATAATGAAGAATTCGTCAAAGCGATTTCAGTATTAAAATCGAATTTCTTGTTTGAAGGTCGGTATAACAAAATATTTCCTTTTATTTTATCACTTTCAAAAGTGGCAGGAAAAGTAACTTTTACACCATCTTCTTGAAACTTTACTGAAGGTTTATGCTGTAAATCATGCGCATTTTGAATTCTGGCCATTTCTTCCTGAAAATGCGTGTCGTGTTTGTAATATTCTTCTACAACCAAGTCGTTATCGTATTTACTGTTCGATTGTACTTCAAAAACAAAGTATAATATAAACGTCATAAACAAAGCAAATGCAATGACAATTCCGGTTCCCCAATTAATTTTCATAATAGTGTATATTTTAATTAAAACTTCGTGGCCCTAAGAAATTTGTAGTGGTGGTTTCGAGCAGTTCCTTGCCGTTATACACACCAATTTTTACATTCGTTTTATCACTTTCCAGTAAAACTTCCTCTATTTCTATAAATAAAGTTCCTTGTGAAATAGCTTCTTTTGCCACTTTAAAATGCTCTTTCCCTACATTGTTAATTTCACCTTTCTGATCGATTAATTCAAAATGAATATCGTTATAATCTTTCATGGTTTTGTTGACAATTTTATAGGTATAAACATTACTTATTTTATCTCCTTTATGTTGAAAAAGCTGTCCGGGTAAACGCAGAATAACGGCCTGAACATCAGTTCTTAAAAATAACATTCCAACAAAAATACCCATCAAAATAAAAAGAACCGCACTGTAACCTTTCATTCTGGCAGTAAATTTAAAAGGCTCTTTTTTAACGATTTCATCTTCTGATGCGTAACGAATAAGACCTTTTGGCAATCCTACACTTTCCATTATATGATCGCATTCGTCAATACATGCGGTGCAGTTTGTACATTCTAACTGAGTTCCGTTTCTAATGTCAATTCCCATTGGGCAGACATGAACACATTGAAGGCAGTCAATACAATCTCCTTTTCCGGTTGAAGCTCGATCTTCTTTTTTATTGAATTTTGCTCTTCCCGCTTCTTTTTCTCCTCTCACAAAATCGTACGCAACGTTTATAGATTTATTATCTAAAAGAACGCCCTGCAGCCTTCCGTAAGGACAGGCAATTATACAAACCTGTTCACGGAACCAGACAAAAACAAAATAGAAAACTCCGGTAAAAATAAGTAGTGCAATAAAATTACTTGCTTGCTGAATTGGGCCTTGCTCAACCATTAATAGTAAAGAATCACTTCCTACTAAATAAGCCAGAAAAATATTTGCAATTCCAAAAGAGATCAAAAAGAAAATTGTCCATTTAGTCAATCTTTTTCTGATTTTTTCAGCGTTCCATTCCATTCTTGCCAAGCGTGATTGTGAGCCGCGGTCACCATCAATCCAATATTCGATTCGGCGAAAAACCATTTCAAGAAAAATGGTCTGCGGACAAATCCATCCGCAAAATATTCGGCCAAAAACAACGGTAAATAAAAGTACAAAGACAACTCCAATAAGCATTGAAATTACAAAGAGGTAGAAATCCTGCGGCCAAAAAGGGAAGCCGAAGATATTAAAACGACGTTCAATGATATTGAACATCATAAACTGGTTTCCGTTTACTTTTATAAACGGATTTATTATTAAAATTGCCAATAAAACATAACTGACAATTTTACGGTAATCATAAAATTTACCAGACGGTTTCTTCGGAAAGATAAATTTCCTTTTACCACCTTCATCTATAGTTCCAATGGTATCTCTAAAAGCTTCGTCTGGTAAATTTGACATGATATTCTAATTATTTTTTAACTGCTGTGGTATCTTTTTTTGCAGCTGCTGCATCTGTTTTAGGCGCACTTTCGTCTACCCAAACTTCTCCTTCCGGCGCTTTTGGATCTTTTGGATTTGATCCTTGCAGTGATAAAATGTAACTCGCCACTTTTTGAATTTCTTTTGGTTTCATACCATTTGTTTTCCAGGAAACCATTCCTTTTCCATCACGTCCACCATTGGTAATAGTGTGAAATACATTTTTAATACCTCCACCTAAAATCCAATGATCATCTGTTAAGTTAGGTCCAATTTGCCCTCCTGCATCTGCTCTGTGACAAGCCGCACAATTCATTGCGAAAATTTCTTTTCCTTCTGCTAAACTTGCATCATCAGTCAGTAAAACAACCGTTTTTTCATCCATTAAATCCGGACCTGTTTTTAAGTATTCTTCAACATCAATTTTAGCTTGTGCCATTTCTTTTTTAAGTTCCATTTCCTGATCATCGGCTCCTAAAACATCGTAACGGACTACATAGATTACTCCAAAAATGATACAGATATAGAATAAGTAAACCCACCACGGCGGTAAATTATTATCAAGCTCTTTGATTCCGTCATAATCATGATCCATCAATAAATCAGCTTCTTTAGACATTGGTTCTGTCTTAGTAAGCTTATGCATTAATTCTTTGAACCAAGTACTTTCTTGAAGACTTAAACTATTTTCGTAATCTAATTTTGCTTTTTCTTCTGGCGACAATAGTTGATACATTACCTTATTTACAGCAGTAAGTGTAACTTCGATAGCAATTAAAATAAACAGAAAAACAAGTAAAAAGACAGATACCATTGGGTATTTTATAAAAGCAGGTCTGTCGCCTGAATCTATGCAATATTCCATCAAAGCGAATACGATGAAGAAAATCAGCGGTACTCTAACATATACTGGGAAAAACTTTTTCATTTTTATCTATCTTTTGAGATTATAACTTGCCCTTCTTCTAAAGGTATATTACTCATTTCCTGAATTTTATCTTTTTTATAAGAGAACACCCAAATGCCTAATCCTACGAAAAAAAAGAAGAAAATCAAGAGGGAAAGTATCGGGTAAATTTCTACACCCGATATCGTTTCCATATTGTGTTTTATTTGTTCAAACATAATGCTGTTATTTAGTTTCTTTTACTTTAATATCAGTACCAAGTCTTTGTATATAAGCAATCAAAGCGACAATTTCTCTTTCATTCATCGGAATGAATTTTTCACCTGTTGCAGCTGCTTTTTCACGGCTTTTTTCATAACTTTTTACAAAGTCAGGATCATTTTCTAAACTTTTCTCAATTTTAACCGCCTGATCTCTTAAAGTTTTTTGTGCGTTTGCAACTTCTTCTGCCGAATAAGGAACTCCAAGTGAAATCATGACGTTCATTTTCTTTTGGGTCAATGAAATGTCTAAAGGTTTATTATCAAATAACCATTTATAACCCGGCATTATTGATCCTGCAGATGTACTTTGCGGATTCCACATGTGGTTAAAGTGCCAGTTATCATTGTATTTACCTCCTACTCTTAACAAATCCGGACCTGTACGTTTTGATCCCCATAAGAATGGATGATCGCAAACAAATTCTCCTGCTTTTGACTGAGGTCCATAACGTTCCACTTCACTTCTAAACGGACGAACTGATTGTGAGTGACAACCCACACAGCCTTCTCTGATGTATAAATCACGTCCTTCAAGTTCTAATGGTGTATATGGTTTTACACTTGAAATAGTTGGAATATTAGATTTCACCATAATTGTTGGTACGATCTGAATAACTCCTCCAATTAAAATAGCAATTGTAGCTAAAATGGTTAACTGGATTGGTTTTCTTTCTAACCATGAATGGAATCTTTCGCCACTTAATCTATTACTGCTGATTTTTTGTAATGCCGGAGCTTGTGCTAATTCATCTTCGATTGTTTCACCAGCTCTAACTGTCATGATAATGTTGTATACCAATGTCAGCATTCCTATTAGATACAAACTACCTCCAATTGCTCTCATCCAATACATTGGCATAATTGCAGTTACAGTTTCAAGGAAGTTTCCGTAAGTTAAAGTTCCGTCTGGATT
Source organism: Flavobacterium sp. FG68 (assembly GCF_057808895.1). Lineage (NCBI taxonomy): Bacteria > Pseudomonadati > Bacteroidota > Flavobacteriia > Flavobacteriales > Flavobacteriaceae > Flavobacterium > Flavobacterium sp. FG68. Next base: position 76,653 of record NZ_JBMDIY010000018.1, read on the forward strand.
AAATTGTTTCCACATTGATGCTTGTTGAAAACCAGCCACATATAACGGAATTGTATATACAATAATACCAAGGGTACCAATCCAGAAATGGAAGTTTGCTAATTTCTTAGAGAATAATGCTGTTTTTGTCATTCGTGGAATCAACCAGTAAATAATAGCAAATGACATAAATCCGTTCCATGCTAATGCACCAACGTGTACGTGTGCAACGATCCAGTCTGTATAATGCGCAATAGCATTTACATTTTTCAGCGATAACATTGGTCCTTCAAAAGTCGCCATTCCGTAACCTGTAATGGCTACTACGAAGAATTTCAAAACTGGTTCTTCACGAACTTTATCCCATGCACCTCTTAAAGTTAAAAGTCCGTTGATCATACCTCCCCAAGATGGAGCGATAAGCATTATTGAAAATGCTACACCTAAATTTTGGGCCCAGTTTGGTAATGCTGAATATAATAAGTGGTGAGGCCCTGCCCAGATATAGATAAAAATTAAAGACCAAAAGTGAATAATAGATAGTCTATAAGAGTAAATAGGACGATTTGCAATTTTAGGAACGAAGTAATACATCAATCCTAAAAATGGTGTGGTTAAGAAAAATGCGACCGCATTATGTCCGTACCACCATTGTACTAATGCATCCTGTACACCAGCGTATACGGAATAACTTTTTAATCCTGAAACAGGAATTTCGATATTATTAAAGATATGTAATACGGCAACCGTTACAAATGTTGCCAGATAAAACCAAATTGCTACATATAAATGACGCTCTCTACGGCGCAGCATGGTTCCTATCATGTTAATTCCCATGACAACCCAAATTAACGCTATAGCAATATCAATAGGCCATTCAAGTTCTGCATATTCCTTCGAAGAAGTATATCCTAATGGTAATGTTATGGCTGCGGCGACAATGATTAACTGCCAGCCCCAAAAATGCAGATTACTTAAAAAGTCACTAAACATTCTGGCTTTTAGTAATCTTTGCATTGAATAATACATTCCTGCAAAAAAAGCATTCCCAACAAAGGCGAAAATAACGGCGTTTGTGTGTAAAGGCCTTAAACGACCATAACTAAGCCATGAAATCCCATCTGTAATATTGGGAAAAAGGTACATAACCGCCAGGGTCAGCCCCACTAACATACCCACAACTCCAAAAAGAATGGTGGCGTAAATGAATTTTTTTACAATTTTGTTGTCGTAATAAAACTGTTCCATTTCCATAATTTATACTTGTTTTTCTTCGATTGGTGAATTATTATTTGGGGAAATAATTTTGGTCTCGTCATCAAAAAGGATTCTGACCGAGGGCGTATAATCGTCATCATATTGTCCGGATTTGACAGCAACGATAAAGGCAATAAAGAAACAGACTGCCACGAAAATACTTACTGAAATTAAAAGATAAATAACACTCATACCGTAAATTTATGTTAACAAAATTACTAGGTCAGTGGCGTTTAAAATATGATAATTATCATGCTTATAGAAGAATGTTAAAATTAAGTAAAATAATCTTACAAATTACGTAAAATCAATTTAAATTCTTACAACTGAAGTAATTAGACATAAAAGTAACGAAGCTAACAATCGTAATTGTACTTAAAGGCATAATGATTGCCGCAACAATAGGAAGCAAATTTCCCGTAACAGCAAACGTAAGACCTACGATATTATATAGAAGTGACAGGCCAAAACTCATTTTAATAATCAGGATCGATTTATGAGAAAGTTTTAAGAAATAGTTTAATCGTGAAAATTCACCTGCATCGAGAATTGCATCGCAGGCCGGAGAAAATACATTTACGTTTTCGGATACAGAAACTCCAATATTACTTTGCGCCAGGGCTCCGGCATCATTTAAACCATCTCCAACCATCATAACATTCTTCCCAGTTTCCTGCAGTTTTTTAATAAATTCTAATTTCTGCTCTGGTTTTTGGTTAAAAACGAGTTCGGTATTTTTAGGTAAAATAGCTTCGAGATTTTCTCTTTCGCCATCATTATCTCCAGAAAGCACTTTTATATTATAGTCTTTGCTAAGCGTTGCAAACAATTTTTCAAGGCCTTCACGATATTGATTTTGGAAAACAAATTTTCCGTAATAGGTATTGTCGATTTTAATATGGAGCGAGGTTCTTTCTATTTCTGAAGAGTCTAAAATCGGGCTTTCAACAAATGACGAAGACCCTATTTTCACTTCTTTTTCTTCGGCGAAAGCCAAAATTCCTTTCCCAGTAATTTCCTGAAAATCATCAATTTTAACTCTGTCATATTCTGGTAAAAAGTCATACAGCATTCTGCTTAAAGGATGATTTGAACCTCGGAGCACATTTTTTATTAATTGTAAATTTTCATCTGAAAAATCAATTCCTTCGTATAGAATATTAGATTTTTTATTAGTCGTAATCGTTCCGGTTTTATCAAAAACAATAGTATCAACTTTAGCCAATTGTTCGATTACTAAGGCGTTTTTAAGATACATTTTTTGTTTTCCCATTATTCTGAGAATATTTCCAAAAGTAAACGGGGCCGTTAACGCAAGTGCACAAGGACACGCCACAATTAATACTGCGGTAAAAACATTAAAAGCAGTATTGGCATCGATAAATATCCAGTAACCAAATCCTGCAAAGGCAATTAGTAGTAAAATAGGTGTAAAATAGCGGCTTAAAGTGTCTGTAATCGTTTTGTGTTTTTGTTCTACTTTTTTCTGAAAAATTTCGTTACTCCATAATTGTGTCAGATAACTTTGTGAAACAGAATGCAGTACTTCCATTTCGATTACTTTTCCAATTTGTTTTCCTCCGGCGAATATTTTATCTCCTGATTTTTTTGTGATTGGAACAGCTTCTCCGGTTACGAAACTATAATCAATTTCGGCTTTTTCGCTCATTAAAATTCCGTCTACGGGAATTAATTCCTGATTTCGAATCAATAATCTGTTTCCTTTTAAAACGTCATAAATTGGAACGCTTTCTTCTGAAAAATCAGTATTGATTCTGGTTACCGCAATTGGAAAATAGGATTTAAAATCTCTTTCGAAACTTAAAAAACTATAGGTTTTTGTTTGAAACATTTTCCCCAGCAGCATAAAGAAAACCAAACTGGCCAAACTGTCAAAAAATCCCGGTCCGTGATCCATCAGCATATCATAACTGCTGCGAATAAACATTACAATAATCCCTAAAGCAATAGGAATATCAATGTTTAACATTCTGGTTCTTATACTATGATAAGCTGAAACGTAATAACCGCTTGCAGAATAGAAAAAACTCGGCAACGCTAAAAGAAAAATTAAAATCCTGAAAAACGGTTTATAACTATCTAACCAGAATTCTTTGATTTCGAAATATTCTGGAAATGAAAGCAGCATAATGTTTCCGAAACAGAAAAAGGCAACCCCTACTTTATAAGTTAAACTTCTGTCTACTTTATTTTTACCTGTTTCGTAATTTTCTAAACTAATATAGGGTTCGTAACCTATTGAACTTAATAGGTATACAATTGATTTAAGAGAAACGGTTTCTGAATTGAAGGTAATTCGAACTTTTTTTTCAGGGAAATTAACTTGTGAAGCGCTGATTCCGGGTTGTAAACGATTTAGGTTTTCGAGAATCCAGATACATGAACTGCAGTGAATATGCGGAATATTTAATGAAACTATTGAAGTATTTCCTTCGTGAAATTCGAGAACTTTAGCTAAAATTGCTTCGTTGTCTAAAAAGTCATACTTGCCCTGAATGTCCTGTGGAGTAGCACCAGGTGATTTTTCGAAATCATAATAGCAGGTTAAATTATTTTGACTAAAAATTTCGTAAACTGTTTTACAACCAGTACAACAAAACTTTTTTTCATCAAAATTGATCTCTTCATTTTTAGGAATAGTCAGCCCGCAATGAAAACAACTCTGCTCGCTCATAATTTGTTTTTTAATTTGCAAAATTCAAAAAAGGCAGTGACTATAACTATGACATTTATCATGTTATAACGAAATCTAATCCTAAAGTAATGAAATAATTTGTCAAATTGAAATAATACCTTTTTCTACGCATTTTTAAACGTAAAAGTACTTTTAAACCGCAGGAATTGGTTAATTTTGCTCCAAATTACTCCTGCTATGAATAAATGTGATCAATGTATTGTTCGTCAGCTTTCTTCTCTAAAAGCCCTAAATAAAGATGAAGTTATAAAATTAGCTAATAGCAAAACTACCTATACGATTAAAAAAGGCGAAGCTATTTTTGAAGAGGGCGATGTTACAAATGGCGTTTTCTGCATTAAGGACGGAGTTGGAAAGCTTTCAAAATTGAGTGCCAACGGAAAAGATCAAATCGTTAAACTTGTAAAATCGGGAGAACTTTTAGGACAGCGTTCCATGATTAGCAATGAACCTGCAAATTTATCTGCAAAAGCTATTGCTGATATGGAAGTTTGTTTTATTCCGAAATCAGAAATCATACATTTCTTTAATAACAATAATCAGTTTTCTTTGAATTTGATGCAGTCTGTATGCGAGGATTTGAAAGAATCTGAAAATGATAAAATTGCTTTGGTTCAAAAAACGGTAAAACAGCGTTTGGCAGAAACTTTATTGCATTTGCATAATGAGTTTGGGGAGAATGAAGATAAAACCCTAAAAGTACAGCTTACCAGAGAAGAACTTGCCGGAATAATTGGAACAGCAACTGAAAGCTGCATCCGCTTATTATCTGACTTTAATAAACTGGAATTAATTGAATTAGTTGGTAAAAAAATAATGCTTAAAAATGTAAAGGCATTAAAACGAATGGCTGAATAGATTACTGTTTTTTAGCTTCGTTCCAAAAAACATCCATTTCTGCAAGAGTCATATCCATTAAAGGTTTTCCTAATTCACCTGCTTTACTTTCTAAATATTGAAAACGCTTGATGAATTTTTTATTCGTACGTTCTAAAGCATCTTCCGGGTTAACATTTAAAAATCTGGCGTAGTTTATCATCGAGAATAAAACATCTCCAAATTCTGCTTCGATTTTATCCTGATCACCGGCTTGAACTTCAACCTGCAATTCGTTTAGTTCTTCCTGAACTTTATCCCAAACCTGATGCGGTTCTTCCCAGTCAAAACCAACTCCTTTTACTTTATCCTGAATTCGGCTTGCTTTTACTAATGCGGGCAAACTTTTTGGAACTCCTTCTAAAACAGATTTTTTTCCTTCTTTAAGTTTTAGTTTCTCCCAGTTTTGTTTTACTTCTTCTTCATCTTTTACAACCGTATCAGAATAAATATGAGGATGACGGTGAATTAATTTATCACAGATTTCGTTGCAGACATCTGCAATATCAAAATCATTGGTTTCTGAACCTATTTTAGCATAAAAAACAATGTGAAGCAATAAGTCTCCGAGTTCTTTTTTTACTTCGTTTAAATTGTTGTCCAAAATGGCATCGCCTAACTCGTAAGTTTCTTCAATCGTTAAATGCCTTAATGTCTGCAAGGTCTGTTTTTTATCCCACGGACATTGCTCACGAAGTTCATCCATGATAATTAATAATCTTTCGAAGGCTTTGAGTTGAAGTTCTTTGCTCATTTTTTTATTTTAAGATACCAAAATTAAAACAATTTGTCGATTAAACGGTTCTTTCCTAAACTAAAAAAGAAGGCAAAATACCTTCTTTTTATTTAGATTGACTCTTTAATTTTTCTGCCATTTAATTCCTGAACATTTCTAAAATTATTCAATGGCATTATCTTTTTTAAATCTGTTATCATTTTAATAGAAACTTCAATTGGAGTTTTAAAAATAAACCATTGTACGCTTTCTGTACAAGGCGGTGTTGTCAATGAACCCGTATAAGTGTAAAAAGATCTATTTTGAGGAAGAACTTTATTGATGTTAAAATCGTTGTTAACTTTTACAGTATCGTTGGCTTTTTTAGGCAGATACTTATCAAGAAATTCAAAAGTTTCATTGCTTTTCTTGTCTTCTTGTGCCATAATAGAAACTACGGCAAATTTTCCGTCTTTATTTTTATGAACCATGTGAATTTCTAACGGATATCGCACACCTTTTATAGTATGTTCTGCTGATTCATGAAAATGAAATTGCTTTAGCTCGTATTGATCTCCATTGATTACAATATAATCTCCAGGTTCAAAATCAAATTGAATAGTGTGCCCGTTATTGACAACATCATGAATTTTAGTTTTTTGGCTGTAATGAAAATCAATTGGTTTTATTGTTTTGTCTTTTTCTGTTTCTACAATATCAATTGGAGATTGTGTTTTTCCTCCGCAATCATTCTGATCGATTTCTGACCAATGTTCCGGCCCTGCTTCACCTTCGTATTCCCAATGTTTCTTGTGGTGTTCGGTTTTTGTTGTATCTGATGAAGTTACAGATTGTTCTGTTTCTTTTGATTTGTTATTGCAGGCTGTCGCTAATACTAAAGCTGCTATTACGGCAAAAATTTTTATTCCCTTTTTCATTTTTCCTATCATTTAAAATTTAGTTTCAAAGCCAAAAAACAATTTCAAAACAACTGCGAAAACAATGCATTCATGTACAAAAACACAAACAATCAAATCCAATTTTATGTTATTTTGAAATATTATTTTTCTTACAAAATTATATTTTAAAACTTAAATAGCAACTAATTTTAAATAAAAAATCCCGTTAAGAAATATCTTAACGGGATCAATATTTGAATTCAGAAAAAATTATTTTTCTTCTTTTTTAGCTTTTGGCTTTTTAGCAGCTGGTGCTTTTTTTGGTTTTTCTTCAACAGCCGGGATTTCTTCCGGAGCTTCAGCAGCAGCTGGAGCTAAATCAGTAACTAAACCTTTAGCCTGAAGTGTGTTGTACCAGTTTAATACTTTTTTAATATCTGAAGGATAAACTCTTTCTTCATCATAATCCGGTAAAATTTCTTTAAAGTAAGCAGCTAAAGTTGCATTATCTTCTTTGTGAGAAATCGCCTGACCTTTATTTTCTTTAGCTGCAATTTTTTGCATTACTTCAGTCAATGGTTTTTCTCCTTCGTGTGTATAAATTGAAATTTCTGATAGTAAGCTTACGTTACTTTTTAAGTTTACTGTAATTTTTTTTCCGTCTAATAATGATTCTGCCACAAAACCTGTACGAGTCTGCACTTTCAATACATATAAACCTGGTTTCCCAGAAATGGCTAAAATTTTGTCTAAATTCATGTTTATTAAAATTAGTATTAAGAATTTTTGTCTTTTTATTAATGTTCTAATTATTTAGAACTTTTTATCTTCCTTTCTTTGCAGCGGCAAATTTCATTCTGTATTCCTGAAAAGTCTTGCCTTCGGTGATGTTTTTTAATTTCTTTTGAATCAAACGCTTTTTTAAAGAAGATATTTTATCAGTAAATAAAATGCCTTCGATATGATCGTACTCGTGTTGAATAACTCTTGCGATTAAACCGTCAAAAACCTCTGTTTTCATTACGAAATCTTCTTCACAATACTCAATCGTAACAGTTGGTTTTCTGTAAACATCTTCTCTAACGTCAGGAATACTCAAACATCCTTCATTAAAACTCCACTCTTCACCTTCCTCTTTAACGATTTTAGCATTGATAAAAGTCTTTTTGAAACCTTTTAAGTCTTTCTGTTCATTTTCTGGTAAATCCTCATCGTCGCTAAAAGGAGTTGTATCAATAACAAATAGGCGAATAGGAAGACCAACCTGCGGTGCTGCAAGTCCAACTCCTAAAGCATTATACATGGTTTCATACATGTTTGCTATTGTCTCTTTTAAGTTTGGATAATCTGGCGTAACTGCCGTTCCTACTTTTCTTAAAACAGGATCACCATATCCTACAATTGGTAAAATCATTTGTAATTATTTAATGTTTTATCTAATGAAAACCTTATATTAGGGTTAACATATTTCAGCTGGCAAAAATAGTAAAAAATAGTCAACGATTAGCTGTAAAGGCACATTATAACAAATTTTTATATGCTTTGGAAAACTCCGCTATAATTATGCCAAAATATTTCGTACAATTCTTAACTTTGCTAGTAAACCTCACGATATGTTTGATCGAATCTCGAAATTTACCAACAGCACTTCTTTTTTAAATGCATCAAAAGTTACTATTGCTTCGGTTGTACCTGTTGTAATTTTGAATTTTTTAGGGCATTTTGAAATAGGTTTTACGATTGCGCTTGGTGCTTTTTATACGTATCCAAGTGATATTCCGAGTTCATTAAGCCACAAAATCAAAGGTTTAATTGTTGCTTCTTTAATTGTTTCGGGTGTAAATTTATTAGTAAATCTTGCTTATCCCTTTCCTCTTTTATTTTATCCTTTTTTAGGATTTTTATTGTTTTTATGTTCGATGATTTCAGTTTACGGACAGCGTGCTACTTTGGTTTCGTTTTCTGCTTTATTGTCGATTTCTTTATCATTTGGGCATTTACATACGGGTTGGGAAGCTCTCCAATATTCCGGATTTATTTTTACGGGAGGAATTTTATATCTTATAGTTTCACTGGTTTTTCATTTTGTACAGCCTTATAAATATGTAGAATTACAAATTGCCGAGGGTATAAAACTGACTGCAAAGTATTTAAAATTAAGAGGTGATTTATGGAGCCCGGCTGCAGATCGTCAAAAAATTATAGAAAAACAATTAGCAATACAAGTTGACCTGAATTTGATTCATGAGGATTTACGTAAAATGCTTATTGGAAATCAAAATGCATCTGCAACTACAACGCAAAATCGAAAAATGCTTTTGGTGTTTATTACTTTGGTTGAAATTCAGGAATTGGCGCTTTACACGTCGTTTGATCACAGTAAACTTCATGAAAAATTTGCCAAACATCCTGAGGTGCTTCGTACGTATCAAAATGTTGCTTACAAACTGGCTTCTACTCTTAAAAAGCTTTCAAAAAACGTACATCATATTGCGGTTTATGTAGATAAAAATGATTTGAAAAATGAATTAGATGCGCTTGAATTTGCCATTTTTGATTACGAAAAAACTTTAGGTAAAGAAGAAGCTGCAGAAGGTGTCTTGATGCTGACCAATATGCTCAAGTATGCTAAAAATCAGGTTGGAAAAATTAAAATTATTCAGCGTGCTTTCTCGCTGGCGATGCAGTCTTACAAGTTGAAAGATAAGGACAAGGAATTAGAAAAATTCTTAACGCCGCAATATTATCCTATAAGAACCCTTATTGAAAATTTCAGTTATTCTTCGTCCATATTCAGGCATTCGCTTAGATTAACGATTACGATTTTAATTGGTTTTATAATTGGCAAATTTCTGCCGTTTCAAAACGTATACTGGATTTTATTGACGATTGTAGTAATCATGCGTCCCGGTTATGGTTTAACGAAAGAGCGTTCTTACAATAGAATCTTCGGAACTATTTTAGGCGGTCTTCTCGCGTTTGGAATTGTTTCTGTAATTCAAAATCATGTTGCTTTGAGTATTTTCTCGATTGTGTGTATGCTTTTGGGAATTTCGTTTACACAGATCAATTATAAAATCAGCGCGACATTTGTAACGATGTATGTGGTTTTTATTTACGGAATTTTAACGCCGAATGTAGTTGAAGTTATTCAGTTTAGAATATTAGATTCACTTGCGGGAGCAACTTTAGCTTTTATTGCCAATCAGTTTTTATGGCCGGCGTGGGAATTTATTAATACGCCAATTCATATTGAAAATTCGATACGTGCAAATCGAAATTATCTTAAAGAAATTGCTGATTTTTATAATAAAAAAGGCGAAATCCCAACGTCTTACAGATTATCAAGAAAGAATGCCTTTGTTGAAATAGGAAATTTAATGACTTCTTTTCAACGTATGATGCAGGAACCAAAATCGAAGCAGAAAACAATGCCGCTGGTTAATAAATTGGTGGTTTTAAATCATTCGCTTTTATCTGCTTTAGCGTCTTTATCGACTTATATTCAATCGCATCAAACAACATCGGCATCAGAATCTTTCAATTATATTATAAAAACTATTTTACAAAATCTGGAACATTCGATTTCTATTTTAAGAAATGAAACGATTATAACGGATACTTTTTTTGATAAAGAAGATGTGACGCTGCAATTTGAAGAACTCAAACGTAAAAATTTTACGCGCCTTGCAACAGACGATGAACTGGATAAAGAAACGCGTCAGGCTAAAATGCAGGAAGCTTCGATGGTTATCGAACAATTGATCTGGATGAGTAATCTTGCGGAGAAAATTTTAAAAATAACAAAGGAATTAAAAGCTGTAAACAACAATTAATAGAGTTTATACCAACAAAAAATGAGGCTGTTTCAAAAGTAGAGACAGCTCTTTTACTATAATTATTTTGTTTGTTTTTAGTGACTTTATTGATCACTTTTTGATATCTATTTATCATTCCGTAGGAATGTTTCGTAGGTAGAAAAAGATAAAAATCAGTCACATTTGCATTCCGTAGGAACGTTTGATAGGTCAGGTTAAAAAAACAATTCAAAAATCAAACGTTTCTAAGGAACGTAATGTATTAACAATATAATTTTCTACCAATGAAATGTTCCTACGGAACAAGGAAGTATGTAAAATAAAAAAAGAAGCTGTCTCAACTTTTGAGACAGCTTCTTTTTTATTTTAACCGAAGTTTTATTTAATTTTTAAAACTTCTGCTGTATGTTTTCTCATTTCTGCTAAAAGCTCTGGTTTATCATTCAGCGTTTTACCATAAGATGGAATCATTGTTTTCATTTTAGCTTCCCATTCCGGTGTTTTAATTTGGTTTGTAAAACATCTGCTGATTAAATCAACCATAATGGCAACTGCAGTTGATGCTCCCGGAGAAGCTCCTAATAATACTGCTAAAGTTCCGTCGTGTGTTGTAATAACTTCAGTTCCAAACTCCAAAACTCCACCGCCATTTTCACCTTTTTTAATTACCTGAACACGCTGACCTGCTTTTTCTAATTTCCAGTCTTTAGAGCGTGCACTTGGCAAATATTCACGTAGTGCTTTCATTCTGTCTTTTGGAGACTGACGAACCTGCTCTATTAAATATTTTGTTAGTGGAATATTATGAAATCCGGCAGAAAGCATCGGAATTAAATTGTTTGCTTTTATTGATAATGGTAAATCTAAATAAGATCCATTTTTAAGGAAACGTGTTGAGAATCCGGCAAATGGTCCAAAAAGAAGTGCTTTTTCGCCATCAATTACACGTGTATCAATATGCGGAACAGACATTGGAGGTGCACCTACGCTTGCTTTTCCGTACACTTTTGCCTGATGTTTTGCAATAACTTCCGGATTTGTACATTTTAACCATTGACCACTTACAGGGAAACCTCCGTAACCATTACCTTCAGGAACATCTGCTTTTTCTAATAATGGTAATGAACCGCCGCCCGCTCCAATAAATACGAATTGGGTATAAGCTTTTCTTTTTTGACCTGTAGATAAATCTGTGATTTTAATTCTCCAAGATTTATCCTCACGCTGTCTTAGTTTTTTAACCTCGTGATTAAAATATAAAGTTACCCCGTCTAATTTTTCAAGATAATTAAACATGCTTCTGGTTAAGGCTCCGAAGTTAACATCAGTACCAATTTCCATGTGGGTTGCCGCTAATTTTTCTCCTTCTTCTCTGCCTTCCATTACAAGAGGCATCCATTCTTTCAGTTGATTAAAATCTGTACTGAAAGTCATTTCAGCAAAAATAGGATTGCTTTGAAGTGCTTCGAATCTCTTTTTAAGATACTCAACATTTTTATCTCCCCATACAAAACTCATGTGAGGAACACTTTTAATAAAATTTTCTGGAGAAGGAACTTTATTTTCCTGTACTAAATACGACCAAAACTGGCGTGAAATTTCAAAAGATTCTGCTATGCTGATTGCTTTTTTGGGATCGATACTTCCATCTGCTTTTTCTGGAGTATAATTTAATTCGCAAAAGGCAGAGTGTCCGGTTCCTGCATTATTCCAGGCATCCGAGCTTTCAGCAGCTGCCACATCTAATCTTTCGTAAATTTCAATTTTTATATCGGGCTGCAGCTCTTTTAAAATTAATCCAAGAGTTGCACTCATAATTCCAGCTCCAATAAGCACTACTTCACTATTGGAACGTATTGTATTGTCAGGCATAACAGTAATTTGTTTTAAAATGCAAAGGTACTTTTTTCAATCGCAAAAAAAAACTAATTTTTACATGATAAAAGTTAGGAAATTATAAATTTTTCTAAAAATGGAAATTTAATCCCAAATAAACCTAAAAACGCTTAGACGAAAGATAATCCTGAAGCATAATAGTTGCCGAAATTTCATCAATAAGCCCTTTATTTTGGCGTTGTTTTTTACTAAGTCCGCTGTCGATCATGGTTTGAAATGCCATTTTTGAAGTAAAACGTTCATCACCACGAATGACTTTCATTTCTGGAAAAATATTTGAGAAATGGGTTACAAATCCATTAATAATAGATGCACTTTCTGATGGCTGACCGTTCATTTGTTTTGGTTCGCCAATTAAGACTGCTTCTACTTTTTCCTTAGCAAAATAATCTTTTAGAAAATCAACTAAAGTATGAGTAGGAATCGTAGTTAAACCTGATGCTATAATCTGCATTTCGTCTGTAACAGCAATTCCGGTGCGTTTTTGTCCGTAGTCTATGGAAAGGATTCTTGGCATTTTTTGAAATTTTTATAAAAGATAGAAAAATAAAATTTGTGTTTAATTCACGCAAATATTTCATTAATAAAAGACATTATTTTTCATATTTTGAAATCGTTTTTTCTAGTATTTCGTCCATTTCCTCAAATGTAACAAACTTCGCAGTCCCATTTTCTATCTTAGCAATTGTAACTTCTAATTTTCTTTTATTTTTATGAAATTCCTCATCTTCAATAATTACATTTATTTCATCAGACGAAAAAGTTCTTAAAAATTGAAATAATTTTTCTTTAGCTTCTGGTTTTACTTGCAATCTTATTACTTCCATAAATATTTAAATCATTTTACAAAGATAATTTAATATCAATTATAAAAAGACATTATGTTTCTTCAAAACCAAAAGGCCCGCCTTGAAAACTCAAAACGGACCCGAACCTAAATATTTAAAACTAAAAATTATTCTATTTTATCGATTAAACAATCTGCCGAAAAAACCTCTGTGCTCCTCTTCTTCTCCATCTTGTTCTTCTTCATAATGAGCAAACTTTGCCTGATTTTTTTCATGATCGTAAATTAACTCCTTAATATATTCGACATATGATTTCTTTTTTTCTTCTAAAAAACCAATCAAATATTTCTCGCTAAACTCTACTCCGCTTGCCGCTTCAATTTGAAGCAGCTTTTTATACAATGGCTCAATATGCATCGCAATTACTTCTTGCGGAACAGCTTGTCTTCTTCCAAAATAATTTACAATAACCCCATTTTCATCTCTTGCAATATCAAAATCTGTAATGACCCAATAATATCTTCCTGATTTTGCTAAATTTTTTACGATTGCATGAAAGTTTTTTCCGTTTTTAAGATTTTCCCAAAGCACTTTAAAAATAACTTTTGGCATATCGGGATGGCGAATAATATTATGCGGCTGTCCCATTAATTCATAATCTTCGTAACCACAAACATCAACAAAAACTTCATTGGCATATTCAATAATACCAAAGGCATTTGTTTTACTCATAATTACCTGCGTTTTATCCCACGTAACTTCTTTATCGATCACTGTTACTGGGGTTCGAAGTTGATTTTCCTGATTCATGTCTAGTAGATTTTTTATGTTTGGATTGGATTTTTAATGCTGATTTCTCAGAATTAATCCGGCAAAAGTAGCTGGAAGAAAAAGCAAAGAATCTGACATTTGTCATATTTTGATATAAAAAAAACTTTTAGTGGTATATTATTAAAACCGAAATTATATTAAGAAAACATAATTTATCAAATTAAAAACAAAAAGTTATATTTATAACACTTTCAACTCCGTTTACTTTTTTGCTTTTCCGTAAATACGTTATCTTTGCCAAAAATTTAAACTATGAATTCTTTACAGACTATAATTGAACAAGCTTGGGAAAACAGAGCTTTATTACAAGAACAAACTACAACTGACGCTATTAGAGAAGTTATCGAATTAGTTGATGCAGGAAAATTACGTGTTGCTGAACCAGTTGGTGACGCTTGGCAGGTAAACGAATGGGTTAAAAAGGCAGTTGTAATGTATTTCCCAATTCAAAAAATGGAAACATGGCAATCTGGTATTTTCGAATATCACGATAAAATGTTGCTAAAAAAAGGTTATGCTGAAAAAGGAATTCGTGTAGTACCAAATGCAGTGGCGCGTTACGGAGCTTATATTTCAAGCGGAGTAATTTTAATGCCAAGTTATGTAAATATTGGTGCTTATGTTGACGAAGGAACTATGGTTGACACTTGGGCAACTGTAGGTAGCTGTGCACAAATTGGTAAAAACGTTCACTTAAGCGGTGGTGTTGGTATTGGCGGTGTTTTAGAGCCATTGCAAGCTGCTCCGGTAATTATTGAAGACGGTGCTTTTATTGGTTCTCGTTGTATTGTGGTAGAAGGTGTTCACGTTGGTAAAGAAGCTGTTCTTGGTGCTAACGTTTGTTTGACTGCTTCAACAAAAATTATTGACGTTACAGGCGTTGAACCAGTTGAAATGAAAGGTTTTGTTCCTGCACGTTCTGTTGTAATTCCTGGAAGTTACACTAAAAAGTTTGCTGCCGGTGAATTTCAGGTTCCATGTGCTTTAATTATTGGTACTCGTAAACCATCTACAGATTTGAAAACTTCATTAAATAATGCACTTCGCGAATACGACGTTGCGGTATAATTTATAAAGAACAAATAAATTAAAAAATCCAAATTCCAATTGATTATGATTGGAATTTGGTTTTTTTTTGCTTCAATTTGTAACCAATTAAAAGATTCCCTTTTTAGATGAAGATACTTGTTATTCAACAAAAAATGATTGGAGACGTTTTAGTCAGCAGTATTATTTGCAATAATCTGCGTACGGCTTATCCAGATGCTCAAATAGATTATTTGGTTTATGCTTCGACAACTCCGGTTTTAGAAGGCAATTCAAGTATTGACAACATCATTTTATTTGAAGAAAAACATCGAAAAAGTAAAAAAGAATTATTGAAACTTGGTTTTCAAATTCGAAATGAAAAATACGATCTGGTTATTGATGCCTATTCAAAATTAGAAAGCTGGATATTAGTATTTTTAAGCAACGCCAAAAGAAAAATCTCTTATAAAAAACCCGGAAGAAATTTTCTTTATACCGATAATGTTCCTTTCGCCCCTTTTCCTAAAACCAATTTAGGTTTGGCTATTGAAAGAAGACTTTCATTAATAGAACCTTTAGATTTAAAAGTTGAAATAGATCCAATCCCGAAGTTATTTGTTTCTGAAAAAGAAAATCAGGAAGCTTTAGCAGTTTTTGAAAAACATAATGTTCGCAAAGACAGAAAAACAGTAATGATCAGTCTTTTAGGAAGCGAAAAATTAAAAACGTATCCGCTTGAATTCATGTCGAAAGTAGTGGATTATATTGCAGATAATGCTGATGTAAACATTCTTTTTAATTATTTCCCCAAGCAGATTGAAGATGCAAAAACGGTTTTTAACGCCTGTAAACCTTCGACTCAGGAAAAGATATATTTTGATTTATTAGGCGGCGACTTACGTTCGTTTATTGCGATTATGAATCAATGTGATTTGATTATAGGAAACGACGGCGGCGCCATAAATATGGCAAAAGCTTTGGAAAAACCTTCGTTCATCATTTTTTCTCCTTGGATTGAAAAGAAAATCTGGGCTACGTTTGAAGACGAAATCCACCATTTATCAGTGCATTTAAAAGATTATCGTTCTGATTTATTTGAACAGAAATCTGAAAAAATGCTTAAAAAAGAAGCTTTGTCTTTGTATCAGGAATTTAAACCTGAATTTTTTAAAGACAAAATTGAATCATTTCTAGAAAAAAATATTCGCTAAAAATGATTTCGTCTCCAAAACAACTTTTATCGGCTTTACTGATAACTTATAATGAAGAATCTAACATACGTGAGGTTCTTGATAATTTGGCTTTCGCCGATGAAATAATTGTCGTTGATTCTTTTAGTACCGACAAAACTTTCGAAATCGCGTCAACATACAAAAATGTAAAAATTGTACAGCGTACTTTTGATAATTTTGCGATTCAGCGAAACTATACAATAGATTTAGCTACAAATTCATGGATTCTTTTTATCGATGCCGACGAGCGAATAAGCCCGGAACTGCAGCAAGAAATTAGTGCAGAAATAAATCAGCCTAAAAGTGCTTCTGCTTATTTTTTCCGCAGAGATTTTATCTTCGAAAACAAGAAACTGTACTTTAGCGGCTGGCAAAATGATAAAATTATTCGCCTTTTTAGAAAAGAAGATGCACGTTATAATAACAATAAAATTGTGCACGAAAAACTAATTGTAAAAGGAGAAACTAAAAAATTAAAGCACAAACTAACACACCATTCTTATTCTGATTACGAAAATTATAAACAAAAAATGATTTTTTACGGGCAGTTAAAAGCGCAGGAAGAGTTAATAAAAAACACTAACCCTAACTTTTTTCATTTCTATATTAGACCTGTTTATCAGTTTTTAAACCAATATATATTAAGACTTGGATTTTTAGACGGAAGAAAGGGAATTATTATCTGTTACTTAAATGCTTTGAGTGTATCGGTTCGTTTTCAGGAACTTAAAAAAATTCAGAAACAAATTAAGATTTCTTCCAGAATTTAAGTTTCTTTTTCAATCTTTTCTTTCTTGCAAATTCTTCCTGAAAAGTAGAAGTTGCCTGCCACATTTTTTCAAAAATTTCTGTTTCTGATTTATCCGTATAGAATTTAGAATATTCATTACTCATTACAGCAATCATTTCTTTTTTAGGCGTTAAACGGCTAAAATTATTCATGCGCTGTTCG
This sequence comes from Flavobacterium sp. FG68, assembly GCF_057808895.1. NCBI lineage: Bacteria > Pseudomonadati > Bacteroidota > Flavobacteriia > Flavobacteriales > Flavobacteriaceae > Flavobacterium > Flavobacterium sp. FG68. Next base: position 93,641 of record NZ_JBMDIY010000018.1, read on the forward strand.
AAACTCATATTATCATGAAAATTCATTCGGTTTAAATCGACCAAAAAGAAACTATAGATATTGTTTTCGTTCTTTTTAATCAATGTATTTCCCGGCGAATGATCAAGAAACTCTACTCCTTTTTCATGAAGATCAAAAGTGAATTTTGTAAACTGTCTTAGAATATTATCATTATCAGGATATTCAGGAATTTCTACCAATTCTCTATAAGTCAACTCTGTAATTAAATGTTCGCTGGCATAGTAGCTGTCTTTTAAACCTACTAAATTAAAGTTTTCAAGAAATGCAATTGGCTCTGGAGTTCCAATTCCTTTTTCTAATAAAATTGTGGCATATTCAAACGAACGTCTGGCTTTTGACTTTCTAAAATATCGGTAAGCAATTTTGTTAACTATATTCGGAATTTTAAATGATTTGATATTGATTTTTTTTCCATCTAAATCAAACAATTTTATCTTATTACGATCTCCGTTTCCAAAAAGTTCGCCAGACGAGCCAAACGTTTTGATGGTGACCAAAATTGCTGGAGTATTATTTTCGAAAGAAGGATTTACTTTAAAATTCATCAGTAGTTTTTTATAAAGGGACAAAAATACGGATACGATTTAAGACTTCAAATTATTATTGTACTTTCGTAAAAAAAGAAAAATAATGTCCCAAAAAAGTATCTTTCTAGAAACGCATAATATCAACAACAGAGCATCAGGTTTAGGAACTTTTAATTATGAATTAATTAAAGGATTATCTACGTTAGATTTTGATAATTACGAATTAACGCTGAACAGTGCAAAGCCGGAACTTTTAAAAGACGAATTTAAGGATAAATTTAAATACCATAAATACAGCAGTCTTTCAAGACATCCGTTGTTTAGAATTCGAAAAAAATACGATTTATGGCATTCTGTAAATCAAAATATTAAAGTTGAGCCTTTTCATAAAATTAATTATCTCCTAACTGTTCACGATATTCATTTTGTAGAAGAAGTTTCAAACGATAAAAGTCCTAAATTAAAGAAGCTTTTTGCAGAAAAACTAGAAAGATCTACTGCGATTACTTATATCTCAGAATTTGCAAAGAAACATACACACGAACATTTTAATGTTCCAAATGTTCCTGAATATGTTATTTATAACGGAAACCCAATTTCAACACTTTTAGATACTTCTGCTTTTGTTTCAAATGTTCCTGTTGACAAGCCTTTCTTTTATTGCATTGGAGATTTTATTGAGAGAAAAAATTACAGTTCGATCATTAATATGATGAAATTCATAAAAGATTTTAATTTAATTATTTCAGGAAATAACGATAAAAAATACGGTGAAGAAATCAAAAAACTTATTTCTGATAATAATTTAGAAAATCAGGTTTTTTTAACTGGAAAAGTATCTGATGAAGGGAAACAGTTTTATATGAAAAACTGTACCGCATTTCTTTTTCCATCAATTCGCGAAGGTTTTGGACTTCCGCCAATTGAAGCGATGAGTTTTGGTAAACCGGTATTTTTATCTGATAAAACTTCGCTGCCTGAAATTGGAGGTGATGTTTCTAATTATTGGAACAATTTTGATCCTGAATATATGAAAGAGATTCTTTTTAGCGGATTAACGAATTTTGACAATAATAAAACCGAAATCGAAAATCAGCTTAAAAAAAGAGCTGCAAGTTTCGATTGGAAAGTTGCAGCTGCTGAATATTTTAATGTTTATAAAGAGATCGTAAAATAAATTCTATTTATTTAAATGTTTAAACCACTGCCCGACGTTTTTTTTCCAAATGAAAAAATCTGATGGCAGAACTTTAAAAAAGTCCAGATTATTTTTGATTTCATTAAAGGTTGAACCTTTCACAAATGCCAGTTTTTTCCATTTTTCCGGTTCCATGTAAAAGAAGTTTCGCATGCTTTTATAGTTGCACTCGTTTACGGTTTCCCATTTATTCAGGAATTCTTCTTTATTGATATCCGTATCATGTCCCCAATTGTTAAATTTCATTTCCAGTTCTTCTTTTGTTCTGGATATGCATTCGTGTAAAATTGGGCCTTTAAAATAAATGATTCTTTTACGGGTTTGTCTTCCTATTTTATAACTAGGATAGTTTGTAGCCACCATGATTTTAGTCGGCTTTTTAACATACAAAACTCCTTTATCTAATCTTTTATAAAGGTTTATAAGGCATGGAGAAATCTGAACCTGATTTTTTTCGGGATTATCCAGAAAATGATTTTTTGACTTTAAAAATTTTACAAATCCTTTAAAATCTAAAAAATATTCATCTGCATCTAATTGAATGAGCCAGTTTCCTATACCCATTTTATCGGCAAGAATTTTTCGTTCCAAAACTTCACACTGCATGCTGGTCAGTTCCGGATGATAAAAATTATCTTCTAGTATTTCTATTTTAGAATCGACATCAATCGTCCTCAACCATTGAAAAAAATCGTCTTCTATAACAAAAGATTCTCCTTTCCAGGTCTTTCTTTCCTTATCAATTGCTAAAAAAATTGAGTCAGATTCTTTATATACTTGTGGAATAGCAATTTTAAGCAATTCATAATCATACGACACTAAAAATCCGACCTGAATTTTTTTCATTTAATTAAATTTGTTAGGGGCAAAGATAAAAACATTCCGAAATTATCTACGAAATTTGCTTTCGAATTTTTAAGATAATTTTAACTTAAACATTATCTTTGCCTTATAAAACAAAAACCATGCAAATTCTTCAATTTCCTGAAATTTCTGTGATAATTCCTGTGTTTAATGCAGCTTCATTTTTGCACGAAAGCATTGAAAGTATCTTAAGTCAAACATTCTCAGATTTTGAACTTATCATATTAAACGATAAATCTACTGATGAAAGTTTAGAAATAATTAAAAAATTTCAAGCTAAAGATAATCGAATAATTATTATAGACAAAGAACAGAATGTTGGACCTGCAAACCTTAGGAATGAAGGTATTAACGCTGCAAAAGGCACTTATATTGCATTGATGGATGCTGATGATATTGCTTTGCCAACCCGTTTTGAAAAACAAATTGAAGTATTAAAAAAGAATCCTGAAATTGGAGTCTGCGGAACATGGTTTACTTTTTTTGGATCAAAAAAAGATAAAATCATAAAGCATAACACAAATCCAGATGCTATCAAAGTATCTTTTTTACACAGTTGTAACATTGGGAATCCAACTGTAATGTTTAAGAAAGAAGTTTTAGGTGATTTAAAATTCGATAACGACTATGTTCCCGTTGAGGATTACGATTTATGGAGCAGATTATTGGCTAAAACTAACTTTTATAATATTCCTGAATCTCTATTAAATTACAGACAGCACAATAATAACATCAGTAAAACAAAAATTGATAATGTAAACCGATCTGTAAAAAGAGTTAAAGTAAATCAATTGGCGGCGCTTGAAATTAATCCTGCCGATCCAAAAATTGATTTTTACCTAAATGCTGTTTCGTTCAAAAAGGGGCTTTCTCCAGAAGAAATTATCGAAACTATAAATGCTTCAAAATTCCTGCTTTTGCAAAATGAAAAGTTGGGATATTTTAATCATGAGATTTTTCAAAAACATATCACTAAAAATTTAATCCGCATTGTTCGAAATGCAGGTTCTTATAAACTTTCATTTTATAAACATTTGAAAAATAACGAAGGTTCATTATTCCAAAAAATAAACTTCGTTGATAAAGTGATTCTCTATTTTAAATCCTTAACCGGGAAGTAATAATTAAATATTTGTTTTAATATAACGCCACAGATATTTCATTTTTAATGACAGATTAGCTTTGTCTAAAAATTCATTTATAGCTTTCTCAGGTTCTTCAATAGTTTTATACTGATCCGTTTTGCGCAATTTTAAAGCTTCAAACGCTGAGGCTTTCAATAAAGTTGCCATAACTTTTTTCATGTTATTAGTTCTGGCCTGCGGAATGTTTTCAAGTATTTCTTTTATATTTAAATAAGAAGAATAACGCTGGAAAAAAGGTGTTTTTAAGGAATAAACCCCGCCTGAATGCCATCTGTACACTGCGCCTTGAAAATTTAGAAACGCTCCTTTTCCATTGCAAAGTGCTAATGCATAAAGTGTATTATCTTTTCCGCACTTGAATTTTTTATAATCTAAAGGATCAACGGCTTCTTTTCTAAAAAGACTTGTTAAGGTATAAGTACAATAAGGCTGAAAGAGTGTATTAAAATCAATCGTATAAACAGCAGGTAACGTACTGCTGAAATCATTAGTAATTAATTCTGTTTCTTTTTTGGTAAGGAAATCTGTCCATGTAATTGCATAATCAGGATTGCTTTCTAAAAAGTCTACTTGCTTTTGCAATTTTAATTCATCGATCCAATAATCATCTCCTTCGCATAAGGCGATGTATTTTCCCTGCGCCATGGGAAAAGTAATATCACTCCAAAAATTAATCTTTTGAGAATATTGATTTTCTTTCTGTAAAACGGTTTTAATAATTAAGGGATATTTTTGGGCAAATTCAGTAATAATACTGGCTGTATTATCTGTTGAAGCATCATCATGTACAATGATCTCAAATGGAAATGTCGTTTTCTGACTTAAAAAACCTTCTAAAGTTTCTGTAATAAATTTTTCATGATTAAAAGTATCGCATAAAATACTAACGATGGGTTTTTGTATATCGCCAGTCCAATTTAAAATAATGCTGTTTTGATCTCTCATGAAATAGTATTTCGGTTTTTTATTTTTTTTATTGTATTCTAAAAGTCTAGCTTCTTTGCCGGAATACCAAAAACGGTAGTATTCTCTTTTACATTTTTGATTACAAGACTGCAGGCACCAACTGTAGCGCCTTTGCGAACAGTTACACGCGGAAGCACAGTTGCACGGGTATTAAGGGTCGTTTCTTCTTCCAAAACAACAAAACCTCCCGTAAAAGAATAAGAACTTAAATGCGCCCATTTACGAATTTTAGTATCATGTCCCAGACCAACATATCCTTGTATAGTTACAAAATCTTCGATAATACAGTCATTGCTGATATTTGCATACATGAAAACCAGTAAACCAGTTCCCACAACAGCATTTGTATTTAATTTTGTAGAGGGATGAATTAAGTTAATAAACCTGCCTCCTTTTGCTATAATCAGTTCGGCGTAATGTTTTTTCCATGCAACAGTTCCTAATGCGCAGACAAAAACATCATCTTCTTCAATTTTATAATCTTCTACAGAAGAAATAATCGAAGGATAATTTTCAAAACCATCAAGCGCATCAGCCTTATCGTCAAGGAAACCTTTTATTACATATTCGAGATTATAACCAGAACATTGTGTCGCAAGGTCATAAACTTCACGTCCAAATCCTCTTGCGCCTACTATTACTAAATTTTTCATTATTCTATAATTAAGTTACAGGCAGCCCAGGAATATCCTACTCCAAAACCAGCTAATATTAAATTTTTAATAGTAGTTAGTTTTTCTTGTTTTTGAGCTTCGTATAAAGCGATTGGAATGGTTGATGAAACTGTATTACCACAATGTTCCATTGCAATAAAAAACTTTTCTTCAGGGATTTTTATTTTTTTTCTTAAGTGATTCAGCATGTATTTATTTGCCTGATGAAAGATAAACAAGTCGATATCATCTTTAGATAAGTTTGATTTGTCTAAAATAGCTTCTGTAAGTTTCGGAACAAATTCACCTGTAAAATTGAAAATTTCAGTTCCGTTCATGAACAAATTTTTATCGTTTCTCACGTTTCCAAATTCATCCTGAATATCTTCATTTTCATTTGAAACCGGAAAACGCATTCCGCCTTGTTTTACAATTAGGTTTTCTGCCCCTTTTCCATCGGTGCCAAAAATAAAATTACCTACTGAACAAAAACCTTTGTCGCTTGTAATTAAAGTTGCCGCGGCGGCATCTCCAAATATAGTTTTATTGCTTTTATCTTTTGGATGAATAAATTTTGAATAAGTTTCTGAAGTAATCAACAGAACATTTTTTGCCATTTCACCAGCAATTAAACCTTTTGCTAAACTTAATCCATAAACAAAACCAGAACATCCTAAATTAAAATCTAAAGCTCCAACTGAAGTATTTAATCCTAATTTATCCTGAATAATACAAGCGGTTGTAGGTAAAAAATAGTCAGGACTTTGCGTACAAAACAACAAATAATCAATAGTAGATCGATCAATATTATGTTCTGCAAATAATTTTTCTGCGGCTTTAACAGCCATGTCTGATGAAAATTCATCACCAGCACTTATATGTCGGGAATTGATTCCCGTTTTTGAACTTATCTTTTCAATATCCCATTCTGGAAATACCTGATTAATTAAATCGTTAGATAAAATTTCTTCAGGTAAATAATATGATATGGCTTTAATATTTGCTTTCATCTTCAAATTATATGGTTGAAGTCCTTCCGCCGTCTAATACTAAATTTTGTCCGGTAATCCAGCTGCTTGCGTCAGATAACAAAAACACAATTGGGTTGGCAACCTGAACGGGATCTCCATATCCTAAAGGATATTTTTTTTCATCCTGCTGAATTACTTCTAAAGATAAATCTTCAATAGATTTTGAAGTAATTTCTGTTTTTACCATTCCTGGTGAAACACAATTTACACGAGTTTTACTTGATGCAAATTCGTTTGCCCAAACTTTAGAAATCGCAATTAATGCGCCTTTGCTTGCTGCATAAATTCCGTTTCCTTTCATACCGAATAAACCGGCAATTGAAGAAACCAAAACAATGGAACTTCCTTTATTAATTTTCTTCTTTTTAAAAATCAAATTAACCAAGTAAGCAATCGAATCAAAATTGATGCTTCGCATTTCATTCATTAATTCTTCTGAATAAAATTTAACAGGCGCCAAAGACACGATTCCTGCCGAATGCACAATTCCGTCAACATTTTCGATTGTATCAACAATAGATTTAATATCTTCCATTTGAGATAAATCTGCCGCTATGAAACTATTTTCACTTCCGCATTCTTCTATTAATTTTTCCAAAAAATCTTTACGTCTTGCAATTGCTATAAAACTTCCGCCCTGCCTTGCAATTGCTAAACAAGTTTCATAACCAATTCCCGAAGATGCTCCGGTTACTAAAATTTTTTTTCCTGATAAATCAAATGGATTCATTGTATTTGCTTTTGTTCTTTTGTTTATTAAAATATTCGTAAAACTTTAAAATTCTAAATTCTTCATCGCCAAATATTGGCGAATGGTCTTTAAAGTTTTTTAAGTTAGACTGAATATTTTCTACAATTTTTTTATCCTCATTTAAAACTAAATCCAAAGAATCGTTTGAACTTGTATTTATAAAATCAATAATATTTTGTTCTGATTCGCTTAGTTCTTTTTCAAATTTTGGAGCAAAATAGCGTACTCTTAAATTTGTTTTTGAAGAAGATTCCGGAAGCATAAATCCTAAATAAAATCCTTTTCCTTCAACTGAACTTACAAATGCATTTGGATAAAGATAAAAATGCAGATATCCCTGCGTTTTAAAAGTTCTTCCTGCCAAAGATTTTTCGATAATCTTATTTGGTTTTACATCTTCGCCTTTTGGAAATTCGCACCAGCTGTGTGCATCAAAAAAATCAAATTTCTCTGGCGGAACAGATCCGAATCCCATTTTTGCAAATGAATTTTCATGAACTGACGTACAATGATAGCATTCCAGAACATTTTCTATCAAAAGTTTCCAGTTTACTTTATGCTCAATTGTATAATCGATTGTTTTTGAACCAAAATGCTGGCTTATTTCTTCAAGTGGTGTAAAAATATTGCCTAAATACTGCTCTAAAGTTTTGTCGAACTTATCGTTTAATTTTAAAAAGATAAAATCGCCGCAAAAGGCAACTTCATATTCTTTAAGTCTTAACTCGTTTATATGGTCTCTTTCAAAAGAATTTCGGCACATTAAACCCACAACGTTTCCTTTTTTTCCGTAAGTCCAATTATGATACAAACAAGATGAAACCCTGTTTCCAAAAGGTTCTTCGTGTATCGTATTAAATCTGTGAAGACAAACGTTTTGAAAAGACTTTATGGTGCCATTAAAATTTTGAATAAAAATTTTATCGCCGTAGTATTCAAAAGTTACAAAATCGTTGTTGTTTAATAGTTCATTTTTGTGAGCTGCTAAAATCCAGGATTCATTAAAAAACAAGGATTTTTCTTTTAAATAAACTTCATCGTCTATATAATCCAGATTCTTTATCATATTTCTATTAAATCAGAAATCACAACATTATCCAGCTTAATTTTTGCTGTTCCCCAAGATAAACCAACTCCAAATCCGCAAACTATTAAATCTTTAGAAGCGTTTGTTAAACTCTCTTTTAATTCGGCAGTAATAGTTAAAGGAATTGTGGCAGAAGAGGTATTTCCAAATTCTTTTAAGGAATAAGGAACTTTTTCAACCGGCAGTTTTAATTTTTTGACAATCATTTTATTCATCATCAAGTTGGCCTGATGAAATACAAAATGATCTATTTTATCAATATCAATCTCAAATTTTTCAACAAGTTTTTTTACGGTTTTAGGAGCTTGTGAAATTCCAAAACCAAAGACATCCATTCCGTCAAGAACCAAATTGCAGGCATTACGGCTGATTCCTTCTTCAATATCTTTTACAATAAGAGAATCTTCATTTATTCTGTTTCTTGATCCTCCGTCAGGAACAATTATGGCTTTATATCCAGAACCATCTGTACCTAAATCAAAAAGTAAATTTTCTGCTTTTTCATCAAATTCAAATGCAGTGGCACTTCCTCCATCACCAAAAAGCGGAACCGTACTTTTATCATTTTTAGATAACAGTTTACTGCTTGTATCTCCGGCTAAAAGCAAACCTTTTTTTAAACCGGTCGCTTTCATCATTCCGGCAATAATAGACATTCCGTACACATAACCAGAACATCCCAGCGGAACATCAAAAGCAATACAATTAGTAGACAAACCTAATCTGTCCTGAAGTATAGCGGCAGAAACTGGTAAAATATAATCGGCAGTCTGAGAAACAAAAACCAGGATTTCAATTTCATCTTTCTGCCAATTTAAATCTTTAATAAGCTTTTCGGCGGCTTCGCAGCATAAATCAGATGTGCAAATTTCTTTTGTAGCAATACGTCGTTCTTCAACTCCGGTTGCTTCAATAAATTTTTGAATTTCTTCTGATGTTAATATATCTAAATCGACATTCAGTTCCTTATTTTTAGGAACACAGCAGGAAATACCTTTTATTGCAATATCATTTACTGAAAAAGCTGCCATTTAATTATGCTTTATTTTTAATTATTTCGAAGATGTCATTTAATGAATTTGAAGATTTAATTTCATCTCCTGTTAATTTTACATCGTATTCTTCATCTGCCATTGCAATTAATGATAACGCTGTTAATGAATTCCACTCATCTAAATCTCTAAAAACAGTTTCCTGTGTGATTAAAGCTGCATCTGTATCATCTAAAATATCTGCAAAATTTTTCAAAAAAGCGTTGATTTCCATAGTAATATTAAATTTATTTTGTGTTCATTTTTTACATTAATCATACCAAATATCAAAAACACATCCTTATTAATTGGATTAAAAACTTTAACTTCCTGTTTACCAATCAGGTTAACCAAAAGTTTTACTTCTTAAAATGTTATAATATTCAGTTATGTCAAAAATTAAGGTTTCTTTTCCTAATTTTACCCCGCAAATATAACAATAGTTTATCCGTAATGATAAATTAAACTCATTAAATCCATAATTAAATGATTCCTGTAACCAAAACTTTTTTGCCCCCGCAAGAAGAATATAATTCTTATGTAAAACGTGCATGGGATAAAGTTTGGCTAACAAATAGAGGCGAACTTACTTTAGAATTAGAAGATAAGCTTAAAAATCTTCTTGACGTTTCTAATTTGATAATTACTAATAACGGTACAATTCCTATTCAAATTGCCTTAAAACTTTTTGGAGAAGGCGGTGAAATCATTACAACACCATTTTCATATGTTGCCACATCTGCGGCAATTGTATGGGAAAACTGTAAGCCTGTATTTGTAGATATCAATCCGGATTATTTAACAATTGACGAAACCAAAATTGAAGCTGCAATAACACCCAAAACAACTGCAATATTAGCAACTCATGTTTTTGGAAATCCTTGTGATGTTGTTACTATCGAAAATATTGCAAAAAAACACAATCTAAAAGTTATTTATGATGCTGCACATTGTTTTGGAGTTAAATTCGACAATCAGTCTGTATTTAATTTTGGCGATGTAAGCACTTGTAGTTTTCATGCTACTAAATTATTTCATACTGGAGAAGGCGGCGCTATGTTTTGCAACGATGCTGCTATTTTTCATCAGCTTTATTACAGTCATAATTTTGGACACAATGGTCCTTTGGCTTTTCATGGTTTGGGGATAAATGCTAAAATTTCTGAGTTACAGTCAGCATTGGGTCTGGCGGTACTTCCTTATATGGATCATATTATTTCTGAAAGAAAAAAAGTAGTTGATTTTTATAATAACAATTTAAATTTCAATACTGTAAAAACTTTAAAAATAAGAGAAAATACAGAATGGAATTATAGTTATTATCCTGTAATTTTAGATTCTGAAGAAACTTTATTAAAAGTTTTGGAAGCTTTAGCAAAAGACAATATAATTCCCCGCCGTTATTTTTATCCTTCTTTGAATACTATAGAATATACAAAAGGAGAAAAAATGCCTGTTTCTGAATCTATCGCATCAAGAATTTTATGTTTACCACTTTATGTGGGAATTTCTGAAGCAGATTTAAAAAATATAACTCAAATTATAAATACACAAACATTGTAATACAGAGCATTATTCTGTTATTATTAAAATATTTAGGTCATGAATCAAGATATAAATACTGAAGTTCACAATGCTTATGAAGTGATTAAAGAAGGCGGCATTATTCTTTACCCTACAGATACCGTTTGGGGAATAGGTTGTGATGCTACTAATCCTGAAGCTGTTGCCAAAATCTACAAACTAAAACAACGCGCCGAAACACAAAGCATGATTGTTTTAATGAATGGAGAAAAAATGATTTACAACGTTTTTAAAAACGTTCCGGAAGTGGCCTGGCAGATTATGGATTTATCTGAAAAACCAACCACTCTAATTTTAGACGAAGCCAGAAACGTTGCACATAATATTATTGCAGCCGATAAATCATTAGGAATAAGATTGGTAAAAGAGCCTTTTTGTTTCAAGTTAATGGAAAGAATGAAAAAACCATTGGTTTCGACTTCTGCAAACATTTCAGGGCAGCCTACTCCTATTTCTTTCAAAGACATAAATCCCGAAATCATTAAAGGTGTTGATTATGTAGTAAAACTAAATCAGGATAAAATCGCTGGAAAACCATCGACAATTATCAAATTAACAAACGACTCGCAGGTAAAAGTTATTCGTAAGTAATTTTAGATTTAAGAGTGTAGATTTTAGATTTTTTAACACCTAGTTTTGTCATTTCGACGAAGGAGAAATCTCCGCAAGTAACTCCGTAACAAAAATCCAATCTTTGTCGAGTTTCTCGTGGAGATTTCTCCTTCGTCGAAATGACAATGTTTGTGATTATTTTTTTAACTAAAGTTTTTTTACACCCGCTTAGCCCCTTAGCAATTCTGAATCTTTGCACCTAAAAACTAAACAACCTTCAGACTCTCAATCAACCAATCGATATCTTCTTTTGTATTATAATGACTAAATGAAATTCGGAGATTTGGTAATTTTAAATCATCCTCCGAAAGCATTTCTTTTAAAACATGTGAAGGCTTTATACTTCCGGACTGGCAGGCACTTCCTCTTGAAACTGCAATTCCTTTCATATCTAAACTAAATAAAAGCATTGAAGTTTTATCTGAAGAAAAAGGTAACGTGATATTGATGATATTATAAAAATCGTCTTTTTTTCCGTTAATTCTAAAACCCAGAAAATTAAGTTCCAATTGTTCTATAAGATATTTTTTAAGATCAGAAATATGATCTCTTTCTGTGTCTAAATTTTCATAAGAAAGAGACAACGCTTTTGCCATTCCGGCAATTTGATGTACGGCTTCTGTTCCGGCGCGAAGACCTTTTTCTTGTTCTCCGCCAAAAATCAAAGGCTGTAAACCCGAATTTTTTCGAATAAAAGCAAAACCAACGCCTTTTGGTCCGTGAAATTTATGCGCACTTGCTAAAATAAAATCTACAGGAGTTTTTTGAAGATCGATTTCAGTTTTTCCAATTGACTGAACGGTGTCTGAATGAAATAAAGCATTGTATTGTTTGCAGATCACCCCAACTCTATCCAAATCTAAAACAGTTCCAGTTTCGTTGTTTACGTGCATTAGACTAACAATGGTTTTCTTTTCATCAGAAAGTAAATTAGAAAGATGCGTTAAATCAATACTTCCGTCTTGATTAACATTTACATAATCAACCTGAATATTGTAATCTGACTGCAATGCCAAAACGCTGTACAAAACAGCATGATGTTCAATTTTTGTAGTTATGATACGCTCTACTTTTAAATCTTCAACAGCCGATCTCAGAATCCAGTTATTTGCCTCTGTTCCGCCAGAAGTAAAAATAATTTCCTGCGCAGAACAATTTAAATGTTTGGCAATACTTTTTCTTGAAAGTTCTAAAACTGTTTTAGCATTTCGTCCAAAACTATGCGTAGAAGACGGGTTACCAAAATCTTCTGCCATAATTTTAGTCATTTCCTGAATGACTTCAGGTCGCATAGCGGTTGTTGAGGCGTTATCGAGGTATACTTTTTTCATTGATGCAAAGTTATGAAATATCAATTGTCTAATCTAAAAGTTCATTTGCCAAATTTTTCACTATTTTTGACCCAAATAAAATTACGATGAAAAAATATGTAAGCCTTTTAATATTGGCTCTTTTGTTAAACGGATGCGACGACGGCGATTTAACTGTAGATACAATTAATTTTGAAGATATTCAGACTTCGGCAAAATGTCCTAATTCAAGTACTGACGAAACTGCTCCAACTCTAATTTATAAATTAAAAACTCAGGAAGCATTAATACTTCAGCTGCCGGCAAACAGTATTAAAAACGATGCTACACCAGATGGTGATCCGCTTACTTACGATATAAATAATTCAACTTATCGTGTACTTTACAGAGCTTACGACGGTAAAGTTGCAGTTGATAATATTTGTGGTACAATACCGCCAAGAACACCAAATGTAACAGAAGAATGGCAGGCTACAGCAGGTATAATTGAAATTACATCATCACAAGTTACAGGAGATAAAAGCCAAACTGACGGAAGTACAAGAATTACAGGTTACAATCATCAAATTGTTTTTAGAAATATTACTTTCTTAAAACCTGCAGGTCCACAAACAGAAGAAGAATTTGTTTTTGGAAATTACACAACTTCACCAGATCCGCTATATTTGACTTTTACAACTCCGGCATTACAATGTACAGATAAGAAACAAGTTTATAATTTTAATCCAACTTCTTTTATGCAGGTTAATAATCTGGACCAGACACTTATTAAACAAGTAGTAGGTACAAGATCTGCAGCAATAACAGCAGCAGCAAACAATATAAATTATACTACTTTTAAATCTAATACAGGGACTTTAACCAGCTCGTACTTTTGTATAACCCCGGCACCTTCAGCACCAGCTATAAGCACAGTATGGAATAGCGTAGCAGATAACAAAGGTATTGTTGAAGTTACAACAACAGCAACAGGTACAACAAGTATTGTTTACAAGCATACTATTACCATAAAAAATGTTACTCTTAAAAAAGGAAACAGCAGCTTTTATTTAGCAGATAATTTTGTTCTTGGTACAATAACTGATCCTCCAGTAACAGCACCAACGTCCAAAAAATAGCAAAAAAATATTCTTACAAAAAACGTCTGTTTTTTGATCCGGTTTTTTATTAAATCAGATTCAAAAAACAGACGTTTTTTTATGCTTAAAAATAAAGAATTTTAAGTCTTAAAAATTCTTTTATTTATTGTTTTGGCGAATATAAACTTCAGTCGCACCTAAGCCATATTTTTGATAATTGGCATCCTGAAAATCAATTCCGTCATAACGACCCAATAAAAAATCAAGTTCGGCTTTTAAAATTCCTTCGCCGACACCGTGAATAAAAACGATTTTTGGAATGCGGTTTTTAATCGCAAATTCAATATGTCTTTTTGCCGTTTCTGTCTGCAGTGTCAGGATATCATAATTTGACATTCCGCGTTTATTTGGAACCAGTTTTTCAATGTGCAAATCAAATTCTGGAGCCGCAATTTCGCGTTTATCTTTCTTTTCTTTGACAAAACTTCGTGGTTTCGGTTCTGCTTTTTCTTTTGAAACCTCTTCTAAATCAATTCTTTTAATAGAATTCATTAAATTACTGGAATCCTGAATTTTAAGCAATTCATTGACAAAAAATGTCATCGTAAATCCATCCTCAGTTTCTATTAAAACTTCTTTATTTTTAACCGAAACCACTGTTCCGTTTATTGCTTCGTCTAATACCGAAACTTTATCTCCTTTAGTCAACATCCTGCTCCTCTTTTTCTTGATTTTTACTCGGCGTTTTTGCGCTTAACTGCATCATTCCATACATAAAAATGGCAATTGCAATTACCATTACATAGATATTTTTATCATCAGAAACCTGCTCATATAATGCAACTGAAATGGCAAGAATCATAATTAAAATTTTAAAAGCTTTCATTTTCTAAAGTTTAAAAATCCAAAAGTATAAAACTTTAAAATAGAAGTTTCTTTCTTCTGAAATGTTATCGAATATTTTTTTGTAAAATTGTAAAAAATTACGCTGTGAATTTAGAGAAATATATGATCCCCTGCCTATTCAAAAAACTCTTCGGAATTGAGTGCCTGGGCTGTGGTTTTCAACGTTCTCTATTCTTACTTTTTCAAGGCGAATTTTCGGCCGCTTTTAAGATGTATCCGGCCATCTACACTACCCTTTTATTTTTAATTTTACTGGCTTTATATTTTTTGGATAAATCCAGAAACTACCAAAAAATCATCTGGAAAGCTGCCGGGATAAATATCATTTTTATGTGTGTGGGTTATTACTACAAACACTTTTATCTTTAATATTTTAGGTCTGTTTTATTTCTTAACCTGATTTAAAATATCATTCATCATCTCAATTTGAACTTTCTGAATTTCGATTAATTCCTGCTGCTGGTGCATAATTAAATGATCGATTTTATCGTGAATCATTCTTATTTCTAATTCAGATTTCAGGTTAATCATATAATCTTTTTTGGCACGGTTTCTATCTTTTTCTTCCTGACGGTTTTGGCTCATCATAATTACCGGCGCCTGAAGTGCGGCTATACAAGATAAAATCAAATTCAATAAAATAAACGGATACGGATCAAAACCTTTATCCAGTAAAAAATAAACATTAGAACCAATCCAGACAACAATAAAAGCTATAAACGAAATAATAAAAGTCCAGCTTCCGCCAAAATCTGCCACTTTATCGGCTATTTTTTGACCGAAACTTCTTTTTTCATCTTCATCTTCAACAATACTTACAATTGATTTATCTTCTTTTAAAGAAGAAATAACACTTTTTTCAAGGTCAGAAAGTGTTCCAATTTCAGTTGATAAATAATTAGAAATATATTTTTGACGGTATTCATTCAATTCCTGAACCGAAATAGAGTCATCATCACAAAATGAAGGATGATCTTTTAAAATAAGGCCTAAAATGGGATCGTGGATAGAATTACCGGAAATTTTCTCACTTTCGGGAAAAGAAATATCAGAAATCGAACTTTTAAAAGTTGAATTATTTTTCATTTTTGTAGATTTTATCCGCTAATTTACACAATTAACTTCTTAAGAATCATATAAAACAGAAGCATTTATTAATCTTTTATTTATCACAAATACAATTCTGAAAGCAAAATTTCTTTCGTTAAATCATGTCCTTATTTACAAAAAACACCTTACTTTTAACGTTTTAAAATATCCACTCAATTTTACTATTGTGACTAAAGACAATATCATACAAAATATTAAGGCTCTAAAAAGCCATTCTAATATAAACTACGGTATCAAAACCAAAACTGAAGATTTTACCGAGAAGCTTTTTTACACTCTTTTTGATTCAAATGCTGCTCTTGACGAAAGTATCGATGAACTTGAAATCCGCTTTAAAGAAATAGCCGTTTTAGCCTGCAAAAAACCTCAAAATTTATGCGAATCAATCTGGGACAGATTTGTAGCAAAACTTCCGGGCGTTTTAGAAAAATTAAATCAGGATGCCGAATATATTCTTGAAAATGATCCTGCATCAAACAGCATTGATGAAGTCTATTTAGCCTATCCGGGCTTTTATGCCATTGCCATTTACAGATTAAGCCACGAATTGTATCATTTAGATTTATTGCTTTTTTCAAGATTAATGAGCGAATATGCACATAGAATTACCGGAACTGATATTCACGCCGGTGCCGATATTGCTTCGCCATTTTTTATAGATCACGCCACAGGAATTGTTATTGGCGAAACCAGCGTTATTAAAAAACACGTTAAAATTTATCAGGGTGTTACGCTTGGAGCTTTGAGTGTAAGCAAAGATATGAAAAACGCGAAAAGACATCCAACCGTTGAAGCAAATGTGTGCATTTATGCCAATGCAACGATTTTAGGAGGGGAAACCATCATTGGAAAAAATAGTATTATTGGCGGTAATTCATGGATTACTAAATCAATTCCCGAAGATTCGATTGTACTTAATACCACCACAACAGAAGTTAAAATAAAAGAAAAAAAATAAAATGGGTCCACAGAAGTTACTAAACCTAATTGGAAATACTCCATTAATGGAAACCGTCAATTTGGTTAAGAATAAAAACGTTAAGCTTTTACTGAAACTGGAAGGAAATAATCCTGGTGGAAGTGTAAAAGACAGAGCAGCATATAACATGATTGCTGCAGCGCTTGAAAGAGGAGAAATTAAAAAAGGAGATAAATTAATTGAAGCAACAAGCGGCAATACCGGAATTGCTCTTGCGATGATTGCTCAATTATTTCAAATAGAGATAGAATTAATTTTACCGGAAGATTCTACGAAAGAAAGAACACAAACCATGCGTGCGTATGGCGCTACAGTTATTTTAACGCCCGCTGAAGAGGGAATTATTGGTTCAAGGGATTATGCCGACAAAAAAGTGGCTGAGGGCGGTTATATCATGCTAAATCAGTTTGCAAATGATGACAACTGGAAAGCGCATTACAAAACTACCGGGCCTGAAATTTGGAATGATACTGATGGAACTGTAACGCATTTTGTTTCGGCAATGGGAACTACAGGAACTATCATTGGAACTTCGACTTATTTAAAAGAAAAGAATCCTGCTGTTCAAATTATTGGCGCACAGCCAAGCGACGGTTCTCAAATTCCGGGAATTCGTAAATGGCCTCAGGAATATTTACCTAAAATTTTTGATGCTTCAAAAGTAGATACTGTTATAGATGTCAGCGAAGAAGAAGCACGAGAAATGACTAAAAGATTAGCGCTCGAAGAAGGTGTTTTTGCCGGAATGAGCAGCGGCGGCTCTGTTGCCGTAGCTTTAAAACTCGCAGAACAATTAGAATCTGGCGTTATAGTAGCTGTTATTTGCGATCGCGGTGATAGATATTTGTCTTCGGATTTGTTTGATTAAAAAGAGGGTCAAAGCGACAAAGGTTCAAAGGGAAAAAGGGTTAGGGGAGCTAAGTTTTTTATAAACTACTTACAATACCTTATAACTTCCTAAAAGACGCACTGCTGTGCGCCTCTACAAAAACCTTTGCAACTTTGTAACTATGAACCTTTGCAACTTAAAAGAAAATGAACTACAGAAAACTAGGAAAAACAAACTTTAATATATCTGAAATCTCACTTGGAACCTGGCAGGTTGGAGGAAAATGGGGTTCAGGATTTAACGATAAAACTGCTGATGAACTGATCAACACAGCAATTGACAACGGCGTAAATTTTATAGATACTGCTGATGTTTATGAAAACGGATTAAGCGAAACTGCTGTTGGACGAGTAGTTCGTTCACGTTCTGAACGTATTTATGTTGCGACAAAATGCGGGCGTCAGATTAATCCGCATGTGAATGATGGATATCAGCCAAAAGTGCTTCAGAAATTTGTTGAAGACAGCCTTAAAAGAACCGGATTAGAAACTTTAGATTTGATTCAGCTGCATTGTCCGCCAACAGAAGTGTATTACCGACCTGAAATTTTTGAAATGTTTGATCGTTTGAAAGATCAGGGTAAAATTTTGAATTTGGGCGTGAGTGTCGAAAAAGTCGAAGAAGCTTTAAAAGCAATCGAATATTCGAATGTAACGACTGTTCAGATTATTTTTAATTTATTTCGCCAGCGTCCGTCACAATTATTTTTCTCTGAAGCTAAAAAGAAAGATATCGGTATCATCGCGAGAGTTCCTCTTGCAAGCGGACTTTTAACGGGTAAATTTGATGCTAAAACTACTTTTGACGCACAAGATCATAGGAATTTCAACAGAAACGGAGATGCGTTTGATAAAGGCGAAACTTTTTCAGGAATCGATTATGATTTAGGTTTAAAAGCTGTTGAAGAATTAAAAGCCTTGTTTCCGGAAACTGCAAACCTTGCTCCTATTGCTTTGCAATGGATTTTGAGTTTTAACGAAATTAGCTGTATTATTCCCGGAGCTTCAAAAGAAAGTCATGTGCTGTCTAATTTATCAGTGTATGATTTACCAAAATTAAGTTCGGAGAAAATTTCGGAAATGAATAAAATTTACGAAAAGTATATAAAACAAGATGTACATCATCTTTGGTAAAAGATTCATCAACAATTCCCAAAAAAAACTAAAGCAGAAAAAGATCTACATTTAATTTTTTTCTGCTTTAAGTTTAAATTTTGTCTTATTTTATTATTTTACAATCTTTTAGTAGCTGTGTTTTAAGCCTAAAACTTTCTTCTTTGCATGAAAATCAAAACCATGAAGAAAATTAGCTTAATTACCCTTATGATTTGTTTAAGTTTTACTGCATGTGATTCAGACAGTGAAATTAAACTTCAAGATTCTTTAAACACGCAAAAAAAAGAATCATTAAAAAATGAAGATTCTACACAAGATGAAGATTCTAAAAATTTAGAAAAATTGTATGATGAAATTATTGCACTTTCAGACAGCAATTCTGCTTGCTCTGGAGAGTGGGATTTTATAGCAATAGGAAAAAAAACTTGCGGAGGACCTCAAAAGTATATTCCTTATTCTTTAAAAATCGACAGGACTGAATTTTTAGCAAAAGTCAACTCCTATGCTATACAACAAGAAATATTTAATACAAAATGGAATATTACTTCAACTTGTGATGTTGCACGCAGACCTTTAGCTGCCGCTTGGATATGCAAACAAAAACTGGAGAAAAAGTTAAGCTACATTTTTATAATTA